>JBQGDO010000032.1:0-44796 GCA_052039105.1 Methyloceanibacter sp.
TTCGGATGGGTGATCCGCAACTGGTACGACATCATGCGGCGGCGGAAGAAACTGACCTTCCTCACCGCCGGCTACAGCCAAGTCGCTTTGATCTTCCCCTTCCTGGTGGTGAGCCCGATCTATTTCTTCGGCGCGCTCACCCTCGGCGGCTTGATGCAGATCGTGTCTGCCTTCGGGCAGGTACAGAGCGCTCTCTCCTTCTTCGTCACCGCCTATACCTCGATCGCCGATTGGAAGGCGGTGTTGAACCGGCTGAGCGGTTTCGAGGCGTCGATGGCCTGGGCGCAGGGTCTCGACCGGACCGCACCCAAGCTCGAATTTTCCAGCGACGGCGGCAACGCGCTGCATGTCGAGGAGCTCGCGGTTGGGCTGCCCAACGGGCAGGAGATCGTGCGGCTCTCTGGGCTGTCCATCCTGCCAGGCGAGCGCGTGCTGGTGACAGGGCCGTCGGGCGCGGGCAAGACCAGCCTGTTACGCGCGCTCGGCGGGGTGTGGCCGTTCGGTTCCGGCACGATCCGCGTGCCGAAAGGCGCAAGCGTGCTCGTCCTGCCGCAGCGTCCCTATCTGCCGCTCGGCACCTTGCGCGGGGCACTCGCCTATCCCGGAACCACGGATGCCTTCGCGCAACAGGAGATCGAGAACGCGCTCGACGCGGTCGGACTTTCTTATCTGAAGGGCGAGCTCGACGAGACCGCCTATTGGGCCGACAAGCTCTCGGGAGGCGAGCAGCAGCGGCTGTCGATCGCCCGCGCGCTCCTGCAAAGGCCACAGTGGCTGTTCCTCGACGAGGCGACCGCGGCGCTCGACGAAGCTTCGGAGGCCGATCTCTATCGCCTGCTGATCGAGCGGCTGCCCGATGCCGCGATCGTGTCGATCGGGCACCGGTCGAGCCTGATCGAGTTCCACGGGCGGTTCTTTGCGCTCGAGCCCGAGGCACCCGGACGCCACCGCCTAACCGAGACCCCGCAGACCGATGCGCGGCGCACGCCCGAGGCTCTCGACCTCACTCTAGTTCGGCAGTAGCCGCAAGCCGCGTCCTGCTCTATTCTCGCAGGGTCAAGCATGCGCCGGGGGTTGAGCGTTATGCGAAAGCCGATCCTTCTCGCCGCGGCTCTGTTGACGCTCGCGGCCTTGCTCTCCGCAATCGAGGCCCGGCCGGCAGCTTCGGCGCAGAGCTATTGCAAATACCGCTATAGTCTCTGCCTCGCGCGCTGCGCGGGACGGCCACGCTATTGCGTCAGGCGCTGCCAGGGGCAATACCGGGCGTGCAGGCTCGGGATGCCCTATCTTGGCGATCTGATCTGAGGCGAGGCGCTCGCTACAGCGCGTTTAATCGTCGACCTTGGTCTTGCAGCCGCTTGCGGCGTCGAGCCCATCCGGCGCGCCCCAGTCATTGCTCGGAACTTTGGGGAAAGAAGCGCCGAACTCCTGCTTCATCATGGAGAATTTCGACGGCACGTTGGAGTTATCCGGGAACTCGACCAACCAGAAATAATCGAAGG
This sequence comes from Methyloceanibacter sp., assembly GCA_052039105.1. Lineage (GTDB taxonomy): Bacteria > Pseudomonadota > Alphaproteobacteria > Rhizobiales > Methyloligellaceae > Methyloceanibacter. Next base: position 1,503 of record JBQGDO010000032.1, read on the forward strand.
TCTCGTCGGGCCAGGTCTTGGGCACGCCGGGCAGGATGTCGAGCTTGAAGAGCTGGCGCAAGGTCACCTGCTCGCCCTCGAAACTCGTCTCGAGCTTTTCGTTGGCAATATGCTTGTGCTCCCACACCATTACGACGGTCTTGCCGTTGAGCGCCGGGTTGGCGAGGATGTTGCGCGCGGCGTCCTGCGTGCGGCGGTTGAGTTGCTTGACGAAGTCCTTCTTGTCACCGCCGGAGGGAGGCATCACCGGATAGAGGATCAGCGGCTTCGACCAGGTGGCCACCGCGGGCGAAGCGAGCTCGATGGTGTGCAGGGTGATGGCGAAGAAGAAGGCCGGCTCGTCACCCTCGGTGAACAACGACTTTGCGGCGTCCTTGCCGAGATAATTGAGGGCGAGCGCCTGCGCCCGCTGGCGGCCGGTCTCGCAGAGCTTCCACTCGTCGGCCTTTTCGCCATGGCGCAAGATGATGATGCGCGACGGCGCGGCGAGCGCGGCCTGAGTGAGGGCGAAGGTGAGGAGCGCGGCGAGCGCTAGGCGAATCGTCATGGGGCTGAAGAATAGCGACCGCCCTCGACGCCCGCCACTCTCCGGATTCTCAATTTACCGTCATCTGACGTGGCCGCCGAAGGCGCCCGGCGAAGGATGTTCCGAGGTGAGTGTCATCCTTCGCGGCTCGCTTCGCTCGCACCTCAGGATGACGTCGATTGCGCTAGTCTTTCGGCGATGGCGGCGCGGAGCTTCATTGCGCCCCTGTCCCAAGGGGCGGCGCGGGAGGCGAAGAGATGCGCCTGCGACTTCAGGATCAGCCCATCCTCCAGCACTTTCAAATGATTGGCGCGCAAGGTGGTGCCGGTGGTGGTGATGTCGACGATCAGCTCGGCGGTTCCCGCCGCCGGCGTGGCTTCGGTGGCGCCCACACTCTCGACGATGCGGTAGCCGGCGACGCCGTGCGAAGCGAAGAAGCGGCGCGTCAGAGTCATATATTTGGTAGCGACGCGCAGGCGCCTGCCGTGAGCCGCGGCGAATTGCGCGGCGACGTCTTCGAGATCGGCCATGCGCGCGACATCGATCCAGCAATCGGGCACCGCAACCACCACATCGGCGCGGCCGAAGCCGAGCGGAGCCACGAACTCGACCGAGCCGTCGACATCGGCCAATGTCTCGCGGATCAAATCTTCCCCTGTGATGCCGAGCTGCACGCGGCCCAATTTCAACTCGTGCACGATCTCGGCAGCCGAGGTGTAGACCACCTCCACGCCTTCGACGCCATCGAGCGTGCCGCGATAGCCGCGCTCGTGGCCCTTGACGCGCAGAGCCATGCCGGCGCGTGAGAACAGGTCTGCAGCCTGGTCCTTGAGGCGTCCCTTGGAGGGAACGGCGATGGCGAGCTTGGCACCCATCACGCCGGCCTCCTCACCGCAGCGAGCAGGCGCTCGGTGTGGATGGCGCAGCCGATGGCGGGAACCGCGCGCGGCGCGCCGAGAAAGCCGAGCAGGCCATCATAGCGGCCGCCGCCGGCGATTGCCTCCTCGCCGCCCAAGGCTTCGATCTGAAACACGAGACCGGAGTAGTATTCGAGGTTGCGGCCGAACTCGGCCGCGAAGATCGCGTTGTCGAGAGCGACGCCGGCCGCTTCAAGGCGAGCGAAGCGGCGGTTAAGCGCATCGAGCGCGGGCCCAAGGTCGATGCCGGCCCCCTTGGCGATCAAAGCGATGCGGTCGGCGGCCTCTTTCGGGGGCGCCCCGACGTCAAGGTAAGCATCGATGACGGTCGCGACCTCGCGCGGCAACGGCGCGGCACCGAGATCGGCAGCGTGGTCGACGAGCCGCGCGGTAATCTCGGAAAGCGAGCGGTTGCCGGAAAGCGGCAGGCCTTGCGCATCGAGATAGGCCGCGACCCGCTCCTCGGCCTGCTCGGGCGGGAGGCCGGCGATTTCCCGGACAAGCGGTGCGGCAGCACCTTTGCCGTCGGAGCTCTCGCCGCGCGCAAGCCGCGCAAGCAGCGCGTGGAAGGCTTGCGGCCGCCAGAAATAGTGGCGGAGCTTGAGCCGCCAGCGCTCGGGCAGCGCAAGCGCGTCAAGCAGCGCGTAGAACAAGGCGATGTCGCCGAAGCGGAGGCGAAACGCTTCGAGCCCCGCGCGGCGCACCGCCTCGACCGCAAGCAACATGATCTCGACATCGGCGGCGAGCTGGTCGCTCTCGCCGAAGCACTCGATGCCGGCCTGGCGGAACTCGCGATAAGTTCGCGGCGCGTGCAGCTGGAAGCGGAAGGCGGGACCGTTGTAGCAATAGCGGGCGGGCCGGTCCGCCTTGGGGTGCCGCTCGAGATAGAGCCGCGACACCGGCACGGTGAGGTCGGGGCGGAGGCAAAGCTCCTCGCCGGCAAGATCGGTAAAGACATAGGTGCGGCTGCGCAATTGCTCGCCGATCTGGTCGAGGAAGATATCGGCCGGCTGGATGATCGAGGGCGCAACCTGCTCGTAGCCCGCCAAGCGGAACAGGTCGAGCAGGCTCGCAGCTTGGGCTTCGAGCGCCTCGAATTCTTTCGCCGATTCAGCGGCCATGACTTTGACTTCCGGCCTTAAATTCTAGGCCTGTGAGATACTGGATGCCCGCTTTCGCGGGCATGACAAGAGAGGTTCATTACAAGGAACTGCCTTAGGATTTATGGCGGGCAAGGACGCGCCGGACTTCCTTGACGAGATCGGCTTCGTTCACGGCGAACTGCGCCTCGGCCTGCTTCTTTAGGTACTCCTCGCGGTTCTCGATGGAGGAGAGCGTGGCGCCGAGGATCAGGTCTTTGATCTGCACTTCGCCCTTGGCCTTCTCGTCGCCGCCCTGGATCACGACGCAAGGGGAGCCGCGCTTGTCGGCATATTTCATCTGTGCCTTCATGCCCGAGTCGCCGAGATAGAGTTCGGCGCGGATACCGGCTTGGCGCAGGGCCTGCGCCATTTTCTGGTAGTCGGCGACGCGGTCGCGGTCGAGCACCAGCACCACCACCGGGCCTTGCGGGGCGCTCTCTTTATAGTTGCCGAGGCGCTGCAAGCCGAACAGGAGCCGCGAGACGCCGATGGAGATGCCGGTGGCCGGCACCTTCTCGCCGGTGAAGCGCTCGACCAGTCCGTCATAACGCCCGCCGCTCACCACCGAGCCGAGGCGGATGGGCTGGCCCTTGTCGTCCTTGATCGGCGCCAGCAGCTCGGCCTCGAACACAGGCCCGGTGTAATACTCCAGCCCGCGCACGACCGATGAATCGAAGTTGACCCGGTCGCGGCCAAAACCTGAAGCCTTGAACAACGACTCCATTTCGGCCAATTCGGCGCGGCCCTGTTCGCCGACGGCACCACGCGCCGGCGGTTCATCAGCCTCAACGAAGGCGATGACGGCGTCTATGGCCTTCGCATCGAGATTCGCGCCTTTGGTGTAATCGCCGGATTCGTCCTTGCGGCCTTTGCCGAGTAACGCACGAACGCCCTCGATGCCCAACCGGTCGAGCTTGTCGATGGCGCGCAGCACCGCGAGATGTTTGCTCGTGTCATTCGGATTCAATCCAATCGAGTCGAGCACTCCGTCCAGAATCTTCCGATTGCCGACCTTCACCACGTATTGGCCGCGGGGGACGCCGAGCGCTTCCAAGGTGTCGGCGGCGAGCATGCAAAGCTCGGCGTCGGCGGCGACAGATGACGCGCCGACCGTGTCGGCGTCGAACTGGGTGAATTGGCGGAACCGCCCGGGCCCCGGCTTCTCGTTGCGCCACACCGGTCCCGACTGATAGCGGCGGAACGGCTTCGGCAAATTCTGATAGTTCTCGGCCACGTAGCGCGCGAGCGGCGCGGTCAGGTCGTAGCGCAGCGACAGCCATTGCTCGTCGTCGTCCTTGAAGGAGAATACGCCTTCGTTCGGCCGGTCCTGGTCGGGGAGGAACTTGCCGAGGGCGTCGGTATATTCGATGGCCGGGGTGTCCAGCGGTTCGAAGCCGTAGGACTCGAAGACGCGCCTGATGGTTCCGAGCATCTCCTCGGTGGCGCGGATCTCGCCAGCGGAAATGTCGAATAGGCCCTTGGGCAGGCGGGCCGCGGGGCGCGCGGGCTCGGTCTTCTTGCTCATGATTTCGGCTGATTCTGACGAAACGGCTCCAGCCGCCCGCTTCTAGCCCAACCAGGCGCCAGGTGTCACCTGCCAGGTGCCCTCTAGGAGCCTATTCGACCAGAGCGGTTTGCTTGGCGAGCTCGACCAGGGACTCGATCGGATGGCCCTTGTCCTTGAGCGCGCCCAGCGCCTCGGGCGGGGGGCCGCCGGTCGCCCAGTCGAGCATCTCGATCGTGTGCACGAAGGGCGCCTTGGTACCGCCCTGGAGCTGCACCATGCAGCCGATATTGGCGGTGACGATCACGTCGGGCTCGACCTTGGCGATATTGGCGAGCTTCCGCTCGCGGAGCTGGCCGGCGAGCTCCGGCTCGAGCAGATTGTAAGTGCCGGCCGAGCCGCAGCAGAGATGGCCTTCCGGGACCTGGAGGATCTTGTAGCCCGCCTGCTCGAGCAGGGTGAGCGGCAATTGGTCGAGCTTCTGGCCATGCTGCAGCGAGCAGGCGCCGTGATAGGCGATGCGCAAGCCGGTCCACAGCACGGGCGGCATGAGGCCGATCTCCTCGATGAACTCGGTGATGTCGCGCGCGAGCCCCGAAACGTACGCCGCGCGCTCGGCATAGCCGCGGTCGCGCGCGAGCAGATTGCCGTAATCCTTGACCAGCGTGCCGCAGCCCGAGGTCGTCACCACGATAGCGTCGAGCGGCTTCTCGCGGATCACTGCGGTCCAGGCGTCGATATTGCGGCGGGCGTAGCCGCGCGCCTCCTCGTCCTTGCCCATGGAGTGCACCAGCGCGCCGCAGCAAGTCTCGTCCTTAACGACGACGACATCGACCCCATGGCGCCTGAGCATGCGGATGGCGGCGCGGCTGATCGAGGGTGCCAGCACCTCCTGGACGCAGCCGAGCATCAGCGCGACGCGCTTGGCCTTCGGGTCCTTGCCGAGCACGGATTTCGGCCTGGTGAGCTGCGCCTTGAGCAGGCGGGGCGGAATGAGATCGAGCGCCGCCGCAGGCCGTTCCAACCCCAGCCGCGCGACGAGACCGCGGAAGGGACGCGCGAACCAGCCGAGCCGTAGCGCCACCCGGAAGAGACGTGGGTTGGGCAGGATCTTGCTCACCAGCCAGCGCAAGGTGCGCTGGCGCGGCGTGCGGCGACCCTTCGCCTCGATGCGCACGCGCGCGAGGTCGACGAGATGCATATAGTCGACGCCGGAGGGACAGGTGGTCATGCAGGAGAAGCAGGAGAGGCAGCGGTCGATGTGGTAGGTCATCGACGGGGTGACCTCGCGCTCCTCGAACATCTGCTTCATGAAATAGATGCGTCCGCGCGGACTGTCGCGCTCGTCCCCGGTCAGCACATAGGTCGGGCAGGTCGCGGTGCAGAGCCCGCAATGCACGCAGCGCCGAAGAATTTCATCGGCGCGGGCGATGGTCGGGTCGGCGAGCTGGACTTCGTTGAAATTGGTCTGCATGGCCCCGCCTAGATACCCGCGTACATGCGCCCGGGATTGAGAATGCCCACCGGATCGAAGGCGCGCTTAAGCCCGGCGGTCAGCGACATCAGCGGCGCATCGAGCGGCTGGAACACGTCGATCTGCGCACGCGACTTGGCCTCGGCGCGGATCAAAGTGGCATGACCGCCGATTTCGGCGAGGGTGCGGCGAATTTCCACCGCGCCGGCATCCGAGATCGGCGGCGTCTCCAGCCAGACCAGCCCGCCGGACCAGTCGTACAGCACGCGCACGTCGATCTTGCGGGCGAGAGCGGTCACCAATTTCGGCGCCTCAGACGGCAAGGTGGAGATGCGCCACAAGGGCAGGTCCTGCTTCTGGAACATCTTGAGCGCCTTGATCTCGTCCCAGAAGGCGCGGCTCCGTGCCGTGTCGAGCTCGAGCGCGGGCGCATAGGCCTGGAGCATTTGCTTGAGGCGGCTCGAGCGATAGCGGGCGGAGGCCGGGAAATTCTCCACCCTGATGGCGGTGACGGAGGCGCCGGTATTGGCGATCTCCTGATCGGCCAGGCGCTCGGCAAGTTCGGCATGCATGTGGACGGTGCCGGAGACCTCGAACGGCGTGCCATGGGCGAGACAGAGCGCCTCCACCCCGATCTGGTCGGCAAGCCCGAAGCAGAGCACGGTGCGCACCTCGCGCTGCGCTGGGAGCACTTTCAGCGCAATCTCGGTCATCACCGCCAAAGTGCCCCAGGAGCCGGCGAGCGCCCGGCCGAGGTCGTATCCGGTGACGTTCTTCATTACCCGGCCCCCTGCCCTGATCGTCTCGCCGATGCCGTTGACCGCCTGCACGCCGAGCACATGATCGCGGACCGAGCCGCGCAAAATGCGCCGGCTGCCGGAAAAATTGCTGGCGACCACGCCGCCGATGGTGGCCTCGCCGCGTCCGAAGCCGAGCACCGGCCCGAGCTCGACCGGCTCGAAGGGGAATTCCTGGTCGTTGTCGGCGAGCAGCCTCTCGATTTGCCCGATCGGGGTGCCGGCAAGCGCGACGAGGGTAAGTTCGCTCGGCTCGTAGAGCGGAACGCCGACCAGCCGCTCGGTGCTCAACACCGCGCCATGCTGCACCGGGCGGCCGATTTCGCGCTTGGTGCCGCGGCCCATGACTTCGAGCGGCGTGCGCGTGTCGGCGGCCTCGGCAACGAGGTAGGCAAGCTCCTCCACCGTATCGGGAGCATGGAAGCCGACGCGCATATGACCGGTCACTGGACAGCCCGTCCTTCCAGCGGAAACACCTTGCCGGGATTGAGCAGCCAATCGGGATCGAACGCCTCCTTGACCCGCATCTGCTGGGCAATATCGGCGTCGGAGAACTGTATCCGCATCAATTCGCGCTTCTCCAGCCCCACGCCATGCTCGCCGGTGAGGCAGCCGCCAAGCTCGACGCAAAGTTTGAGGATCTCGGCACCACAAAGCTCGACCCGCTCGAGCTGGAGATGGTCGTTGGCGCTGTAGAGGATCAGCGGGTGCAAATTGCCGTCGCCGGCATGGAAGATATTGGCGACGTCGAAGCGATATTTGCGGCAGATCCAGCCGATCTCGTCGAGCGCCTTTGGAAGCTTGGAAAGCGGGATCACCCCGTCCATGCAGTAGTAGTCGGAGAGCTGGCCGATGGCGCCAAAGGCCGCCTTGCGGCCCTTCCAGATCCTGGCGCTTTCCTCGGCGCTCTGGCTGCGGCGTACGACGAGGGGGCCGAAGTCCTCGGCGATCTCGCCGATCTTGTCGAGCAAGGTATCGATCTCGTCCTCGGAGCCCTCGACCTCGACGATCAGCAACGCCTCAACGTCGAGCGGGTAGCCGGCCGCCACGAAATGCTCGCAGACATGGATCGCGGGCCGGTCCATGAATTCGAGCGCTACCGGGACGATGCCGGCGGCGATGATGGCGGCGACGCAAGCCGCGGCGCGCTCGTTTGAATCGAAGCCGAGCAGCATCGGCCGGGCGCCCTCGGCCGCGCGCAGCAGGCGCACGGTGACCTCGGTAACGATGCCAAGCTGGCCCTCGGAGCCGACGACCAGAGCCAGCAGGTCGTAGCCGGGCGAATCGAGCGCCGCGCCGCCGATATCGACGATCTCGCCATTCATCAGCACCATGCGCACACCGAGCACATTATTGGTGGTGACGCCGTATTTCAGGCAATGCGCCCCGCCCGAATTGGTGGCGACGTTGCCGCCGACGGTGCAGGCGATCTGGCTCGACGGGTCGGGGGCGTAGAAGAACCCCTCCCCGGCGACAGCCTCTGTAATGCCGAGATTGGTGATGCCCGCCTCGACCCGGGCGACCCGGTTCGGCAGATCGATCGAAAGCACCTTGGTCATGCGCGTGAGGCACAGCACGATCGCATCTTCCAACGGCAGCGCGCCGCCGGCGAGCGAGGTGCCGGCACCGCGCGGCACGACCTTGACCTGATTTTCGCGGCAGAAGCGCAGGATGGCGCTCACTTCCTCGGTGGAGTCGGGCAGCACCACGGCAAGTGGCAGGCAGCGATAGGCGGTGAGCGCATCGGTCTCGAACGTCCGGCGCCCTTCCGGGTCGGTAATCAGAATGGCGTTCGGCGCGACTTTCTTGAGCTGCTTCAAGATGTCGTTGCGGCGCTGGAGCACCCCGACGTCAGGGCTTGGCAGGGACAGATGCGACATCCTTGGCTCCGCAGGGGCCGTTTCAGCTATTCGGGAGGAACCGCGAGCCTGTTGTTTCGCATGCTTAAGGGCGCGGGGCTAGCCCCTCTCGGCTGCCGGATTTCCGGCACTTGCTGGGTAAGGATGTCGCGGCGGGCGCCCTTTTGGGCGGTTCGCGCGTTCTGTTAGGATACCGGATAACGACAAACGGCACCGAGGAGGAGCAGCGCGCCGGTCCAGGCCAGGCTTGAGCAAGTTCCGGCGGACGGTTTCAACAAGGAGTGGTGAGATGAGGATGTTCGGGGTTTATGTAATTGCTGCCGTCGCAGTGACATCGTTCAGCCCGCCGGCACTGGCTCAGGGCGACGCCGCCAAGGGCAAGGAGGCCTTCGCCAAATGCGCCATCTGCCATCAGGTCGGACCCGGCGCGCAGAATCTGGTCGGACCTGAGCTCAACGGCATCGTCGGACGGAAGGCGGCGAGCGTCGCAAGCTACACGATGTATTCCGCCGGCATGAAGAAGCTCGGCGAGGAAGGCTTCACCTGGACCGAAGCGAATCTCGACAAGTGGATCGCCGACCCGAAAGCGATGATTCCAGACTCACCGATGGCGCTGGCCTTTCAGGGCGTGCCCGACACCGCCGAGCGCGCTGACATCATCGCCTATTTGAAGACGCAGACGGCGCAGTAGGCGGTGCAGCTTATCGTGTGGCCGTGGCGTCGGCCGGCGCCACCGGCTCGGCCGAGATCTTCGGCTTCGGCGGCACGGTTGCCGGTTGTCCGCGGAACTTGTCGAGATCGTCGAGCACCGACTTGAAAAAATAATCCTGTTCGCCTTCGGTCTTGGCGACCTCGGCCCAGGCCGAGCGGAGGGCGGCAAGAACAGCTTCCGGCCAGGGCTCGATCTTGACGCCCGCCTTCGCGAGATTTGCCAGCGCGTCGGCCTGAAGCTTGGCGCTTTCCTCGAGCATCGCCTGCAAGGTGTCGCGGCAGGCAGCTTCGATCAGCTCGCGTTGCTGCCGAGAAAGCCCGTCCCAGCGATCCTTGTTGACGATCAGCTCGAGCACGGTCTCAGGCTGATGCCAGCCAGGCATGTAGATCAGCTGCACCTTGTCCTTGAGCCCTTGCCGCTCATCGACCGCGGGCGGGTAAAGCTCGGCGGCATCGATCTCCCCCTTGTCGAAGGCGGCAGTCAGCTTGCCGCCGGGGATGAGCACGGTAGTGGCGCCGAGCCGCGCCATGACCCGGCCGCCGAGCCCGAAAATGCGCATGCGCAGCGACTTGATGTCGTCGGGCGTCCTGATCTCCTTGGCGAACCAACCGCCAGCCTCCGCGCCGCCGAAGCCGCACGGCATCACATGCAGCTTGAGCCCGGCGTGGTCGTACATTTCCTGATAGAGCGCCCGTCCATTGCCCCGCTCGAACCAGGCGAAATAGCCGCTTGCATCAGGACCGAACGGGTAGCCGGAGAACAAGGGCGCGGCCAGCAGCTTAGCCGCCCAGAAGCTCGAAGTGGCGAAGCCCGCATCGACGGCGCCGCCGGCGACGTTGTCGAGAATCTCCTGCGGCTGCGTGCCGTCGCCCGGCTCTTTCAACTCGAGCTCCAAGGCGCCGCCGGAGCGCTCCTCGATCAGCCGGGCGAGCTTCTTGGCCGGCGTGCCGAGGCCGGGCAGATGCGTGCCGTAGGCGAGCGGCGTGACGAGGCGCGTTGGCTCGGCCCCTGCCGCGCCTTGCGGCAGAGCGGCAAGCATGAGCATCGCCGAGATCAGAGCCTGCTTCTTCATGTCCTCGCTACGCATGGAGCCACAGCGCGATTCGCATTTCGTGAGTCGCGCGGCCAATGCTAATCCTTGCTCCTTTCTCCCGCCATAACGTGCAAAGCTGGCGAGCCATGAGCCCTCAGCCCGCCTCATCAGGTCAAGGCCCCTATGTCGGGCTGTTCGTCACCTGCTTGGTCGATCTGTTCCGGCCAAGCATAGGCTTCGCGGCGATCAAGCTGCTCGAAGCGGGCGGCGCCCGGGTCGAGGTGCCGCGCGGCCAGACCTGTTGCGGCCAGCCGGCCTACAATTCCGGCGACCGCAAGGACGCCGTCGAAATCGCGCGGCAAGTGATCGAGACTTTCGAGCCGTTCGACTATGTGGTGGCCCCGTCGGGCTCTTGCGCGGGCATGCTGCGGGTTCACTATCCGCGTCTGCTTGCCGACGATCCAGACTACGCCCTGCGCGCCGAGGCGCTCGCGGCCAAAAGCCACGAGCTCACTTCCTTTCTGGTCGGCGTTCTGGGAGTGAGCGTGGTCCACGCCTCCTTTCCCGGAACCGTCACCTATCACGATTCCTGCTCGTCCCTGCGCGAGCTCGGCGTGCATGATGCGCCGCGCCAGTTGCTCGCAAGCATCAAAGGGCTGTCGCTGGTCGAGCTCGGCGAGAGCGAAGTGTGTTGCGGCTTCGGCGGCGCCTTCTCGGTGAAATATCCCGACATCTCGACGGCGATCGCCGACGCCAAGCTGCGCGAGATTGCCGAGACCGGCGCATCGACCGTGCTGGCCGGAGACCTCGGCTGCTTGATGCAGATCGCCGGGCGGCTCACCCGCGAGGGCGCGGAGATCGAGGTTCGGCATGTGGCGGAGGTGCTGGCCGCCATGACGGAAGAACCGGGCATCGCCGCGTCCAAGGCAGGGCGCTGAGCGAGCCACCAATGGCCAATGCGAGACACAATTTCAAAACGGCGGCGGCGTCCGCGCTCGCCGACGCGCGACTGCAGAAGGCGCTGCTCAACGTCAAGCGCGGCTTCGTCGACAAGCGGCGGGCGGCACGCGCGCGGCTCCCCGAATTCGACCGCCTGCGCGAGGAGGCGCGCGCCATCAAGGACCACACGCTGTCGCATCTCGATCTCTACCTTCAGGCCTATGAGCGCAAGGTCGTCGAGAGCGGCGGGAACGTGCATTACGCGCCAAGCGCTGTGGACGCCCGCGCCATCATCCTCGAGCTTTGCCAGGAGGCCGGCGCCAAGCTCGTCGCCAAGGGGAAGTCGATGGTCTCGGAGGAGATCGGCCTCAATGCGCATCTCCAGGCCGCCAACATCGCCGTGGTTGAGACAGACCTCGGCGAATATATCGTGCAGCTCAGGGGCGAGCGCCCGAGCCACATCATCGCGCCGGTCATCCATCTCGACAGGGAGACGATCGAGGCAGACTTCCGGCGGTCGCATCAGCGTCTGCCGCATGGACGCCGGCTCGACCAAGCGGAGCATCTCGTCGCCGAGGCACGCAAGGTGATGCGCGAGGCATTCCTCACTGCCGATGTGGGCATCACCGGCGCCAATCTCCTCATCGCCGAGACGGGCTCTTCGGTGATCGTCACCAATGAGGGGAACGGCGATCTCACCGCGACCCTACCGCGCATGCATATCGTGATCGCCTCGATCGAGAAGCTCGTGCCGACCCTGGAGGACGCGATGACCATCCTCAGGTTGCTTGCCCGCTCGGCGACCGGTCAGGAGATCACCACCTACACCACCTTCATTACCGGCCCGCGTCGCGACCGCGATCCCGACGGGCCGAGCGCCTATCACGTCGTGCTGCTCGACAACGGACGCAGCGAGATGCTCGGCAACGAGTTTGCCGACATGTTGCGCTGCATCCGCTGCGGTGCCTGCCTCAATCACTGTCCGGTCTATGGGGCGATCGGCGGCCATGCTTATGGCGCAATCTATCCCGGGCCGATGGGCGCGGTGCTGACGCCGCAACTCGAAGGCATCGATCGCGCGCGCGACCTGCCTAATGCGTCGAGTTTCTGCGGACGGTGCGAGGCGGTTTGCCCGATGGAGATTCCATTGCCGGACATGATGCGGACTTGGCGAGAACGGGATTTCGCCCGCGGCAACCCGGCCTTCTCCGAGCGGTTCGTTCTCAGGCTATGGGCTTATGCGGCGAAACGGCCCCGCCTCTACCATGCGCTGGCGAGCCTCGCCGCGCGCTGGCTGGCGCGGCGCGGCGGGACGCGCGGCAGACGGGGCGGGCTGCCGCTGGCCAAGGCTTGGACCAAAATGCGCGACCTCCCCGCGCCACAGGGGAGGACTTTTCACAGTCTCTATGCGCGGGCGAAGAAGGAGAAGCGGGCGTGAGCGCTGACGAGTCCCGCAAGGTCGTGCTTGACCGCATCCGCGCCTCGCTCGGCGCGACAAGCGCGAACCGCGAGCGGCATGCGGCGGTCGAGCGGAGGCTTCAGCGCCATCCGCGGGGGACGATCCCGGCGCGCGCCGAGGGAACCCCTGCACAGCACATTGCGCTGTTCACCGAGATGCTGAGCCGGCAAGGCGCAGATGTGCGGCGAGTGGCGACAGGCAAAGAAGCCGTGGCGGCGATCGCTTCCTATCTCGGCACCTGCAATTTGCCGCCGCGCTTGCGCATGGGCAATGATCCCGCGCTGGCTGCATTGCCCTGGCGCGAGGCGTGGGACATCGAGCGGTATTTCGGGCCGGCCGAGCCGGGAGATGGTGCGACGTTGTCGCACGCTGCGGCCGGAGCGGCCGAGACCGGTACCTTGTTCCTCGTTTCGGGTTCCGACAACCCGACCAGCCTGAACCTCCTGCCGGAGGCGCACACCGTGCTCATCGCCGCATCCGATATTGTCGGCTCCTATGAGGAGGCCTGGGACCGGCTGCGGTCGGTTTTCGGCGAAGGCAGGCTGCCGCGTTCGGTCAATCTCATCAGCGGCCCGTCGCGCACCGCCGATATCGAGCAAACCATCGTGCGCGGCGCGCACGGGCCTAAGCGGCTGCAGGTGCTGATCCTGGGCTAAACGCGGCAATCCGGCGCCCTTCGGGGCGTTGGAGCGGCATCACTTCCGTTCCCTGAAGGCTTCGGTTATGGTGCGGCGCACTACCCGTCACGGGCGAGATATGTAGAGTCCGGCCCGGAAACGGCCGGTTCGGGGGTGGCCCTCAATGCGCTTAGCCGCATGGCTGATCGAACGTCCGCGCTGGTTCAAGCGGACCTTATTGATCACTAACGACCTCCTGCTTCTGACCCTGGCGATCTGGGCGGCCTACACCCTGCGGCTGAGCCGTCTCTATGTGCCGCCGAACTTCGAGAAGTGGGTGCTGCTCGTCGCCGCGCCGCTGATCGGCGTCGCCGTCTTCTACGTGCGAGGGCTCTACAAGCTCGTCACCCGTTTCATCGGACCCGAGGGTACGACTCGCATCTATATCGCCGTGGTCATCGCCGCCGTGCTCTGGGCAGTCGTGGTGCTGATGATGGCCGTCAAGGATCATCCCCGCTCGGTCATCGTCATCTATGCCCTGATCGCCGCGTTGCTCATCCGCCTCAGCCGGCAATGGGCGGGCGCCGCGCTGCTAAGAGCCGCACCGCAGCACAAGCCGGTCAGCTTCGATCAGCGCAAGCCGGTGATCATCTACGGCGCCGGAACGCTCGGCATCCAGCTGTTGCGCGCGCTCAACGAGCATGGCGGCTACAAGCCGGTCGCTTTCATCGACCCGAACCCCTCGCTTGCCGGGCAGATGGTGCATGGCGTTAAAGTGATCCGGCCGGAAAAGATCGCCAAGACCATCGCCGACGAGAATGTGAAAGAGGTGCTGCTGGCCGCGCCGTCGGCCTCACGCGGCGAACGCCGGCTCGCACTCAAGGCACTTGAGCCGTTTCCGGTGGTGGTGAAGACTCTGCCCGCGCTGGAAGAGATCGCAGCCGGCGAGGTTCAGGTGAGCGACCTCAGACCAATCGACGTGGACGATCTCCTGGGGCGCGACCCGGTCACGCCAGATCTCGAACTGCTGGCCGCCAATGTGCGCGGCAAGGTGGTGATGATCACCGGTGCCGGCGGCTCGATCGGCTCGGAACTGACACGGCACTTGCTCAAGCTCGGGCCGAAGGCGCTCGTGCTGTTCGAGCTGTCAGAAGTCGCACTCTACGATATCTCGATGGAGATCGAGGACGTACAGCGGCGCATACAGAAAGAAGACGAGGGCGCGACGGTGAGCGCGACCGCGGTGATTTCCGTGCTCGGCTCGGTGCTCGATCGCAAGCTCGTGGCGCGCACCATCCAGGAGCTCGGCGTCGAGGTGATCTATCACGCCGCTGCCTACAAGCACGTTCCCATCGTCGAGGCCAATCCGTTCGCCGGCCTCCAGAACAACACGTTCGGGACCTTGATCGTGGCGGAGACCGCCAAGGAACTCGGCGTCGAGCGTTTCGTGCTCGTATCGAGCGACAAGGCGGTGCGGCCGACCAATATCATGGGCGCGAGCAAGCGTCTGGCCGAGCAGATCCTCCAAGCGCTGGCGCAGGAACCCGCCACCTCGACCATCTTCACCATGGTACGGTTCGGCAACGTGCTCGACTCGTCTGGCTCGGTGGTGCGGCTGTTCCGCAGTCAAATCAAGGCCGGTGGACCCGTGACGGTCACCCACCCGGAGGTGATCCGCTATTTCATGTCGATCCCGGAAGCCGCGCAGCTCGTCATTCAGGCCGGCACCATGGCAACCGGCGGCGAGGTGTTCGTGCTCGAGATGGGAACGCCGGTGAAGATCGCCGATCTCGCCCGCACCATGGTCCGCCTCTCTGGTCTCGAGGTCCGCGACGATGCGCATCCCGACGGCGACATCGCCATCGAATTTATCGGGCTGCGTCCCGGCGAGAAGCTCTACGAGGAGCTTTTGATCGGCGAGAACACGACCGGCACAAGTCATCCGCGCATCTTCAAGAACAACGAGCCGGTGGTTCGGTTCGAGGAGCTCGCCGCGGTGCTCGAGCGCCTGGAAGAGGCTATCCACCGCCTCGACGACGCGGAAATGCAGGACGTGTTGCGCACCACAGTGGAGGGCTACGTGCCGGCAAGCGGCAGCCACCCGGTCGCGGCCAAAGGCGAATGGCAGCCCGCCTCGCGCACCCTGCATTGATGGCATGACGTTCGTTCAGCCCGGGCTTTGGGGCATCCTTCTGGTGGCGGGCTGCGCGTCCGTCTCAGCTCTGCTCATTTGGGTGCTGCGGCCGATTCTCATGCGGCACCTGCTGGCGCAGCCGAATGCGCGCTCGTCGCATACGGTCCCGACACCCCAGGGCGCGGGGCTTGCGGTGATGGCTGCGGTGTTCGCGGGGGGCGGGCTCGGGCTGGTCTTCGCGCCGGCGGAGCCGGGCCTTTTCGGCGTGCTGGCGGCAGCGGCAGGACTGACCTTGCTCGGGGCGATCGACGACGCTTACACGGTTTCCGTGCCTTCGCGGCTCGCCGGTCAGGCGCTCGCGGCCGTCGTCCTGGTCGGAACTCTCCCGGGTAACCTCAGGCTATTTCCCGGCCTGCTGCCCGCCGGCGTGGAGGATGCGCTTCTGGTGTTCGGCATCGTCTGGTTCGTGAACGCCGTCAATTTCCTCGACGGACTCGACTGGATGACCGTGGCGCAGGTGGTGCCGATGACCATCGGCGTGGCCGCCCTGCATGTGCTCGGCGCCGTGCCGGCGACCGTCACCTTGCTTGCGCTTGCCCTGCTCGGCGCCACGCTAGGTTTTGCGGTGTTCAACAAGCACCCCGCGCGCATCTTTCTCGGCGACGCCGGCAGTCTGCCGATCGGCTTGTTGCTCGCCTTCATGCTGACCTTCGTGGCTAAAGCGAATCTCGCGGCGACGTTGCTGCTCGCGCTCTACACACTGGCCGATGCCACCGTCACCCTGCTGCGCAGGCTGTTCGCCGGCGAGCGGGTGTTCTCCGCGCATCGCACGCATTTTTATCAGAGGGGTGTCGCCGCCGGGCTGACGGTGCCGCAGGTGACGGCGCGGGTGTTCCTGCTTTGCATGCTGCTCGCGGCACTCGCAGTCGCGGCCGTCATGGCGGACTCCCTCGCCACCGACCTCGCCCTGCTGGCGATCGGTGCTGCGGCCACGGCGCTTACGCTCTACGCGCTCGGCAAGGGGCGGTGAGATGAAAGGCCGCGTGCTCGTCACCGGCGCTTCCGGCTTCATCGGCAAGCGACTTGTCGCCGCTCTGGCCAAGAACGGCTGGCGGATCCGGGCCGCGGCGCGCGATCCGTCGCTCGTCACCGCAGCCGGCGTCGAGGCTGCGCGGATGCCCGACCTGACGCACCCAGCGGACTGGTCCCCCCTGATCGACGGGGTCACGCATGTCGTGCATCTCGCCGGCATTGCGCATGCGCCGGGCGCGCTGCCGGATGCGGCCTATACGCGTATCAACGCCGAGGCGGTCGGCGAACTGGCGCAAGCCGCGCGGGGCAAGATTGAGCGCTTCGTGTTCATCTCCTCGGTGCGGGCGCAGGCCGGCTTGTCGGCCGACCATCCCATAACCGAGCAAGACCCGCCCTCCCCCACCGACGCCTATGGCCATGCCAAGCTCGCGGCGGAAAGATTGCTCGCCGGAAGCGGCACATCCTTCACGGTGCTGCGTCCGGCCGTCGTCTACGGCAAGGATGTCAAGGGTAACATCGGGGCGCTGGCCACGCTCGCCCGGACGGCAATGCCGCTTCCCTTCGGCGGCCTCACCAATCGCCGCTCGCTGCTTGCGCTCGACAATCTCGTTTCGGCAGTCGCGCTGGTGGTCGAAGCCGAAGCGGCGCGGAACGAGACCTTTCTCGTGGCCGACAAGGAACCGATCAGCGTCGCAGATCTCGTCGCCGCCATGCGTGAAGGACTTGGCCGTCCCCCTCACCTCGTCAAGATGCCGCTCGGTGGCGTGAAGCGGTTGTTGAAGACCGTCGGCCGGGAGGCGGACTGGGAGCGGATCGCCGGCGATTTCGTGGTCGATGCCTCGAAGCTGATGGCGCTCGGCTGGCGACCTGCGGTCGAAACACGCGCCGGGATCATAAGCATGATGCGGTCCGAGAACGGCTCTGCGCTCTAGGCTTGAGCAGCTTGTCGTAGAGCGCGACGGTCTGCTTGCCGATAGCTTCGGCTGAGAATTTCCGCTCGACGAGCGCGCGGGCATTGGCGCCGAAACGGGCGCGCATGTTCGAATCGGCCGCGAGCTTAGCCATGGCGTCAGCCAGGGCCGCGGGATCGTCCACCGGGACAGTGAGCGCGGTCTCGCCTTGGATGGCGATCTCGCGGCAGCCAGGCGCGTCGGTCGCCACCATGGGGCGACCGCAGGCCGCCGCTTCGAGCAGGCTTTTCGGCAGACCCTCGCGGCGCGAGGCGAGCACGGCGAAATGCGCCCGCGCCCAGACCTCTTTGATGTCGGCGACGTGGCCTAGCCAGTGGATGCCGTAGAGGTCGGCGAATTCGCGGAGCTGCTCGGGCGCGAGCGAGCCCGGATTCTCCCGGTCGCAATCGCCCGCGAGCAGCAATTGCAAGCTGTTGCCTGCTTTGCCCAGGCGCGAGAACGCCTCGATCAAGGTGAGCACACCCTTGTCGGCAAGCATTCGCCCGACATAGGCCGCGGTGACCGGCGGAGGCGGCTCGGGCAGCGGCGTGAGCCTGTCGACGTCGACCCCCGACCCCGGAATGAGCGTGATCTTTGCGGGAGGCACGCCAAGCCCGATGACAAAGGC
Organism: Methyloceanibacter sp.; assembly: GCA_052039105.1. Taxonomy (GTDB): domain Bacteria; phylum Pseudomonadota; class Alphaproteobacteria; order Rhizobiales; family Methyloligellaceae; genus Methyloceanibacter. The sequence goes on from JBQGDO010000032.1 coordinate 19,226, forward strand.
GCGGTCGTCGGGGTTTTGCACCACTGTCACGCTGCGCTTGCGCCGCAGCAGCCCGGCCAACGCGGCGCGCACTAATCTGCGGGTCAGGCCGCTGACCTCGGCTTCGCCGATGAACAGCGTGCCGAGCCCGGTCAGGCTGTTGACCACGGCGGTGCCGGACCGTCCAAGATTGGCGGCGCTCCCGAGCAGCACCGGCTTTAGCGAGATGTTGTGCAGGATGTCCGGCTTCACCGCGGCAAGGAGACGGCGAAGCTCGGCGATGGCCGAGAGGCTGCCGATGGGCGAGAGGCTGCCGCGGCTCCAGGTGAGCGCATGCGGCACGAAGCCTTCACGCTCGATGGCCGTCATGCCGTCCTTCAGCCGGGTCGCGACATGCACCTGATAGCCGGCCCGGCTGGCCGCGCGGGCCATCGGCAGGCGGTGCGAGAGGAAATACCAGTCTTCGGTGACGACGTAGAGGATGCGGCCGGCCATCGCCCCAGGCTTGTAGCAGCGCCGGGGCCCATGGAACAGGCGGGGAAAAGCGTGCCGCGTTCCTCATTCCTGCCGTGTTTACGTACTTTTTCTTGCAGCAATAACGTTGTATCTTCTGCTTCGCTGATAAATGCGGTTCGGGGGAATTGCCATGAAATATCTCGGTCTCGTCCTTCTCGTTTGCGGCATGGCGAGCTTCGCGGCGCCGGCGGGCGCCTTCGATATTCAGGGCAAGAATGCAAGTCTTCAAGACGAGGAGGGCGCGCCGACCACCGGAGCAACGCCCTTCGCCTCCCCGATCGATCCCTATCTCACGCAGAAATACGATTTCACCAAAGGCAGCTCGCTTGCCTTGCCGTATATCAGCAATCACGACAGCAGCTACGGCTTCGTGTCCGATTACGGCAACATGATCGCCATTCCGGGGCCGGGCGTCGACAGGCCGGCACCCGCCTGGGCCTACCGCTAGGCGATTTCACAGCAAATCGTTGGGTTCGAAGCCGCCACGCACCGTTCTTGCGCGCTGGTACCGCTGGGTGGACTCGAACCACCGACCTCTTGATCCACAGTCAAGCGCTCTAACCAACTGAGCTACAGCGGCCTATGGCGATGCCTTTCGGGGCGAACCTAAGCGGAGGGCGCAGCCGTTGCAAGCCACGGAGGCGGCGTTCCAGCTTGGAGGCTGCGTTCCAGCTTAGAGGCTGCGTTCCAGCTTGACTGCGAAGGTTTGAACAAAGCTGAAAATGACGACGCTTTACGCATAAAAAAGCCCGGGGAACGAGCCCCGGGCCTTTTTGCGCGCTACGCTACTGCCCTCGAACGCAAAACTCTGTGCGAGGGTTACGAAGCCTTCCGGAAGGAGTCGAAGGAACGTGTAACTTGGTTCTTGATCGGCTCGGCCGTGTCGGCGGCAATCTTGCTGCTCAGCGCCCTGATCTCGTTCGCCTGATTGGCGAAGACGTCGAACTGGTGGCGGATGAAATTCGACTGCAGCTCGACGATCTCACCGAGCGTCTTGGCGCCGGCGAGGCTCTTGGCGAGGTCGAAACCGGAGTTCAAATTGCGCTGGGCAAGATCGATGAGCTTGCGGTTGAAGGCGGTAGCGCCCTGGCCGGCCGCATCGAAGGAACGCTCGAGCGCGTCGATCGCCTCTTCGAGCGCATCCTTGCCGCGCTCATAAGCCTCGCGGCTCTGATTGACGGTCTTCTCGGCGAGAGCGCGTACGCTCTCGGGCACGGTGGTATCGAGCTTGAACGCCTCGAATTCCTTGGCAGCTTTGCGGAAGGTGTCGCGCGCCTGCTCGGCGGCGGCTTGCGGTGAATAGGTCTCGCTCATTTCAGCACCTCAGCTTGGGACGTAGGTTTGATGGGGGACTTCGGCCTGGCCCCTCCAAGGAAGAGGCCGCCGCATTATCTTATGTTGCACTGCAATATAAATGTTGCGTTGCGACAACGCAAGTGGGTAGAAGGTGCTGTCAGCACTTTTTTAGCCCTGACCACGAAGTTTCTGCTTTCGGCCTAGGCAACGCGCCGAATTCGCCTAAATTTAGTGGATGAGTCGATTAAGTGCCCCAAGTTTGGGGCCGAGAACCGGCGTGGCCTAAGCCAAATCCAGACCAAATGCGGCCGACCGCGTTCTCTTGCGTGGCTAACGGGGGCCACTATGGCCGACCTCAGATCGCAAAGGCGCATCGAAGAGCTCGAGGGGGACCGCGAGGCCCTGGAGCATATCGCGCGCGCGCTGGAAGGCCGCGTGCTGCCCGGACCGGGAGCGATCGCAACCTCAGAAGCGGCCCGTCCCGCCGACTCTCTCGCATTGACGCCCGCAGGGCTGGCCATTCTGCTCGAATCGATGCCCGCGGCGGTCGGCATTCTCGCCGGAGGCGCGCTCATCCACATCAACACAGCCTTCGCCTATGCCTTCGGCTATCGCTCTGCGTCCGAGCTGATCGATGCCGGAGGTCTAGCCGCCATTGTCCAGGGAGGCGCAAGCCTTATCCCGCACGAGAACGGCGCGGAGCGGAGCGCCCCGCTCGAGGCGCTCACTCGCTCGCGCCGCAGGCTCAAGGTCGCCTTCGCTCTCACCACACTCGATGCCGAGAAGGACCTCAAGTTGCTGCGCCTGATCGACCAAACCGCGCTCGACGAGGAAGAGGCCACGGGCGCTGCGGAGCCGGAAGCGGTCACCGAAAGCGAGCAATCGGCGCCCGATGCCGACGCCGCCGCGCGGCGGCTGGAATTTCTCGCCAAGGTGAGCCACGAAGTGCGCACGCCGCTCAATTCGATCATCGGCTTCACCGAGCTGATGCTGCAAGAACGGTTCGGTGCGATCGGCAATGAGCGCTATCGCGGCTACGTGGACGACATCCATCAGAGCGGACTTTATGCGCTGTCGCTGCTCAACGATCTGCTCGACATCTCCAAGATCGAAGCCGGCAAGTTCGAGCTCGACTTCACCGCCGTCGACGTGGCGGAATTGGTCGAGGATTGCGCTGGCAGCCTGCAGCCGCTCGCCAAGCGTGCGCGCATCGTGCTCAGGACCTCGCTTGCCGAGGAGCTTCCTGCCGTGGTCGCCGATCCGCGCCGGCTCAAGCAGATCCTGCTCAACCTTCTGACCAACGCCATCAAGTTCACCAAGGAAGGCGGTCAGGTGATCGTGTCCGGCTCGATGATCGACGGCGAGCTCAGATTGCGCGTGCGCGATAACGGCGTCGGCATGACCAAGGATGAGATCGCATTTGCCATGCAGCCATTCCATCAGCTCGACACCGCGCCACGCAAGCAGACTGGAACGGGCCTAGGGCTTCCCGTCACCAAGGCACTGGTCGACGCCAATCGCGCGCGGCTGGTGCTCACCAGCGAGCCCGGGGTCGGCACGTCGGCGGATGTGATCTTCCCGGCCGAGCGGCTGTTCACCCGAGCGGGCTAGCGGTTCCGCAGAACTGCTGTGACGCGGCGGAATCTTCGTGCAGTTGCGAAGGATGCTCGCCTGAGCAAATAGACGTACAAGAATTGTCTCAGCAATACATCGACAATACTCACCTGTTTCTTCACCTTTGTCGATCGATATTGCAACCTCAAGACTTAGAAGCCTTCTAAAGTTGGTTTGATTACGATAATCTTGTTGACACTCCCCGAACTCAGCCCTTAAGCCAAGCGATGAGGCCCGGCGCACAGCCTGGGCAAATCTAGTCCGATACCGGGGCCTTGACCCCCGGCCATTGGAGGATATCGATGCGCTTTCCTTTCGCGCGCGCGTCAGCGCTTGCGCTTCTCACGGTAATCGCCGCCACTCCCGTCCAGGCCGAACAGCCCGGCGAGGTGAACGTCTATTCCTACCGTCAACCCTATCTGATCGAGCCGCTGCTCAAGGAATTCACCGACGAGACCGGCATCAAGGTCAACGTCATCTTCGCTGAGAAGGGTCTGATCGAACGTGCCCAAGCTGAGGGGCGCAACAGTCCGGCGGATATCCTGCTCACCGTCGATGTCGGTCATCTCACCCAGGCGGCCTCGGCAGGTATCACGCAACCGATCTCCTCGGCCGTGCTCGACGCCGCCATCCCGGCGGCCTATCGCGCCGAAGACGGGCAATGGATTGCGCTCACGCGACGCGCGCGGGTGGTCTACGCCTCCAAGGCGCGCGTCAAGCAGAACGCGATCACCTATGAGGAGCTCGCCGATCCGAAATGGCGTGGGAAAATCTGCACGCGCTCGGGACAGCACGCTTACAACGTGGCGCTAATCGCCTCCATGATCGCCCATCACGGGGAAGAGTGGACGGAAGAGTGGCTCAAGGGCGTGAAGGCCAATCTCGCACGCAAGCCCGCCGGCAACGACCGGCTTCAAGTCAAAGGCGTCTACGCCGGCGAATGCGATCTTGCGCTCGGCAACACCTACTACATGGGCAAGATGCTTACCGACGAGAAGGAGCCCGAGCAGAAGGCCTGGGCAGAGTCGGTCAACATCCTGTTCCCCAACACCGACGATGGCGGCACGCATATCAACATCTCCGGCGCGGTGCTGGCCAAATACGCGCCGCATAAGGACAACGCGATCAAGCTGCTTGAATTCCTCGCCTCGGACAAAGGCCAAGAGATGTATGCCGAGGTGAATTACGAGTATCCGGTGAAGGAGGGCGTGCCCTGGTCGCCGCTGGTCAAGTCCTGGGGGGAATTCAAGCCGGATTCCACGCCGCTCGATGAGATCGCCGCGCTACGCAAGAAGGCCAGCGAGCTCGTCGACAAGGTCGGGTTTGATGACGGTCCAAGCTCATGAGGGGACGAAGATGAGCTTCCATAAGAAGATCGACAGACAGGGTATCAGCCGCAGCGCATCGCCGCGCATCATTCAGCGAAACGGCGCCGAGCGGCTGGTGGGTATCGGCTTCCGCTGCTGGCTCGCGGGCTACGATACCGGCGACATCTCCTGCTGGGAGAATGGCTGGAACGAATATTCGCGGACACTTGGCGCCGAGCGGGCCAAGCGGGCAGTCACCGAACTTGCCTGCTGGGTCAGAGCGGTGCGCGCCTCGGCGTCGCGCAAGATCGAATATTGCCCGGTTGGCTGTCCCGGCTTTTGCGCCGACGAATGCATGGCGATTTCGCTGATCGCCGCCTCGCAGCACCATCGCTGCCCGGCAATGCGGGCGTGCGCGCTGGCGCTCACGGGGTCCGATCTGGTCGGCCCGGTGATCGACGCGGCCAATGCCTTCGCCGATGCATTGCAGGATGCCGACCAACGCCTCTCGGCGGAGGCTGTGGCCGCGCTGATGACGGCCGGGCGCAAGGGAGGCGACGACGGCCGCGTCAACCGCTGCTAGGGCAGTCCGTCCCCCCTTGCGGCGGCGGCTGGCCCGCCTCAGAGAGAGCGGCAATCTCGGCTGGTCCACGGCGGCCTTCGCCATCTCGCTGCTGACACTTTTGCCGGTCCTGGCGATTGCGCTGATCGCGGTTGGCCCGAGCGGCGATACCTGGCCGCATCTCATCGCCAATGTCCTTCCCGGTGCTGTCCGCCGCACGCTCGGGCTGATGGCCGGGGTCGGCGCGCTGACGCTCCTGATCGGCACCGGCACGGCCTGGCTCGTCACCATGTACCGCTTCCCGGGGCGAAATTACTTGCAGTGGCTGCTGCTGCTTCCGCTCGCCATCCCGACCTACATCATCGCCTACACCTATCTCGAACTATTGGATTATTCGGGGGTGGTGCAGAGCCTGCTGCGCGAAACGTTCGGCTGGCGCGACGCGCGTGCCTACTGGTTCCCCGATATCCGCAGTCTCGGCGGGGCGATCCTAGTGATGAGCGCCGTGCTCTATCCCTATGTCTACATCACCGCGCGGGCGAGCTTCGTCGCCCAGTCGGTCTGCGTACTCGAAGTGAGCCGCACGCTCGGGCGCACGGCGTCGGAAACCTTCTGGCAGATCGCCTTGCCGCTGGCGCGGCCCGCGCTCGCGGCGGGCGTGGCGCTCGCCTTAATGGAGACCTTGAACGACATCGGCGCGGTCGAATTCCTCGGGGTGCGCACCTTGACGGTCGCAGTCTACGACACTTGGCTCGATCGCAACGATCTCGCCGGCGCAGCACAGATCGCCTGCGTCATGCTGGTTTTTGTATTCGTTGTGCTCCTGCTCGAACTTGGCTTGAGGGCGAGACGCCGCTTCCACCACACCACGGGCAAATATCGGGATCTGCCTGAGGAGCGGCTGACCGGCATCCGCGGTGCGCTCGCCATGCTTGCTTGCACGCTGCCAGTGCTGTTCGGTTTTGTGTTGCCGGCGGCCGTGCTGCTGCAGGACGCGTTTGCGCACCTGGCTGCAGGACTCTCCCCCGCGTTCTGGCAGGCGGCGCTGCACAGTCTGACCCTGGCGGCATCGGCGGCGGCCCTCGCCGTGTGCTTCGCCGTGGTCCTGGCCTATGCCCGACGGCAGACACGCTCGGCGCTGATCCAAGGCGCAAGCACGTTGCCCGCCATCAGCTATGCCGTCCCCGGCACGGTGCTCGCCATCGGGCTGCTTATCCCGCTCGCCGGATTCGACAATTTCCTCGACTCGCTGATGCGAGGGGCGTTCGGGATGTCCACCGGCCTGGTGCTTTCCGGTACGGCCTTCGCCATCGTGCTCGCCTATACGATCCGGTTTCTCGCCGCCTCGCTCGGCGCGCTGGAAGCAGGCTTGAGCAAAGTGTCGCGCAATATCGACGCCGCGGCGCGAACGCTCGGGGCCACGGTGAGCGAAATGTTGTTCAAGGTGCATTTGCCGCTGCTCCGGCCTGCACTCGGCGCCGCCGCGCTGCTCGTTTTCGTCGACTCGATGAAGGAATTGCCGGCGACCCTGCTGCTCAGGCCTTTCAACTTCGACACGCTCGCCACCCAGGTCTTCACGCTCGTGTCGCTTTATCGCTTCGAGGAGGCCGGACTTGCCGCGCTCGCTATCGTGCTCGTCAGTATTGCTCCGGTGCTCCTGCTGCACGGGATTATCGTCGGAAGCCGCCCAGGCGCGGCGACGCCCCGAGGCAGCCTTCAGGAAACAGGCCCCGAATGGCCCCTGCGTGTCCCCTAAGAGGCCAATAATTTGCCGGGCTTGGTCTCGCTATCTAGGCCCAATCGGGCTAGAAAGACGGGGGTTTAAAAGCAACGGGAAAAGGCTGGGCGCTCGCTTCCTGCGCCAGCCGGAACGGGTGGGTAGGGACCGCATGAGGCCGCGCCAAATTCCTTGGAAATGGCTTCTCTTCGGCCTCGCTGCCCTCCTCTTTGCCGGCCTTGCGCTACTCCCGCGGCAGTTCGGCGATTCCTCCACGCTTGCCAAACGCGTCACCGACGCGTTGTCGGCCTGGACGGGCGGTCAGGTGAAGCTGACCGGCCCCTTGCACGTTTCGTATTTCCCCGACCTGGCGCTGAAGAGCGGGTTCGAACTTACCGATGCCGCACGCTTGCCGATGGTCAAGTCCATCACGGCAAGTGACGCCAAGATCTCGCTCGACCTTCCGGAATTGATATTCGGCCGCATCAGGGTCGAAGCCATGCGGCTGATACGGCCGGAGATTGTCCTCAAGGAAGCGCCGTCGCTGGTCACGGGACCGGACCACACGCTCGAGGCCCGGGTCGCCAATCTGCTGGGCGGTGCGCCGATCGGGTTCGTGCGCATGCGCGCCGGCAAGCTCCGCATTCCCACTTCGACCGGGACGGAGAATGTCACCAAGATAGACGTGCGCATCGATGCCAGCAGCGGAGATGGAACGGTCTCGACGTCGGGCAGCTTCCAGCTGCGGGACGAAACGGTACGCTTCGCGCTCGACTGCGGGGCGCCTGCCGCGACCGCGGATGGTCCGCGCATACCCGTCAAGCTCACGCTCAACACCCAACCGATCACCGCTAAGGTTTCGGGCGTGGCCTCGCTCACCAACGGGCTCGAAGTGGATGGTAATCTGCAGGCCGATATGGCCGACCTGCGCCGCTTCCTCAATTGGACCGGTATTCCCCTCCCCGAAGGGTCGAGCTTAGGAAAGTTGACGGTTTCTGGGCCGGCGCATTGGAATGGAACCACGCTCACCTTCGATGACGGCTCGTTCAGGCTCGACGGTAATACCGCCGTCGGTCTATTTGCGATCACGCCAGGTGGGCGCCCGCGTATCGAGGGAACTGTCGACTTCGATCAGCTCGTGCTCGACCCTTATCTTGGCGGAACGCTATCCGGAGACAACGTCCAGGCGGCGCCCCCCCTGGCCGATCAGATGATCCTCAAGCATATCGACGCTGACTTGCGCGTCTCCGCCAACGAGATCGTCGCCAGTCCGGTCAGGCTGGGTCGCGGCGCCTTCACCATCAGCGCCAAAGGCGGAGTGGTGGCCGGCGAATTGGGCGAGCTCGAGCTCTGCGATGGACAGGCGACGGGCCGCATTGCCCTCGACGCGACGAAGGATGCGACGAAGCTTTCGTTTACGGCAAGCCTGTCCGACGTGCCGGTCGAGGGATGTCTGAAGCCGTTCGCTCCAGACATGCCGCTCAACGGCGTCAGCACTATCAAGGCCGAGGCGACAACCGAGGGACGCAATTACGATGAAATGGCTCAAAGGCTCGGCGGTACGTTGAAGCTTGCGGCTCGCGCCGGAGCCGTGCCGATCGACCTCTCGCGGCTCCTATCTGCATCCGCCCCGCTTGAAAATGACGGCTGGAGCCAAAACACAGTCACGGTTTTCGACCAACTCAACGCGGATTGCCGCCTCGAAGGCGGCCAAATTCGCTGCGAAACGTTCAATATGCAAACGCGACGCGGCCTAATTTCCGGCTCCGGGTCGGTGGATTTGGCCCAAAAGACGCTCGACTGGAACCTGTTTGTCGCCAATGACGTACAGCCGCTCAAGGCTTCGCAGCTCAGCGCCGAGAGTCCGCCCCGCATCTCCATCATGGGGCCTTTATCGCAACCGAGGATCCGTAGAGCGGATCGCGCCACGCTCGGCGATGGATCAGGCCAGGCAACGAGCCCGGTCTCGCCGCGCTAAAATCAGTGCGGGACATGTTGCATAGACGGAGAATGAGGCTGAACGGGCCGGCGCGGCATCGACTGCGAGAGGGGCTTGCCGCAACGCTTATTTGTGGCGGCAAATGCGGTCTTGCTGTCATCGCGGCGGCTTGCACCATCGCCTATGCGGGGGCGCGGGCCGAGGACACGCTCAGCATCGCCACTTGGGGCGGCGCCTACGGCCAGTCGCAGGAGATCGCCCTGTTCGAGCCCTTCGCCAAGGAAACCGGCACGCGGATCGCCACCGAGACCTATGACGGCACCTTGGCCAAGATCCGGGAAATGATCGATGGGGATTCCGTCGACGTGGTCGATTTGTCACCGGCGACGCTCGCGCCGCTTTGCGCGGACGGCCTGCTTGAGACCATCGAAGTTTCCAGCCTCGGCGCGGGACCGGCCGGCCAGAGCGCCGAAGAGGACTTCTTTTCCGAGGCATTGTCGTCCTGCGGCGTTGCGAGCCTCGCCTGGTCGATGGCAATCGCCTTTGACCGCCAAGCCTTCGCCAAGGCGCAGCCGACACAGATCGCGGATCTGCTCGACACCAAGAAGTTTCCGGGCAAGCGAGCGCTGCCCCACAGCGCGCGCTATACGCTCGAACTTGCGCTGCTGGCCGACGGTGTCGATCCCGCCAACGTCTACACCGAGCTTGCGACGCCCGAGGGCATGGATCGCGCCTTCAAGGCCTTGGATAAGATCAAGGGCGAGGTCTATTGGTGGGACAGCGCGCAGGAGCCCATCTCCTGGCTGCTCGAAAAAGAGGTGGTCATGGCCGCCGGCTATAGCGGCCGGGTGTTCCGCGCCGCGGTCGGAGACCGCAAGCGGCTCGGGGTGATCTGGGACGGGCAAATCTACGACCTGGATCTCTGGGCGATCCCTAAGAACGCCAAGAACAAGGACCGCGCGATGCGCTTCATCAGCTTCGCCACCGATCCTGCGCGGCTGGCCGCGCAGGCGCAAATGATCGCCTACGGCCCGATGCGCAAATCCGCACTCGATCTGGTGGGCAAGCACCCCGTCATCGACGTGGAGATGCGGGAGTTCCTGCCCACTTCGCCCGACAATTTCAAGAAGGCACTCAAGATCGACGATGCGTGGTGGAAAACGCATGGGGCCGAACTGACCAAGCGTTTTGAGGAGTGGCGAGCGGCCGCTTCGCCCGGCGACGGCAAACCAGTTGAGCCAACGCTGCAGCAGGCGGCGCCCGACTCTCCGCCTCCGCCGTAGCGGGAACGGCAAGAAAAGCGCGTATCACGAATAACTTATCGCGGCGCGGAGTGTGCGCGTTGAGCGCTGCGCTGTGTCATGAACGCAGCACGTCAAGCATCGATGCATCGTCGCGCGCGAAAGAAAGTGCGGGCAATTGCCAACTCGTGTTTGCGTTTTGTGTCGTCTTCGTGTCATGCTGATTGGTGGAGAGAGTCCTTCGGGTGTAGGCCCTCGGACATCCCTCTTGCACAGAATGCACCACCAAAGAGGGCAATACCCGTCTTGGGGGCCGCTTTGAGGCTCATGCGCCAAGGCTGGTAGCGAAACCAAGCACTGCCGGAGCGGGGCCGGCAGTGCAATTTGCTTTCAGAACGGCCGATAGAGCCCGAGCGCGAGATAGAAGCTCGGGTCGTCTTCCAGATAATTGCCGGTGAACCCACCCGACAGCGTGGTCTCGAAATCGCGGAAGGTTACGCGCAGGAAACCGCCGCCGCGTCCGGCGTCGTATTCCTCGTTGCCCACCACGCCGCCCTCGAGCCCGAGCGAGACGCGCGGGCGCGCGCGGAAGCCGAGCCGCGCCAGCGCCCAATATTCCTGAAAGGCGCTGCCATAGGACGCATCGGCGGAGAGATAATACCGCTCCGAAAGATCGCTCCAGCCTTCGGCCAGCAGCTTGACGCCGAGCGCGCTGCCCTGCACCGAATTGTTAGGGTCGTGCGGCGAGATGATCTGGCTATCCGATTCGATTCCCGCAAACAGCTTGACGATCAGAGGGGCGCGGGGATGGAACTGGTAACCGACCAGGGCAGAGCCGAAATATTCTTCACCGTGGAACTCGGTCGCCGCGTGATCGGCTCCGAGGGTTCCGTCATAGTGGTAGCGGCCGTAACTGGCCACCGATCTGAGCCTCCAGCCGGGGGCATAGAGTCCCTTGCCGAAAGCGTAGCCGCCGCCCAAATACGCGCTAGCGTAGTTGTCGCTGACCTCGAAGCCCGTGAAGATTTCGTTGCGTGGGGCATCCGATTCCGCGACGGCACTGCGTGAAGCCAGGCCGATAGCGAGACAGCAAGTCCAGTGACCCCGCTTACGCGGAGCCCGCTCGCGACTCGCCTGCCGACTGCCCCCCACAAGGCGAACACCCGCCCGCCGCATCGCGGCGACTATGCGGCATCGGAAGCGCGAGACCTATATGAGGTTTAGCAACCGATCGCGGTGCAACCTGCACTACCGCAATTGCAGGTCGCAAATTGCAGCCGGAAGTGGGTAGAAACCGTGATTTGTTCCTCACAGACCTCGGAAAAATGAAACCGGACCGTTTTGACAGTTGGCTCAAGATCGACAGCAAGGGCCTCTTTTGCCGTCCCGGCGGGTTTCATATCGACCCCTATGGCGGCGCCAAGCGAGCCGTCATCACGCATGGCCATTCGGATCATGCGCGCCCGGGCCACGATCATGTGCTGGCGACGGCCGAGACCATCGCAGTGATGCAGACGCGGCTCGGCACCGCGGCGAAGCGCGGCACGCAGGCCACCACCTATGGCGAGACGCTCAAGATCGGCGATGTATCGGTGACGTTTCTGCCGGCCGGTCACGTGCTTGGCAGCGCGCAAATCTTGATCGAGTGGAAAGGGGCCCGCGCGGTTATCTCCGGCGACTATAAGCGCGGCCCCGACCCGACCTGTCCGCCGTTCGAGCCCGTGCCGTGCGATCTCTTCGTGACCGAGGCGACTTTCGCGCTGCCAGTGTTCCAGCATGGCGACGCGCGCGAAGAAGTCGGCAAGCTGCTCAAATCGCGCGGGCGCTTTCCGGAGCGCGCGCACGTGGTCGGCGTCTATGGCCTAGGCAAGTGCCAGAGGGTGATCGCGCTGCTGCGCGCACAGGGCTATGCGCGCCCGATCTATCTCCACGGCGCACTTGCCGAATGCTGCGCGCTCTATGAGGCGTTCGGCGTGCGACTTGGCGAGCTGCGAGCTGCTACGGGCGCACCACGCGAGGAAATGAAAGGCGAGATCGTGCTGGCGCCGCCTTCGGCCATCGCCGACCGCTGGTCCCGTCGCCTACCCGATCCCATCACGGCCTTCGCCTCGGGCTGGATGCGGATTCGCGCCCGCGCCCGCCAGCAAGGGGTGGAGCTGCCGCTGGTGATTTCGGACCATGCCGATTGGCGCGAGTTGACCGAGACCATCGCCGAGACCGGCGCCGAGGAAGTATGGGTGACGCATGGGCGGGAGGACGCGCTCCTGCATCACATACAGACCACGGGCCGCAAGGGGCGTGCGCTCGCGCTGATCGGCCGCGAGGACGAAGACCAGTGAAGGCGTTTGCTGAGCTCCTCGACCGGCTTGCCTATACGCCGTCCCGCAACGACAAGCTCAGTCTGCTTGCCGAATATTTTGCCGCCACCCCCGATCCTGACCGGGGCTATGCGCTGGCCGCGCTGACCGACGGACTGTTCTTCAGGCTGCCGCTGCGGCGCATCTTGACCGATCTCATCGTGCCGCGGGTCGATCCGGTGCTGTTCGACCTGTCGCGCGACTATGTCGGCGACACGGCGGAAACCATCGCTCTGATCTGGCCGGGCGGGGGAACGGCGGCGACGCCGCCGCGGCTTGCGACTGTGGTGGAGACCCTGCAATCGGCCCTTGCCATGGAGGTGCCGCGCCTGCTTTCGGGCTGGCTCGATCAGCTCGACGCGACGGGACGCTGGGCGCTGATCAAGCTCATGACCGGCGCGCTCAGGGTGGGCGTCTCGGCGCGCCTGGCCAAGACGGCACTTGCGGAATGGTCCGGCGTCCCGCTCGAGGAGATCGAGGAGGTCTGGCACTGCGTGGAGCCGCCTTACGGAGAGTTGTTCGCCTGGTTGTCAGGCGCAGGCGAGCGGCCCGAGACCGGCGCGCGGGCCACTTTCAAGCCGCTGATGCTGTCGCATCAGATCGAGGACCGTGAGCTGCAGAGCATCGAGCCCAAAGAGTTCATTGCAGAATGGAAATGGGATGGCATTCGCGTGCAGGCCGCCCACCAAGGCGGCGAGCGGCGCCTGTTCTCGCGTACCGGCGACGACATTTCGGGAGCGTTTCCCGACGTGGTGGAGGCGCTCCCCGAAGGCGTGGTCCTGGACGGTGAGTTACTCGTGGTGCGCGACGGTATCGTCGCGCCGTTCAACGATCTGCAGCAACGGCTCAACCGCAAGAGCGTGACCGGCGCCATGCTCACGTCACACCCGGCGCATATACGCCTCTACGACATCCTGTTCGAGGCAGGCGAGGATCTGCGTCCCCTGCCCTTCGTGGAACGACGGGCCCGTCTCGAAGCGTGGCACCGGGGCCACGCCCCCAGCCGCACCGACGTTTCGAGCATCATCGATTTCACCTCGGTCGCGGAGCTCGAGGCGCTATGGGCGGGCGCGCGCGAGACCGGGATCGAGGGGTTGATGCTAAAGCGCCGGACGAGCCCCTATCTCGCCGGCCGGCCCAAGGGCCATTGGTTTAAATGGAAGCGCGCGCCGCTCACCATCGACGCGGTGCTGATGTATGCGCAGAGAGGAAGCGGCAAGCGCTCGTCCTATTACTCCGACTACACATTCGGCGCTTGGCGCGACGGCGAAGCGGGCGAGCCCGAGCTCGTGCCGGTGGGCAAGTCCTATTTCGGCTTCACCGACGAAGAGCTGCGCGAGCTCGACGCTTTCGTGCGCAGCCACACTGTGGATAGTTTCGGCCCGGTGCGGCAGGTCGAGCCTAGACTAGTATTCGAGGTGGCTTTCGACTCGGTGCATCGCTCAAGCCGGCACAAGTCCGGCGTCGCCATGCGTTTCCCTCGCATCAGTCGCATCCGCTGGGACAAACCGGCCGAAGAAGCAGACCGGCTCGAAACGCTCAAAGCGATGATCGTGGAATGACTAGACGTGGTGGGCGTGGTCGCCGGCCGCCATCTTCTTCAGCTTGGCGCGGTCGACCTTGCCGGTGGGATTGAGCGGCATGACGTCGAGAAAGACGATATCCTCCGGGGCTTTGTAGCCCACGCGCGATTTTGCGAACGCGATCAGCTCTGCTGCGGTGGTGGGGGGTGCATATTGCTTCAGCTCGACATAAGCGCGCACATTTTCGCCATGCGCCGCGTCGTGGATGCCGATGACGCCCACCGACTCGACGGAAGGATGCTCCAGCAGCGCATCCTCGACCTCCAGGGGCGAGATGTTGGAGCCGTCATGCACGATGATTTGCTTTTTACGGCCGCAGAACCAGAGATAGCCGTCGGAGTCCGCCTTCATGATGTCGCCGGTGTCGAACCAGCCGTCGCGAAACACTTCCGCCGTTGCGTCGGGGTCGTTCCAATAACCCGCGGTATGGCTCGGCGCGCGGACCCAGACGCGGCCTTCCCTGCCGTCGCGCGTCTCCTTGTCCTCCTCGCTGCGGATGGAAAAGACGAAACCTGGATTGGGCAGGCCGATCGAGCCGATCTTGTCGCGCCCGTAAGGCGGGTTGTTGGCGGCGATGCCGATCTCGGTCATGCCGTAGCCTTCGTGGATGATGTGCCCGGTCAGCGCGTGGAATTCCTTCTCCAGCTCGGCCGAGACCTTGTCGCCGCCAGAGCGGCACATTCTGAGCGAGGCGAAATCCTCGGCTGTGGTGCCGGGCTCGCGGATGAGATGCAGCAATGTGGCCGGCAGGGTCGTCATCACCGTGGGGCGCGCGGCGCGCACCAGCGGACCGAGCTCGGCGTGATCGAAGGCACGCGCCACCGCAACGCGTGCGCCGACCGAGAGCGCGGCCATGGCGAAAGAGAAGCCGCCGATATGCGAGCACGACGAGGCGGGAAGCATCACGTCTTTCGGGGTAAGCGCGTAGCCCTTGGCGACGCTCGCAAACATGAAGCCGAGCGACCCGAAGCTGTGGGTCACACCTTTGGCCGGACCGGTCGAGCCGGAGGTGAAGAAGATCGCGGCCGGTGCGTCGGGGTCGATCTCGGGGAAGACGACCGGGGGCGGCGCCGCCTCCATCAAATGCTCGAAATGCGGTCCACCCTCCTTCTCGGCTTTGTAGGAAATGACCCCAAGCGGGAGCGTGCTTGCCTTGCTCGCGGCGATGTCGCCTTTGCGCTCGGCATGCGCCAAGATGATCTTGGCGCCGCTCACTTCGAGCGCATGGTCGATCTCGGGCGGCGTATAGCGGTAGTTCAGCGGCGTCATGACCAGCCCGACCTTGAAGCAGGCGAGGTAATGCGCAATCAGCGGCAGGCGGTTCGGCATAAGAGAGGCAACGCGGTCACCCGGTTTGAGCCCAAGCGCGAGATAATGCGCCGCGAGGCGATGGGCCCGCTGGGCAAGCTCGGCAAAGGACCAGCTATCGTCGAGCGAAATCAGGGCAAGGTCGTCCGGGCGCGTCTTGAGCCCGCCGGCAAGCAAGGTGGAAAGCTGGACCGGCTCGTCCAGCGAAGGACCAGAATGCATGGTTCAATTCCCTGTCGTGCGGTCGATTAGAGGGCTGCGCGGCGCCCCTCGGGGCTTACCATAATAGGGCCAGAGTCCTAAATAACGTTCCGTCTCCTGGCTGTTTGTGGGGTCGCTAACATGCTGATCCGGCACGCGATCTTGGCTGCTGTTGTGGCCCTCGGACTGGCTGCCGCGCCCTTCCCGGCGCAGGCCCAGGATGTGGCGCTCTGCTTCGGCACGGCCGACCGCGTAACCGACGGCGAGCAAGTCACGGAAGAAGAGAAGCGCGCGGGCCACGAGGCCTGCCAGCGCGCGCTCGCCGAGACCGCCAGCATCACGCAGAAATATCACCTACAAGAGGCCGATTTCGACATTGTCGGCCGCCCGCCCAAGCCGGAAAACTAGGCCGCGCGGCGGGCGCCGGTCGGCTGCACGACGATGGCGCCGTGGTCGCCGCGGACGATCTCCTCGTCGGCCAGCTTGAAGTTCTCCATCGCCACAGTGTGAAAGCGGTCGAAATAGGCCTTAAGCGGCTTTTCGATCGACGTATCGTAGTCCGGCCGCACCACATGGGTCGCGCCCTGGACAACCTTCACCACCTTGCCGTTCCTGACCACGAGCTCGCCGCCCTTGAACACATATTCGGGGGCGGCGAACATCGCCTCGCGGTCGGGGTCGTCGCGATAGACGGTGATATCGGCCGCGGCGCCGACGCCGAGATGGCCGCGGTCGACGAGGCCGAGACTCTTGGCAGGGCCGGCGCGGGTGAGGATGGCGATCTCGTCGAGCGTATATTCGCGGGTGATGCCTTTCAGCAGCTCGGCCTGCGCCTGTGCATCGGGGCTGATCTTCTGCAGCATGTCGTCGCGGAAGCCCTTGTCCATCAATAGCCGGATGAGATGCGGGTAATAGAAGAACGGCGCACCGTTGGGGTGATCGGTAGTGAGGAAGATGCGCCAGGGATCGTCGAACAGAAGAAAGGTCTCGAGCCCGATCACCCATTGCATGGCATTGACGAAGCTCTTGTCGCGATAGCGCATCGGCACCACGCCGCAGCCAGCGTCGCATTCGATGTCCATCACCACGGGCTTCTTGGGATGCGCGCTCTTGGCGATGGCGTATTGGCGCATCGAGTCGCCGGACGCGGTGCAGGTCTGGCCGAACAGCACCTGACCCACGTCGATCGAAACGTTCGGCGTCTTGTTGACCAACTCGGTGAGCCGCGCCGCGCCGGAAGAGAATTTGCGGTCGCCTTCAGTGCCGTAGCTCAAGAACTGGGTGTGCGTCATGTGGATGCGCAGGCCCTCGGCGGCGCGCACGGTGGCAAGCGTCGTCTCGATATTGCCGGGGACGCCGAGATTGCAGCCGTGAATATGCAGCGGATGGGTGACGCCGAGCTCTTCCAGCGCGCGCGCCAAGGTCAGAATGATCTGGCGCGGCGTGACCTTGTAATAGACGTGCTCCTCGTCGAGATCGAGCTTGCGCTGGTTGAATTTGAAGGCGCTGATGCCGCCCGGATTGACCACCTTAAGCGCGATCGCCTGAGCGGCGTGCATGGTCCAGGCGACATAGTCCTTGATCGCCTCGAGATCCTCCTTGGCGGCGAGCTGGCGCAGGAAGAAATCGTCGGAGCCCAACATGGCAAAGGCGCCTTTGTCGACCATCGGCGTGTCGCCCATTTCCATATGCGCCTGGCGGGCATTGGCGGGCAGCATGGCCGGCTCGAAGCAGGCGGTATAGCCCATCTCGGCATAGCGATAGCCGGTGACATGGGTCGAGGGCACGGAACGGCCTGACCCGGCGCGGGTGAGTTCGGTGCGGGTGACCGGATCGCCCCGGTGATCTTCCGGCAGCAGCGCGCGGGCGATAGTCATCTTGCCGCCGCCGATATGGGTGTGCGGGTCGATGGCCCCGGCCATGACGACGCGGCCCTTCACGTCATAGGTGGCGTCGGGCTTGGCGTTCGGCCTGGGCGCGACGATCTTGCCGTCCTCGACATAGATGTCGCGGACCTCGCCGCTCACCTTGTTCGCAGGATCGTAGACTTTGCCGCCGGTCAGCTTGATGAGCATGGATGTATGGCTCCCGGCCTATAGCGCCGCTTCGATGGCCGAAATCACGCCGGCCACAGGTGGAAGATCGGCCCGGCCGAGATCTTTCAGCGGCAAGGACACGACATTGTCGACCCGGACGAGACGCCCGGCATGATCGAGGCCCGGCGTGCCGACGGGAATGAACACATCGGGCTTGCCGGCGAGTTTCAGGCCCGGCGTGCCGAGCACCACAGTGGGGAGCTTCGTCTCGGGCGGGCCGAATTCCGGCGAGATCGACGCGGTCCAGACGAGGAGGTCGCCTTCGCCGTCCTTCAGCATCCGGGCGATCGACCAGCGATAGGGGTCGTAGTCAGGCGCGCCGTCGCCATAGCTGACGCGCAACGGATAGCCGCTGATCCAGGTGCAGACGGCGCCGGCCGTGGCGACCCCCTCCCCCCCGCCGAGCGAAAGGCCGGCGAAGCGCGTGGTTAGATTGAGGTCCTTGACGAGTCCCGTGAATTGCTCGACCGCAAGCTCGGCGCAGGGAAAGTCGAGTGAAGGCGGGGCCCAGACCACGACGCCATATTTGGCGTTGCGGCAGCGCTCGGCGAGCGCATCGATCTCCTCGAGCTTCACGCCGTTGATTTTGGGCGGCTTGACCCGGAACCCGCGCAGCCGCGCTCTGAGCAGCGCCACGACATCGCCTGCCTGCTCGTCTTTGCAGGCGAGCGTCACCACCTCGCCGATGCGTGCGCCCTTGGCCCCGGAGCGGTCGAGGCCCTTGCCGATAAAGACCACGGTGCGCTTTGGCGCCGTCACGCCGAACATGGAGTCCGGCGGCGAGACGATACGCTCGAAGAAGCGCGGGTGGAGCGCATGAACGTCGCTGCCGGCGATGATGAAGAGATCGGCGCGATTGCGCGCCTCGGTCAGAGTGGTGGTGGTCCAACCGGTCGATTGCATGATCTTTAGGTTGCGATAAAGCGCCTCGCTCAAACCGTGATCGACGATGCCGCCGGCGCGTTCGGCAAGAGCGATCACCGCGCGCATGCCTTCGACATCGGTGGCAAGACCGCCGAACAGCGGCAGCCTGGCCTTGCCGATCAGCTTGGCCGCCTTGTCGACCGCTTCATCGAGCGAGACGTCCTTGCCGCCCACTTGCGGTGACGCCTTCGGCAGCTTGCGCTCGAAGGCCGCGACCGACCTCGCGCAACCGCCCTTGACCAGCTTGAGCCCTTGCTCGGTGCGCTCGACCACAAGGTCGTCTGGCAAGGTCCCGCAGAAGGGATTAGTGACGTTCTCGAACAATTCGGTGGCTCCGCGCTCGCCCTTTGACTTGCGCGCCGTGGATTCCGGCATCTCGGGCAGACTCCCCCAAAGGCGGGGCAACAAAGCATGGGTTGGGCGGCGTGACAACTCGCCAGAGGCCGAATTGGCTACTTTTCACGCGTTTTGCGGGCTCTGGCCGCGTCTTTCGCCTGTTCGAGGCGGGCGAGAACGGAGCCTAGGATGCGGTTCAGGCGCGACCTTTGATGCGCTCGTGGAGGCGCCGGACGAGCGCTCCGGACTCCGTTTCGCTTACCTTGCGCGCAAAACACGCGTCGCTCGCTATGAGGGCATCGAAATCGTCTGCCTTTAGCACGCAGGGCGTGCCAACGCCGTTGCCCTTGTCCCAACGCACGTAATGGTTCCCGGTTATCACGCCTGTGGCATGGCCGGGCGAAAGCGTATGGACGAATTCCGAGTTGGCAATGATGGTGTGAAAGAATGACTCGTCCGGGACAAGCATGGAGCGAAAGAACCGGACGAACTCCGGATTGGCGTCGGTGTAATCCAGCACATGCCGGGTGCAGGCATGGGTGAGACACCACCACTGCCAGCCTTTGTAGGGTTTCACACCGGGTGGCAGCTGTCGGCGGCTGAAACGATCCTGTTGACGGCGTGCATATTGGACGAACCGATCGAAATAGACCGGGACTTTCAGTTTGTTGAGAATCGGACTTTCCAATAGCCGTCTCATCTGCCGCGAGTCGGACGGACGATAAATCAGGCGATAATTGAAGTCGGAGCCTGGCTTCATCGGTTCGTTGATCGTCAGGTAATTGAAATCGCCTCTGCCGAGCTTCGCCGCGATCTCCGTGTTTGATTTGAGCGGATAGCAACTATCGGAAAGCAACTGGTAATAGGTGCTCTCCCCTTCTTGATGTGCCCTACGCAGCAAGTTGAGCGTCGCCTGCACCATGTTCCAGCCGCCCCAATGGATCGGCAGGCGTTGATCCAGCAATACCGCGCGCTCAGACCGCATCGCCTGCCGAAAAGCTGCGATGTCGCTCTTCGCATCGATATGCAGAAAGAAGCGAGCATTGCCGTCGTCGAGTTGCTTGATCAGGGCGCCGACGTGCTGGGGTTGGCGATGCGCGAGGATAAGGTAAGCGATGCGCATGGAGACTATCCCCCGGGAGCGGGGGGATAGTAGGCCAGGACCTTTGGCCAGCCTAGTCGTGGCTCGGAGAGAGGCCCGCTCGGTGTTGACATTGGTTCATTAATTAAGCTGAGAACCTTTCACTTGGTGCATTGATGTCCCCTTCCTAGACTTTGATCGCCGCGCTTCGGCGCGGTTGGGGTTTGGGAGGTTTTCCGGCGTCTCGCTAAGAAGAGGCGGGTCCTCCTGTTTGTCGGACTGTCAGGGGGGCACCGATGCAGCTTCGTGCTGAAAGCACAGTGAAAGACCGCGCGTGCGCGGCGCGCCGCAATTTCTCGTCAAAGGTCAGCGTTCTTGCGCTATCGGCAGCCTTCATGGCCTGCCCCGGCGAATTCGCCCGTGCCCAGGAAACCAAAACGGACGCCGGCTCCGAAACGATCAGCGGGGCCGCGCCGCAAGCCGGTGGCCAAGCCGATGCAGCGCCGCCTCCGCATAGCGAGGTGCCTGAGGTCCTCGTGGAGCAACAGCAGGAGACCGAGCCTGCGCCGGTCGTCACGCCCAAGCCGAAGCCGCGGCCGGTGACCAGACAACAGGTGACGCCACCCCCGACGCAGCAGCCGAGCATCGAGGCCTATGACGCCGACCAGAAGGAAATCCAGAGCATCATCTTCGATCTCCCGGTCGACGGCGACACCTTGAACCGGGGCACGAGCGGCGTCGACGGCTATTTCGCGGAAGGGACTTCCGGCGCAACCAAGACCAATACTCTAATCATGAACATTCCCGGCTCGGTGAGCATCATCACCGAGGAGATGGCGCAGGATCAGGCGGCCAATCAGCTTGGCCAGGCGTTGCTCTACGTTCCCGGCATCACGGTGCAGCAGGGCGAAGGCCATCGCGATCAACTCACCTTCCGCGGCCAAAGGACCACGGCTGATTTCTTCGTCGACGGCGTCCGCGACGACATCGAGACGTTCCGCGATCTCTACAACGCGCAAACCATCGAGGTGTTGAAGGGGCCGCTGGCAATGATCTTCGGGCGCGGCGGCGGCGGCGGCGTCATCAACCGCGTGCTCAAGCGCGCCGACGGCATTCCCATCTACGAGGGAACCATGCAGCTCGGCAGCTGGGATCGCGCGCGCTTCACCGCCGATGTCGGCCAGGCGATCTCGCCGAACGCCGCCATCCGTCTGAATGCCATGTTCGAGGATTCAGACACGTTCCGCGATTACTCCTGGCTAGAGCGCTACGGCCTCAATCCCACGATGGGGTTCAAGCTCGGCGAGCGGACTACGTTCCACGTCAGCTACGAATACGGGGTGCACGATCAGAACGTCGATCGCGGCGGCCCCTCGATCCTGAATCGGCCATTCCCCGCACCGATGGAGCTGTTCTACGGCCAGCCGCTGGCGAGCTTCACCAATTTCGACGGGCACATTAGCACGGCGACCTTCGAGCACGAAACGGCCGGCGGCCTGCAGATCAGGAACCACACCTTCTATGCAGACTACGACAAGCTCTATCAGAACATCTTCGCGGATTCGGCGGTCGGTGCGCCCGGCCCGGATCTCGTAAGGCTCAACGGCTATCAAAGTTCACAAGACCGGCAAAATTTCTTCAATCAGACGGACTTTTCGTACTCATTCAATACCGGCAAGCACCTGTTCCATACGGTGGTGACTGGCATCGAGATCGGCGTCCAGAACAACGACGAATTTCGCAATCTGCCTACCGGCTTTCCGGCCAATGTTCCCTCTTTGCATCCGACGATCTTCACGCCGACCCTGTTCAACATCCCGAACCGCATCCGCTTCACCGATTTGGAGACGCAGAGCGCGTTCATTCAGGACCAGTTGCAGATCACCCGCTATTTCGAGCTGATCGGCGGCATCAGATTCGATCGCTTTGACGTCGACTATGAGGACAAGCTCGGCGCCTTCACCACATCGCGAATCGACGATGTCTGGTCGCCGCGCATCGGCGGCGTGCTCAAGCCGTTCGAGAAACTGCACTTCTATGCGAGCTACGCGAATTCCTTCCTGCCGGCGAACGGCGACAATTTCGGCGCGCTGACCGTCACGGCTGAGGAGCTCGAACCGGAAGAGTTCACCAATCACGAGGTCGGCTTCAAGTGGACGCCGAAGCCCCGTCTGCTGGTGCAAGGCGCGCTCTATCGCCTCGACCGCGACAATCAGCCGGTCGTCATCGGCGCGGACACCTTCGCGCGCGGATTGACCCGGACCAGGGGCGCCGAGCTCGAAGTCAGCGGCTATCTGACTGACAGATGGCAGGTGTTCGGCGGCTTTGCCTACATGGACTCGGAGATCCTGAAGGCCGGCGACAATCTCGACCTGGTCGGAAACTCGGTCGAGTCGGTGCCGGTGCACACCTTCTCCATGTGGAACAAGTACCAGCTGACCCAACGATGGGGCGTCGGCCTCGGCATTATCTATCAGGGGGACTGGTTCGCTGCGGCGGACAATACGGTGATCGTGCCCGAGTACACGCGGTTCGACGGTGCCGTCTATTACGACTTCAACGAGCACTGGTCGGCGCAGCTGAATATCGAGAATCTGTTCGACACCGAGTATTGGATCTCGTCGCACAACAACAACAACATCTCCTATGGCGCGCCGGCATCGGCCTTCGTGACGGTGAAGGCGAAATGGTAGCGCCTGATGGCCGTTTGCGGCGCCAGCATCGCAAGGGAGGCCAAACTTGTGCTCCCGAGCGGGTTCTGCCTTAAGTTAGACCTCTTGGACTCTCATTGAGATCGCGAGGGGAGAGGCGCGTGACAACGGCTTTGGTTTGCGGTGCCGGCGGCTTCATTGGCCATCACCTTGCGCGCCGCCTGCGGCAGGAGGGGCTTTGGGTGCGCGGCGTCGACTTGAAGCACCCGCTGTTCAGCGAGACGCAATGCCATGAGTTTATGATCGGCGATTTGCGCGACCCGCAGTTTGCAGCCCGGGCGATCGATCGGCGCTTCGACGAAGTCTATCAGCTGGCCGCAGACATGGGCGGCGCGGGCTTCGTCTTCACCGGCGACAACGATGCCGAGATCATGAGCAATTCGGCCACGATCAATTTGAACGTGCTGCGCGCCTGCCGGGACGCGAACGCGGGACGACTCTTCTTTGCCTCGTCCGCATGCATCTATCCGCAAAGCAATCAGAGCGACCCCAGAAATCCGGTCTGCACCGAGGACTCCGCCTATCCGGCCGATCCGGACAGCGACTATGGCTGGGAAAAATTGTTCAGCGAGCGGCTTTACCAGGCCTACGCCCGCAATTGCGGCATGTGCGTCCGGATCGCGCGCTATCACAATATCTTCGGGCCGGAATGCGCCTGGAACGACGGGCGAGAGAAGGTGCCCGCAGCTTTGTGCCGTAAGGTCGCCATGTGCGAGACCGGGGGGAGCATCGAGATCTGGGGCGACGGCCGGCAGACGCGCTCGTTCCTTTACATCGATGAATGTATCGAGGGCACGCTGCGCTTGATGCGGTCGGAGTGCGGCGAGCCGCTCAATATCGGCTCGGACGAGATGGTGACGATCGATCAGCTGGTGGACATGATCGCCGCGATTGCCGGCAAGCGGGTCGTAAAACGTCATGTTCCCGGTCCGCTTGGCGTTCGCGGGCGGACCTCGGACAATCGCCGCATCAAGCAGCTACTGGGATGGGCGCCAAGCCAGCCCCTCGCCGAAGGGCTGAAGCTCACCTATGCCTGGGTGGCAAGCCAGGCCGCCGCTGCTCTCTCGGCGGCCTAGGGCGTTCCGCGATTCGATGGCCTGAGCCGTTCGAGCCAGCGCCAGCGTGCGGGCGGCGCGGATCGCGACCGCTCGTCTATCGTCTTGCATAGGCGCGCGAAGGGGCGTTCCTCCGTCATCTCGAGCAGGCGGGAGAAGCCGGCGCGGAAGGGCTCGTCCTTCCAGGCGAAGAAGCTTGCGTAAAGGACCTCATCGCGAGCGACCTCGAGCAGATAATCGGCCAGAGCCTTCGTACTGCTCCAGTCCGCCACATTGATGAAGCAATTATCGCCCGGGGCGAATGCATCGATATTCGGCGCGCCGAGATAGACCGGGACGGATCCGGCAAGGAGCGGGTCGTAGAATTTCTCCGTCACATAGTCCTCGGCGATCGCATTCTCGAAGGCCAGGGTGAATTTGTATTTGCCGATCGTGTCGAGCTTCGAGGGCCGGCCCTGGTCCCCGTCGAGCTTTCGATTGCGGAACAGCTTGCCGTAGGAATGGACGTCGAGATGCGCCATCAACTGCGTAAGAAACTCGATTCTTCCGCTGGCGTTGAAAGGACTGGAGACGAAGGCATTGACGAGCTTGCCCTCCTCCTTCACCAGCGCCTTTTTACGCAATGCTCCGGCATAGGCTGGATCGACATAAGGGACCGGGACATCCGAACCGAGCCGGTAGCTCATGGTGAGATCGAACCGGCGCATAAATCTTGCATCGCTTAGATACGGGTAATGGGCCTCGCATTCCTGGAACCAGCCGACCCAAAGCTGGCCGCGCTGCTTGGCCGGCACCTGGCCGAATGCAGCCGGGGAGAGCTCAGGCAAGTGGAACACCACCGCGGCCGCCTCGCTCATGGCGTCGCGGTCGGTGGTCAGCATGTAGCCGCAGGGTGTTGCCGTCGGGGGATGATCGAGCGGACCTCCCCACATCGCGTTGTAGACGAGGATGACCTTGCGCACCGGCGTCCTCCAGCCCCCCGCCCGGCTTAGAGCGCGGCGTTTCGCGGCAGTACTTGCCACAAACAAACACTCCCCAAAAGCGAGGCTTCGGGGAGTGGTCTAGCGGAAATTGGTTGCGGGGGCTCGCAACCACCACTATTTGCTCTTTCATGCTGATGAACTGCCAGTGATCGCTCCTGCCCCGACACCTCTGATTGAGGCCGTCTCCCCTAAGGCAGACAGAACCGTCTAGCGATGCATGTCTCATAGGCTTGCTTCGGACTCGAACCGAGAGTGTCGTTTGGTCTTAAGAGTGCCATCAGCCGACATCAAACGACCTCAAGTATCGGGTACGACGACAACCACGGCCGAGCAGCATGACCGGCCTTCGCGGCGATAGCTGTGCGGCGCGCTTGGGTCGAAATACATCGCGTCGCCGGCGTCCAGCGTGACGTCCTCCCCGTCGACATCCACGCCGAGTTGCCCCTTGATCACATAGATCAATTCTGCCCCCTCAGGACGGTGTGGTTCCGATGGTTTCGACTGCATCGGGAATTCGGCAAGGAACGCCTCCATCTTTCGATCGGTGACGGGGAAGTCGAGGCTTTCGAATAGATAAGAGGGCTGAGTTTCCTCAGGCCGGTCAGGCAGTCGCAAGCGATCGCGCTTGCGGATCACAGCCACCGTCGGTCGATCCCTGCTCTCAATGAAGAAATGTTCCAGCCCGACACCAAACACGAGCGCAATTCGCAGCAGCGTCGGCAGGGTGGGAAAGAGCGCTCCCCGCTCGATCTTGGACAGCATGCC
>JBQGDO010000033.1:0-6294 GCA_052039105.1 Methyloceanibacter sp.
CGCCGACGAATATAGCGTCACCTTCCTCGATCGCTTCGGCAACGAGATCGGCAAGCGCGGATTGCTGCGCGACGATTCGGTGCCGCTCGAGGAAATCCCGGACGTGATGATCAAGGCCACTCTGGCCACCGAGGATCGCCGCTTCTTCGATCATTTCGGCATCGACGTGATGGGCACGTTTCGCGCCCTCGCGGCCAACGCGCGCAATGAAGCCGTGGTGCAAGGCGGCAGCTCGATCACCCAGCAGCTCGCCAAGAACATGTTCTTGACGCCCGAGCGCTCGCTCAGCCGCAAGATCAGAGAAGCGCTGATCGCCGTTTATCTGGAGAACCACTACACCAAGCCCGAACTGCTCAAGCTCTATTTCGATCGCGCCTATCTCGGCGGCGGTTCTTATGGCGTGGAGGCAGCGGCGCAATACTACTTCAACAAATCCATTCGCGACGTGAACCTCTCCGAAGCGGTGATGCTCGCCGGCATGTTCAAGGCACCGACCCGCTACGCGCCGCATGTCAATCTCGCCGCGTCCCGCGCTCGCGCCAACGAAGTGCTGACCAATCTGGTCGAGGCCGGCTTCATGAGCGAAGGCCAAGTCTACGGCGCACGCATGAACCCGGCGAAGATCGTCGAGCGCGGCGACTCCAACACACCGGACTATTTCCTCGACTGGGCCTTCGAAGAGGTCCAGCGCCTCATGCGCGGCAAGGAGGACCACATCCTCATCGCCCGCACCACCGTCGATCTTGGCTTGCAAAAGTCGGCCGAGGACGCCCTCAGCCAAACGCTGACGCAATTTGGCCGGTCGCGCAATTTCGATCAGGGCGCGCTCGTGTCGATGGAGACCGACGGCGCCGTGCGCGCGATGGTCGGCGGCAAAGACTACGGCGAAAGCCAGTTCAACCGCGCCACCAAAGCTTATCGCCAGCCCGGCTCCTCGTTCAAAGGCTATGTCTATCTGACCGCGCTGCACAACGGCTTCACGCCGAGTTCGGTCGTCAGCGACGGGCCGGTCGCCTGCGGGCGCTGGTCACCGAAGAACTACTCCGGCGGATATCGCGGCTCGATGAATTTGCGTACCGCCTTGGCGAAATCGATCAACACCATCGCCGTCAAGCTTTCATTGAAAGTCGGGCGCGAGAAGGTGCTCGAGGATCTCACCAAGATGGGCATCAAGCACCTGAAGAAGACCTGCTCGCTGGCGCTTGGCGACAACGGCATGACCCCGCTCGAGCATACCGGCGGCTATGCGGTATTCGCCGCGGGCGGACTCGAGGTACATCCCTACGCGGTCGAGGAGATCCGCACGCTCTCCGGCGGAGACTTGGTCTACAATCACGAGCGCGACGAGCCGCCCCGCAAGCAGATCTTTGATCGTGAAGTGATCAGCCAGTTGAACACGATGTTGCAAGCGGTGGTGTTGGAAGGAACCGGCAAGGCGGCGCAGCTCGACTATACCTATTCAGCCGGCAAGACCGGGACGAGCTCGGCCTATCGCGATGCCTGGTTCCTGGGCTTCACCGGCCAATACGTTACCGGCGTCTGGCTCGGCAATGACGACTTCACCCCGATGGCACGCGTGACCGGCGGCAGCTTCCCGGCGCAAACCTGGAAGACTTACATGATGGCCGCGCACGACACCGATAACATCCCGCAGATTGCCGGCCTGCCGCTGCATCCGCGGCAGGAAGCGGAACAAGCGCGTATCGCCGCCGCCATGGCGCAGAACGCCGCCGCCAATCCCGAAGTCGTGGCCGCGCCGCCCGAGAGCGTCAAGGATATGTCGGCTGCCACGCGGCAAGTGCTTGAGAAGTTGAGCTCGATGCTGAAGGACGCTCGACCGGTGAGCCCGAGCGATTCCCGTCCCGACCGGGCGGAGGCGCCGGGCGCTCAGTCTCCCGCATCGCCCAAGCCGAGCCTGACAGCGGATGCGAACGCGGACGGCACCCCGTCTGGCGATGGGCCGGCGCCGGCTGAGCCGCAAACCGCTCGCCGAGACGACGGCGCCACCAGCCCGCATTAGGGCCGCGTCATCGCCTCTCAATCGATGGATGCTGAACGCGTGACCACGGCCTTGCAAAACACACCGCCTCTGCTCGCGCCGTCGCAGTCGATGCCTTGGCGCGAGGAGGGAGCCACGCATTCGATGCGCTCCCTTGCCTATTTCATTGGAGCCTTCATCGCCGCCCTCATGCTCGGCATCGGTTCCGCCTGGTACATGATCGAGCGCGGCTCGCTGCTCACGACCACCAAGGTCGGCCCATGGAGCGGTTGGGTCACCGAGGGCAATCCCAATGCCGACCCCTATACCAAGGCGCACGTCGCGCGCAGCGGCCGGCTTCCCCTCAGCTCGACGGTTGCCCGCTACTTCACCGCGCGGACCGACAGCTCGGGCTGGGCGCTAAGCTCGTCGTGCGAATATGTCATCGAGGGCGGACCAATCAACGCGCGCTGGTGGTCGCTTGCCGTCTACGACGAATATGGCGGCCTGATCGACAATCCCTCCGCCCGCTACAGTTTCAACAGCGAGGAGATGCTGCGTCACGCCGACGGCTCGTATCGCGTCTTCCTGTCGAGACAGGCGCGGCCGGAGAACTGGCTTCCAAGCGGCACCGCGCATCAAAATCTGGTGTTGATGCTGCGGGTCTATAACCCGCGTGAAACCGATGCGTCGGGCGTGGGCCTGGTTCCCGGCGAACGGCTGCCCAAGATCGAGCGCAAATCATGCGAGTGAGGCTTCCAGGACTCTACATCGCGCTCGGCATCACGCTCGCGGGGCTCATCCACATCGTGGCCGTGTTGATGCTGCCGTTGCTCGCTCCAAGGAACGCGGAAGCGAGACTGGCGGTGCTCGGACCGGCAAACACGATGATCGAGGTCCCGCCCGCCTCCCCGGGCCGCCAGGTCATGCCGATGATGGCGCCCGATGTTCGCTATGCGTTTTGCCGCTTCGATCTCACGGCAGGGCCCGTGCGGCTCAAGGCGGCGGTGCCCGACGAGCTCTGGCTGATCGCGCTCTATACGCCGGAGGGCGAGAATTTCTACTCGGTGGTTGGCGCCGACATGAAGCGGGCGCAGATCGAGCTCGTCATCACTTCCCCCGATCAGACGGTGGAAGAAGCGGGCGTCGACGCTCCGGAAGGCTCCGAGGATGTCATCGTCGTCAATGCGCCGGTGAGCGAAGGCATTGCCCTCATTCGCGCGCCGTTGGCCGGTCCGAGTCGCACAAACTATGCGGAGCGGGCCCTCAAGGCCACCACTTGTGGCCCCTATGTCAGGCCCGCGCCGCGGCCTGCGGTTGAGCCGACTCCCTCCCCCGATGCGTCCGAGGTCCCTGAGGCTCCGCTGTAATCCGCAGCCTATTTCTTGCGGCCACGCTGGGCCCGCTTGGGTGAGGGCGTGCCCTCCACCGGCGCGTCGCTCGCAGCGTGCCGATAGCGCTCGATCCTGACCCCGGGAAAGATGATGATCTCGCCAAGCGAGCCTTCGACAGGCCCCGCGACTCGGGCTGCCTGCTCCTCGGGGCGGCGAAATTCAATGATGATTCCCATTTTCAGATCTCCACGCTTCTTGCTATTTCGCGGTCACCACTCGCCTGAGCAGCATTAAGGCGCGGGTAAGGTTAACGAACTCCTAATTCTCGAGCTCTTCCTCACCGAGAAAATGGCGCCCCGCCCTGTCCTCGATCTCGATGATCCACAGGTCCGAATCGAACTGGCTTTGCCGCGCGAGATAAGTCTGCGCCTCCGAACTCGGGGCAGGCCGGATGCCGAAGCAACTCACCCAGCGGCGCTCGACTTCGCCCCCCGAGAAGCCGGCGGGTGCCGGACCGTAAAGGCTGACCGTCCCGTCGAGCCGATCGACGCAAATGAAAATGGCGCCTGCCGCCTCGTTCCCGCGCCTGACGACGACGGCGGGCACGTTCTGGGTCTGGCAGCGGCGCAGATACGCCCTGACCCAGATCTCGCTCTTCAGCCGCATGGCTTAAGGCTTACAGGGCTTAGCGCTCCGCGGCCAGTCGCGTGACGTCGCGCCCGGTGACCCGTTTCAGCTCCGCCAAGAGGTCCGGCGTGATCTTTCCGGTTTGGGCGATCTTGCGGTCGCGCTGGAAGGTCAGGATGGCGCGCTTGGTGGCCTCGCCGAAAGCCCCGTCGACCTTGCCCGGCGCATAGCCGAGATCGGCGAGCACCTGCTGCACGGCCCTGACGTCATTGCTTTGGTCCTTGCCGCGCGTGGCGCCGGCCGCGGTTACGTCGCGCAGCGCTCCGGTCGCGCTTCCCTCGGCGGGACTGTCGCCGAGCAGGATGTGGCGCAGCAATTCATCGCTCGGGGCGCCGGTCACGGGTAGGCCATGACCGCCCTGATAGGTCTCGATTGCCGCCTTGGTCTTGTCTCTGAGCGTGCCGTCCTCGGGCCCCACGTCGTAGCCGCGCGCGGCGAGCTCGCGCTGCACTGCCCGCACCAGGAGCTGCTGCCCGCCCTGCTCGACGTCGAGCGGAGGCAGATCCGTGCTGACCGGCGGCAACGGTGCTGCATCCAGCGGCGAGGTACTCGTTTTCGGCACCGCCTTGGCGAGGTTCGAGCCAGGCAGGTCCTGTAAATAGAGCGCATTATAAATGATGGCTCCGGTCAGCCCGACAAAGGCCAGGAATACGAGCCGTGCTGCTACGACGCCCATCGCTCAAGTTGCGGTTAAAGGTTTCCCACGAGGTCGGAAGGTTAAGACCCCCTCTCCGGCATCTTGGCCGCCGAAGCTAAAGAGATACTAAACGGCCGTTTTTCCTAGGGGCTCAGGCCGCCGAGGCCGGACGCTCCAGGGGCTCGCCGCCCGGCTCGAACGATTCGTGTCCGGCATCGAGCGGCAGCAGAATCGTGACCGTCGTGCCCTTGCCGAGTGCGCTCGCAAGCTCGACCCGCCCGCCATGCAGCCGTGCCAGGCCTTTGACCACCGAAAGCCCGAGCCCGGCGCCGTCATGGCTGCGGTTATAGGAGTTGCTCGCCTGCACGAAGGGATTGCCGAGCTTGGGCAGGTCGGCCTCGGCAATGCCGATACCGTTGTCGGCCACGCTGAGCTCGACATTTCCCGCCCGGGCACGCGCCGAAACTCGCACATAGCCGCCGGGATCGGTGAACTTGATGGCATTGGCGATGACGTTGATGAGCATCTGTTTGCAGGCGCGCTTGTCGGCCGGCAGCTCGGGCAGGCCGGGGATATCGATGATCAGCGAGAGCTGCCGCTGCTCGGCCGCGTGCCGCATGATCTCGCAACAGGACTTGACCAATCCCGCCACTTCGAACGGCTCCTTGACGATCTTGAACTTGCCGGCCTCGAGCTTCGACATGTCGAGGATGTCGTTGACCACTGCCAGCAGGTGCTCGCCGCTTTCGTGGATCAGCCGCGCGTAGTCGCGATAGCGCGCCTCGCCGAGCGCCCCGTAGAGCTCGCGGTTGAGGATCTCCGAGAAGCCGATCACCGCGTTGAGCGGCGTCCGCAACTCGTGACTCATATTGGCGAGGAACTGAGTCTTGGCCCGGCTGATGCTTTCGGCGTCATCGCGCATGCGGGTCAGCTCTGCCTCTTGCGCCTTCCGCTCGGAGATGTCGCGGGTGACCGCGACGATGCCTGGGCGCTCTGGTGCCTGTTCCGATGGCCGGAGCGGCCGGCAGCGCATCTCGACCCACACATAGCGCGGCGTCTCTGCGGAAGTTGCGCGGCGAAGCCTGAACTCGACGGTCATCGTTTCGTTGTCGGCAAGTGCGCGCGACAGCGCCGTCATATAGGCCGGCCGGTCGGCGACATGCACGCGCTCGAACAGCCCGTCGCCCAAAAGCTTCTGCGCCGGCTCGCCGGCGAGTTCGACTGCGGCGGGCGAGGCGAAAGCGACGCGGCCCCTCTCGTCGTGGGCGGTGATCAGATCGGTCGCATTCTCCGCCAGGAGGCGGTAGCGCTCCTCGCCCGTTACCGAGACCTGATCGGCACGCCGCTGCACGAGTTGCACCATCACCGCAAGCGCGGCGGCGTAGAGCATCGCGCTCATCGCGCCGATCAGGGCAAGGATCGCCGCCGAAAGGGGCAGCGGCTCCGCGCCATAGGCGAAGCCGAACCATTGTGCCGCCGCGAGCGCGGCAAGACCGAGTGCCGCCGCCGCCGCCGCCCAAACCACGATGCGCCGCTCGGTGGCGAGCGCCGCTTCGAGCGGCACGACCACCATCCACGGAATGAGCCAAGATGTCAGCCCGCCGGTGAGCCACGCGCCATCGGTGATGAGCCCGGCGACATTCGCCGCTGACGCGACA
>JBQGDO010000034.1:0-15364 GCA_052039105.1 Methyloceanibacter sp.
GCCGGCAGCACCGCGGGCTCCTGCTCGCGCCCGTCATAGTTCGGACGGAAGTCGACCGTGTCTTCGTCGATGCCGTCGAGCAGGCGCGCGGCGATGTCGGTCAGCCGCGCTTCGGTGTAGCGGTCGGCGGCCGGGTTATCGCCATCGATATTGCCGAAATTGCCCTGGCCGTCGATCAGAGGGTAGCGGACGGAAAAGTCCTGCGCGAGGCGCGCCAGCGCATCGTAGATCGCCTGATTGCCGTGGGGATGGAAATTGCCCATTGTGTCGCCGACGATCTTGGCGCATTTGCGGAACTCGCCTTGCGGCGCGAGTCTCAACTGCTGCATGGCGTAGAGCAGCCGGCGATGCACCGGCTTCAGCCCGTCGCGCACGTCGGGCAGCGCGCGGTGCATGATGGTGGAGAGCGCGTAAGCCAGGTAGCGCTCCTCGAGCGCTTCGCGGAGTTGCACCGGCTCGATCGGGCCTTGCGAATCAGGGGGCGGAATCCGTTTTCCCATGCCCCGCGCTTAGCGCATCGGCCGGGCGCGCTCAAGGCGGCGTTGCGGCAACCCCCACATCGGCTATAAGCAGGGGCTTACAATCGCCTGGTTCCCCTTCCCTGCGAGAAAAATCGGTGCCCAAAAGTCATAGCTACATTCTCGGAATCAACGCCTACGACCATGACGTGAGCGCCTGCCTGTTGCGCGACGGCGAGATCGTCTGTGCCATCGCCAAGGAGCGTATCACCCGCCACAAGCACGCGACCGGCTTCTACCAGGAAGTGGTCGACTATTGCCTGAAGGCGGAGGGCATCAGCATCGACGACGTCGATCTCGTGGTGCGCAATTGCTACGTGCTGCCGGTGAACGAGCTGGAGAAGCGACTGACTTGGCAGGACGTGCCGGAAGTGTTTCCGCTGAAGGAGCGCAAGCAAGCCGCGCAGAGTCCGATCTACCGTTCGCGCTCGAACAAGGTGGCGGAAGTTTCGCATCACGTGGCGCATGCCTATAGCGCCTTTGCCGTCTGCCCGTTCGAGGAAGGCGCGCTGATGGTGGTGGACGGCGTCGGAAGTTATGCCGCCGACATCACCGAAGAGGGCCATCGCATCGACCATCAGCATCCGTTGGCCCGCGAGTCGGAAAGCTACTACCGGTTCGAGGGCTCGACGCTCAAGCCAATCAAGAAGGTCTGGCTCGAGCCGACCACCGGCTTCCTCGCCGACGAGTTCTTCAACATGAACGGACTCGGCGCGCTCTACAGCCGCGTGTCGAGCTACATCTTCGCCGACTGGAACAAGTGCGGCGAGGTGATGGGCCTTGCCCCTTACGGCCGCCCCAACCATTTCAAGCCGCTGATCGAATTCGACGACGGAAATTTGAAAATCGCCGATTGGACCGCGGAGGATTTCAATCAGCCTTATCTGCCCGAGTCGCTCCTCAAGTGGGAAGACTGCAAGGAGATGCAGCATTGGAAGGATTTGGCCTGGCGGGTGCAGGACGACACCGAGCGGGTGCTGATCGAGCGCGCCATCTGGTTGCGCGAGCAAACCGGCGCGAAGAATCTCGTCATCAGCGGTGGTGTGGCGCTGAACTGTGTGGCCAACGGACGGATCGTGCGCGAGGCGGGTTACGACAATGTCTGGATCCAGCCCGCGGCCGGCGATGACGGCATCGCCATAGGCTGCGCTTATTACGGCCACCTGGCCATCCAGAAGAAGCGCCGCAATTTCGTTATGCAGCACGCCTATACCGGCGCGCCCTACAGCGACGCGGAGGTGGATGCCGCCTCGAACAAATGGATGGTCGACCGTCAAGTGTTCAACGGCGCCCATCAGAGCATTTGCCGCGAAACGGCGAAGGTGCTGGCCGACGAAAAAGTGATCGGCTGGTTCCAGGGTAAGTCGGAGTTCGGTCCGCGGGCGCTCGGCAATCGCAGCATCCTAGCCGACCCGCGCAACCCGGCCATGAAGGACGTGCTCAATGCGCGGGTCAAGCATCGCCAGTCGTTCCGCCCGTTCGCGCCCATCGTGCTTGCCGAACGCGCCAGCGAAGTCTTCGAGGGCGAGGAAGATTCCCCCTTCATGCTGCTGGCCAAGAATGTCGAGCCGGAGTGGCGCGCCAAGGTGCCCGCCATCGTGCATGTCGACGGAACGGCGCGCGTGCAGACCGTTCGGCGCGAGCACAATGAGCGGCTCTACCTTCTGTTGAAGGAGTTCGAGGCGCTCACCGGGGTGCCGGTGTTGCTAAACACTTCGTTCAACATCAGGGGCGAGCCGATCGTCGAGACGCCGGTCGACGCGATGAACTGCTTCCTCTCCACCGGCATCGACTATCTGGTGATGCACGACGTGATGGTCTCAAAGAGCCGCTATTACAAATATTTCTACCCGGTCATGAAGTGGGGCTCCGATGTTGCCACCATGGTCAAGGTAGGCACGGCCGCCGACCTGCGGAGCAGCGGCGAGGACTGATTCGAATAGCGAGCGAAACAAAATCAATTAAACTTCGCGGGTTGTGCTGCGAACTTTACCTTGGCAAAGCGGGCCGCCATGCGTATCTTTGCTGCCGGCAACGGAGTTGTGCTCCGGTGCTCCGGCCGAGGTAAGGATCCCCTGGATCTTTTCCGAGGCGCTTTTGCGTGGAAAAGATCGACAGGGATTGCAATCCGCCGTTGTGTGTCAGGAGTCGCGGCGGAATCCACCCTAAAGGTCTCGCATCGATTGCTCTAACGCAGATGTGAGGAGAGAAAGGAAGGGTGAGCGGAATGATGAAAGTCCTGTTGGCGCCGAGAATGCTGTTGGCCAAGGCCGCTGCGGCCGTGGCTATTGCGGTGTTCTGGTGCATCAGCGCTATCGGCACGACCGTCGGAACGACCGTCGGCGTGACCACGCTTGCCACCGCCGTCAACGTAGCGACTGCGCAGCCTGCCGAAGCCGGCCGTCGCCGTCGCCGTCGTCGTCGTCGCCGCTGGCGGCGCGGACGCTGGTGGTGGTACTGGTGGTAGGATAAGCCAGTGCTTGAGAATACCGACGGGCCGATCGCAGAGATCGGCCCGTTTCTTTTCGCCTCGCGCCTGACTCAATCTCCGGCGCGCCGCGCAAGAAGCGCCATCAGCCTGGTTCTTGCCTGCGGCACCTTCAAGCCGTCCGGGGCCAGCACATCGCGCTCGAGGAAGTGGCCGGTCAGGACCAATCCTGCAAGAACATCGGAAATGTCAGGCTGCGTGCCGTCATCCAGCAGGAAGGCCGGCAGCTTGAACAGCTTGTCGCCATAAGGCTCGCCCGCCTCGCGGGAGACCGCCCGGCCGGAACGCGGCGAGACATAGGCAAGATCGGCGTCGCCACCGGTCGCGGCACATTCGCTCAAATCAAGACCGAAGCCAAGCTCCTGCAAAAGCTGAAGCTCCCATCGCACGAGGAGAGGCAGCCAAACGTGCTCCTCATCAAGATGACGGAGACATTCGAGCGTTGCCGCGTAGAACGCAGGATGCGGGTCGCGCTCCGGAAGCAGCTTGACGAGGCTAGTCATCGACCCGATGGCGGCCAGCGCAAGCCGATCGTCGAGAACGCGCGCGGCGTGCGCCTCGAGCAGCTCGACATTGAAGCCGCCAAGATGATCGGCAAGCCGCGCGCGCCACGTGACCCGCAGGAGATTGCCGGACTGGAGCAAGGGCCGCATGCGGCGGGAGCGTCCTCCCCGCACCAGACCGAGATGGCGTCCGTGAGCCAGCGTAAACAGTTCCGCGACCGCGTTTGCTTCGCCCAGCGGCTTGGCGGACAGGAAGATGCCTTCGTCGCTCCAGTCCATATCAGCGCTTCGGATAGTCCAAGCCCATTTCGCGGTAACGCTCAGGGTCCTCGGCCCAACGTTCGCGCACCTTCACGAAGAGAAAAAGATGCACCAGGACGCCGGCAATCTCGGCGATTTCGGCACGCGCTGCCTGGCCGATCTCCTTGATAGTCTGTCCCTTTGCGCCGAGCACGATCTTCCGCTGGTTCTCCCGCTCCACATAGATGGTTTGCTCGATCCTGACGCTGCCGTCCTTCAACTCCTTCCAGTCGGCGGTCTCGACCGTCAGTCTGTAGGGCAGCTCCTCATGCAATCTGAGGAACAGTTTCTCGCGAGTGATTTCGGCGGCGGTCTGCCGCAGCGAGGCGTCGGTGAGCTGATCTTCCGGGAAGAGCCACGGGCCCTCGGGCACGGCTTGCGCGAGATAGTCTCTAAGTTCGGCGACGCCGTCGCCGGTCAGCGCCGAGACCATGAACACCCTGTCGAACTGTCTTCGCGCCGAAATGTCCGCGGCGAGCGCCAGAAGAACGGGCTTGGCGACAAGGTCGATCTTGTTGAGGACGAGAATTGCCGGACCCTGCAGCTCGTGGAGATGATCGAGCAGAGGTTCGAGCGCGGCATCGAGGCCGCGATGCGCATCGATCGCCACGGCGACGAGATCGGCGTCGCCTGCCCGCTCCCAGGCAGCTTGCGCCATGGCGCGGTCGAGCCGGCGCTTCGGTTGAAAGATCCCCGGCGTATCGACCAGGATCACCTGCGACTTGCCGATCAGCGCAATGCCGCGCACCGGTCCGCGGGTGGTCTGCGCCTTATGCGTGACGATGGAGACCTTGGCGCCGACTAGCGCATTGGTGAGGGTCGACTTGCCGCTATTCGGCGCGCCGATCACTGCGACGAAGCCGCAGCGCATGGTCTCGGCTGCGCGGGGTTCAGCCATTTTGCGGCGCCTGCCACACCCCTTCACGCACCAGCATGGCGAGCGCGGCAGCCTGCTCAGCTTCCCGCTTGTTGGCGCCCTGTCCGCGTTCCGGGGCAACGCCTTCGATCTGCACCTCGGCGGTGAAGCGCGGCGCGTGGTCGGGTCCTTCGCGGGCGACTTCGAGATAGCGCGGCAGCGGCAGCCGCCGGCCTTGCGCCCATTCCTGCAACAGCGACTTGGCGTCGGGGGCAGCGCCTTCGAGTGCGCCAAGCTGTGTCTCCCAGAACCGGCGTACGAGGCTTCTTGCGGCTGCGTAGCCGGCGTCGGCGAACACCGCGCCGAGCACGGCCTCGCAAGTATTGGCGAGAATGGTCTTCTTGCGGCGGCCGCCGCTGCCGGCCTCGCCACCGCTCATCAGGATGAAATCGCCGAGCTCCCAGTCCTGGGCGACCTCGGCGCAGGTTTCGGCGCGGACCAGCTGGTTGAACCAGCGCGCAAGCTCGCCTTCGCGCGCCTTGGGAAAGCGCTCGACGAGCAGCTCGGCGATCACCAGACCCAATACGCGGTCACCGAGAAATTCGAGGCGCTCATTGTCCTGGCCCGGTTTCGCGGTGATGCGCGCGCTGGCATGCGTGAGGGCAACCTTGAGGAGCTCCGGGTCGGCGAAACTATGCCCGAGCCGGGCAGAAAGATGTTGGAGTGCCGTCTTGCTCGGCTTGGCCAAGGTTCAGTGCACCACGTCAAACAGCCGGTTCCAGCGGATGCTGGTCGGCCAGTCCCAGAATTCGAAGAAGCGTGAGTTCTCATCGAGCGAGAAGAAGATCACCTGCGCCTTGCCCACCAGGTTCTCGAACGGGACAAAGCCGACTTCCGACAGAAAGCGGCTGTCGGTGGAGTTGTCGCGATTGTCGCCCATCATGAAGAAATGGTCTTCGGGCACCTTGTAGACTTCGGTGTTGTCGCCGAACCCGTCCTGCACCAGATCGAGCACGGGATAGCTCACGCCGTTGGGCAAGGTCTCCATGAAGCGCGGCATGCGCCGTTCGCGACCGGTCGGCTCGGTGACGACATAGTCGTCGATGCGCACTTTCGGCACCGGCTTGCCGTTGATGTGCAGCACGCCGTGGACCATCTGGATCTCGTCGCCGGGCAGGCCGATGACGCGCTTGATGTAGTCGGTCTCGTTGTCGCGCGGCAGCTTGAAAACCACCACGTCGCCGCGTTGCGGCTCGGCGGCCCAGACGCGGCCGGAAAACAGGTCGGGGCTGAAGGGGAAGGAATAGCGGCTATAGCCGTAGCTGTACTTCGACACGAACAAATAGTCGCCGATCAGCAAGGTCGGGATCATCGAGCCGGAGGGAATATTGAAAGGCTGGAACAGAAACACGCGCACGAGCAGCGCTAAGATCAGCGCATGGATGATGACGCGGATCGTGTCTCTGGTACCGCTTTTCGCTTCCGTCTTCTCGGCTTGGACGCTCATGCGGAAGCTCTCCTTACCATCTGTTCTTAGCTTGATCGGTTCCGGCCTGGGCACGCCCCTATAGCCTCTCGTCGGCGGCGAGGCAAACCGGGTCAGTCGCGGAGCGAGACCTTTACGGCTGAGATGATGACGATCGCCTGGGCGGTAGGAAAATCGTCGGTGATTGTCAGGTCGATCCGCACCTCGTGGCCCTCCGGCGTCAGCCGGGCCAGCGCCAGCGCGGCGCCGCCCGTCAGCTCCAATGTGGGACGGCCCGAAGGCAAATTCACGACGCCCATGTCGCGCCAGAAGACCCCGTGGCGAAAACCGGTGCCGAGCGCCTTGGCACATGCCTCCTTGGCGGCGAAGCGCTTGGCGTAGGAGGCGGCGCGCATGGTACGGCCGTCGGATTTCGTGCGCTCGATTTCGGTGAAAACGCGCTCCAGGAACCGCTCGCCATAGCGTTCGATGGTGCGCTCGACGCGGCGGATATCGATGATGTCGTTGCCGATGCCGAGGATCATCACGTGCCGGAGACCTTGGCTTCCGTGTCGCTATGCCGCAGCCCTTGCCGCGCGCCGTCCATCAGGGCCCGCATGCGGGCGATACTGTCGAACAGGCCCACGAACAACGCCTCGCCGACGAGGTAATGGCCGATATTCAGTTCGACGATCTCGGGAATCGAGGCAACCGGGACGACATTATCATAGTCGAGACCATGTCCGGCATGGACCTCCAGGCCGGCGGCCGCGGCGGCGCTGGCACTGTCGCTGAGCCGCTGAAGCTCGCGGCGTGTTGCCGGACCGTCACCATCGGTTGCCGCATTGCAATAGGTTCCGGTATGCAGCTCCACCGCGTCGGTGCCGACTTTGTGCGAGGCCTCGATCTGTTCCGGCCCGGGGTCGATGAACAAGGACACCTGAACGCCCGCCCGCCGCAGCTCGGCAATGAAAGGCGTGAGCGTGTCGAGTTGGCTCACAACGTCGAGCCCGCCTTCGGTGGTGATCTCCTCGCGTCGCTCGGGCACCAGGCAGCAAGCATGCGGGCGGGTCTTGAGGGCGATGGCGAGCATCTCGGACGTGACCGCCATCTCCAGATTGAGCGGCGCGAGCTTGGCGGCAGCAAGCCTGGCAATGTCCTCGTCGCGGATATGCCGGCGATCCTCGCGGAGATGCACGGTGATGTTGTCGGCGCCGGCCTCGACGGCGAGCTCGGCGGCGCGCAACGGATCGGGGTGCCGCCCTCCCCGCGCATTGCGCAAGGTGGCGATGTGATCGATGTTGATGCCGAGCCGGATCGGCAGCAGGCTCTCGCCGGCGCGCGCGGGTCTTCCAGTGTTCGCGGTCATTGTGCGCCCAGCGCCTCGCGGCTAGCCCGCAGCTCGAGCTTCCGCCGGCGGCGATGTTTGTAGGCATCGACCATCGGCTTGACGATGACATAGCTGAGCGCGGCGAGCGCAAGCCCCAGCGGGATGGAGCCGAGCGTCATCGGCTTCAAGATCGGCCAGAGCTGATCGATCGATGTCTGGAAGATGCCGCCAGAGAGATCGATGCTCGGTTTCTCGGCCTTGCCCCCCAGCATCAGATCGCCGATCTCATAGGTCGAGTACCAGAACAGGGGGTAGGTCAGGGGATTGCCGACGAAGGTGCCAAGCAACGCGGCCACTACGCTGCCGCCGATCACCCAGGCAAACAGCGCCGCCATTGCCATGTGCGCGCCGAGAAAGGGCGTCACCGCAGTGAACACGCCGACTGCAAAGCCGAGCGCCACGGCATGCGGCGTGTCGCTGAGGCGCCTGAGACGATAGATCACATAGCGGCTCGAGCGGCTCCAGCTGCGCCGGGGCCACAAATGCACCCGCATTCTCTCGAGCAGGCTCTCCGCCTCACGGCGCCGGAACAGCATCACCACCTCAAAACGCGTACGCTCGTACCAAAAGCCAGACGATGACGGCTCTTTGGCGACAGAGGCCGTAGCATATTTAGGTAAAATTCCGTGGCGATGCCAGCACCTAGGCGCTCGCGCGGGCGGCGCTCGACACCACGTCCTTGGCCCTGAGGCCGGCGATGATGTCGTTCAGATGCTTGAGGTCCCACACTTCGAGATCGATGAGCATCTCGGTGTAGTCGGCCACGCGATTGGTCATCTTGATATTGTCGATATTGCCGTCGGCCTCGCCGATCACGGTGGCGACCTGGGCGAGGCTACCGGGCTCGTTGAGCGCAGTAACGGCGAGCTTGGCCGGGAAGCGCTGCGGATTGTCTTCGTCAATGTCCCAAGTGACATCGATCCAGCGCTCGGGCTCCTCGTCGAAGGCCTTCAGCGCTTCGGCGTGGATCGGGTAGATGGTAATGCCCTGCCCCGGCGTAAGGATGCCAACGATGCGGTCTCCGGGCACGGCGCCGCCTTCGGCGAAGCTCACCGGAAGATCGCCGCGCAAGCCCCTGATCGGAATGCCGCTTTGGCCATGCTCGCGGCTGCGCGTGGCCGACCCAGGCCAGCGGAATTTGAGCCCCATCACCTTGCCGAGCCCGAACCAGCCTTCGTCGTTGCGTTTGACCTGGCGGCGGCGCTTTGGAGCCTCTTGGGGCTTCTCTTGCGGGAACACGGCGCGCACCACGTCGGCAGAGGCGAGCTCGCCGCGACCGACGGCCGCCATCACCTCATCCACCGTCTTTTGCGAAAGGCGCGGCAGCGCAGCGGCAAGAGCATCCTCGCCGAACGGCTTCTCCCGGCGCTGGAACGCCCGCACCAGGATCTCGCGGCCGAGCTTGCCGTATTGCGCGCGCACCGCGTCGCGGGTGGCGCGCCGGATCGCCGAACGCGCCTTGCCGGTGACGGCGAGGCTCTGCCAGGCCGAGGGCGGAAGCTGCGCTTTGGAGCAGACGATCTCGACCTCGTCGCCGTTCCGAAGCTCGGTCGTGATCGGCATCGGCCGGCCATTGATCTTGGCGCCGACGCAGGTATTGCCGATATCGGTGTGCACCGCATAGGCGAAGTCGATCGGGTTGGCGCCGCGCGGCAGCGCGATCAGCCGCCCCTTGGGCGTGAAGCAGAACACCTGGTCCTGGAACAGTTCGAGCTTGGTGTGCTCGAGAAACTCTTCCGGATTGTCGCCGTCGAGCAACATGCCGACGAGATGGCGAAGCCAGCGATAGGCATTGGAGTCTTGCGACGGCACAACGCCGTTGCCGTTCGCGCCGTTGTCCTTGTAGAGCGCGTGCGCCGCCACGCCGTATTCGGCCACGTTGTGCATGCGTTCGGTGCGGATTTGCAGCTCGACACGCTGATGGCGCGGCCCGACAATGGTGGTATGGATCGACTGATAGTCGTTCTGCTTTGGGTTCGAAATGTAATCCTTGAAGCGGCCGGGCACGGCGTGCCAGGTGGTGTGCACCACCGATAGCGCGTGGTAGCAGTCCTCGACCGCCTGCACGACGATGCGGAACGCGTAGATGTCGGAAAGCTGTTCGAGCGAGATTTGCTTGCGCTCCATCTTGCTCCAGATGGCGTAGGGCTTTTTCTCCCGGCCCCTGACGACGCCGTCCACAGCGGCCTCTTTGAGCTTGGTGGTGAGCGCCGCCTCGATCTCGTCGATCAAGCCCTGGTTGCGCGCACGCAGCACCTTGAGGCGATCGACCACGGCCGAATAGGCCTCGGGATTGAGCGCCTTGAAAGCGTGGTCTTCGAGTTCCTCGCGCAACCATTGCATGCCCATGCGCCCGGCGAGCGGCGCATAGATGTCCATGGTCTCCTCGGCGATGATCCTGCGCTTCGCCGGCTTAAGATTTCCGAGCGTGCGCATATTGTGCAGCCGGTCGGCGAGCTTCACGAGCAGCACGCGGATGTCGCTGGAAATGGCCAGCAATAGCTTACGGAAATTCTCCGCCTGCTCGGCCTTCTTGGTGACGAGGTCGAGTTTCTTGATCTTGGTGAGGCCGTCGACCAGGGTGCCGATCTCGCGCCCGAACAGCGTATCGATCTCGCCGCGCGTGGTGTCGGTGTCTTCGATCGTGTCGTGGAGCAGCGCGGTGGCGATGGTGGCGTCGTCGAGGCGCATCTCGGCGAGGATCGCCGCGACTTCGAGCGGGTGGGAGAAGAAGGGCGCACCGGAGGCGCGCTTCTGATTGCCGTGCGCCTTCATGGC
The DNA here is from genome assembly GCA_052039105.1 of Methyloceanibacter sp. Taxonomy (GTDB): domain Bacteria; phylum Pseudomonadota; class Alphaproteobacteria; order Rhizobiales; family Methyloligellaceae; genus Methyloceanibacter. Next base: position 10,299 of record JBQGDO010000034.1, read on the forward strand.
GTAGACATAGGCGCGGTTGAGCAGGGCCTCATCGGCACTCGGCTGATAGCTCAGCACCCGCTCGACCAACTCATATTGGCGGGTGGTCATGGCGCATGCGCCTCCCCGCAGTCCGGTAAAGGCGTGTCCGGGCTTTCGCCAGGGCGAATGATATCTAAGGCAAAGTGATAGCGCCCGTCAGATGCGAAGCTGCGATGATCAGCGTGCGCGGGGTCCCGCATTGGAGCCATCCGAAGGCGCCTGGCTCGCCATTCTGCGCAACAGCTCCTCTTCGGTCATCTTGTCGATCTGCGAATCGGTCGACTGATCGTCCTGACCGAGAACCGGCATTCTGGTGTCGGTCGAGAGCATAGGCACGGCTTCAGCCTCGGGCTCGTCCACTTCCACATATTTCTGCATGGAGTGGATGAAGTCTTCTTTAAGGTCGTCGGGAGCGATCTTCTTCTCGGCGATCTCGCGCAGCGCCACGACGGGATTCTTGTCGTTGTCGCGGTTTACGGCGATCTGAGCGCCGGCGGAGATGGTGCGGGCGCGATGACTGGCCAAGAGCACGAGCTCGAAGCGGTTGGGAATCTTGTCGATGCAGTCCTCGACGGTAACGCGAGCCATCAGCTGATCCTTGTCTGGAAAGGGTGGATTTGCCTCTATTTAGGCAGTTCGCATGCGGCTGGCAAGCGAGACCGGCGCCTAGAGGCGCTTGAGAACGCGGCCTTGCCTGCCCCGCGACGCTTTGCGCCATAGCTCCGCCCCGCTCTGCCTGAGCGCCGGGTGGCGCCAATCCGGGGCAATATCGAGCAGCGGCTTGAGCACGAAGGGGCGCGTGTGGGCGAGCGGGTGCGGCAGCACCAGCGGGCGCGCGCCAGCCTTGGCGAAGGCCCCCTTCCCGTTCCGCCAATGCCGCACCAGACCCGCATAATCGACGATATCGATGTCGAGCGTGCGCGGGCCCCACGGCCTGCCGCCGCGCCGTCCGGCGCGCCGCTCGACATGCTTCAGCACGCGCAACAACGCTTCAGGCGACAGGCTCGTCTCGAGCAAGGCCACGGCATTGACATAGGCGGGTTGGCCGGCGCTTCCCACCGCCGCCGTCCGATAGAGCGGAGAGACGGCGACGACATCGAGGTGGGCCCGCGCAATTTCGCCCAATGCCTGTGCAATGGTTTGCCGCGGCGTGCCCCAAGGCCCGGGAGAGTTTGCTCCGAGGGCGACCACAATGTTGCCACGGCGCGGCAATTGCGGAGTCACGCTGTCACACCTATGTTCAATGCAGCCCTTAGTCCATCTGGTGCGTTATTGAGGACGGGCGCTCTTTCCATCAAGGCTTATTGCAGTGAACGGAACAAAAATGAATTTCTATCCCACGGAGCGTATCGCTCTCTTTATCGACGGCGCCAACCTCTACGCCACCGCCAAGTCGCTCGCCTTCGACATCGATTACAAGCGACTGCTCGCGCTGTTCCGCTCCAAGGGCCAGCTCGTGCGCGCGCTGTATTATACGGCGCTGGCGGAGGACCAGGAGTATTCCTCGATCCGGCCCTTGATCGATTGGCTCGACTATAACGGCTACACGATGGTCACCAAACCGACCAAGGAATTCGTCGACGCCGCGGGCCGCCGCAAGATCAAGGGCAATATGGACATCGAGCTTGCCGTCGATGCCATGGAGCTTGCCGATCATCTCGACCACATCGTGCTGTTCTCCGGCGACGGCGACTTCCGCTCGCTGGTCGAAGCCCTGCAGCACAAGGGCAAGCGGGTGAGCGTGGTTTCAACTCTCGCCACCAACCCGCCCATGGTCGCCGATGAGTTGCGCCGCCAAGCTGATCAGTTTATCGACCTTGCCAATCTGCAGGACGAGATCGGTCGCGATCCCGCCGAGCGCGCACAGCGCGAGCGGAAGCGCGCCGAGCCCGGGCCGCTCGACGAGTACGAGCCGGAAGATTTGATCGAGACCTAAGCCGGTTTCTCGCGTTAAGTGTGCGTCAGGCGAGGATCGCTGATGACCTTGGCTGCCGCGCGCAATTCGGATCGGCCAGAGCCGGACAAGAACTGTCCGCTCTGTCCGCGTCTCGTGGACTTCCGCAAGGACAATCGCGCCGCGCATCCCGACTGGTTCAATGGCGCCGTGCCCTCCTTCGGTTCCGAAGACGCGCGGCTGCTGATTGTCGGCTTGGCGCCTGGATTGAAGGGCGCAAACCGCACCGGGCGCCCATTCCTCGGCGACTACGCGGGCGAGCTGCTTTATCGGACCTTGCTGAAGTTCGGCCTGGCGCGCGGCAGACATGACCCCGCCGCGCCGGGCGATCTCGAATTGGTCGACTGCATGATCTCGAATGCGGTGCGCTGCGTGCCGCCGCAGAACAAGCCGAGGCCGGACGAGATCGCCACTTGCCGCCGCTTCTTGGTTGGGCGCATTGCCGCCCTGCCGGAGCTTCGCTCGCTGCTGGCAATCGGCCGCATCGCGCACGATGCCATCCTCGATGCGTTACAGCTGAAGAAGCGCGACTATCCTTTCGCGCATGGGGCGACGCACGAATTGCCCAATAGGCTCAAGCTGTTCGACAGCTATCATTGCTCCCGGCAAAACACCAATACCGGCCGGCTGACCACGCCCATGTTCGAGAAGGTCGTGGGCGCCGCCGCGGCAAGCTTACGCAGGGCATAGTTGCAGGCGGAGCCGCCTTGCCGCGACCGGGCAAAACGGGCATGATTCATACGGCGGGGGTTGGCTGATGAGGGTGGCCCCATGGCAGCGTTGGAAATCTCGCCGGACAAAGTCGGCTTCGTAATTGTCAAGGCGCGCGAGATCGCGGCCAAGGTCGCCGCGTGGGATGACGGCGCGACCACCGACCACGACGCCGAGTCGATCCTCGAGTCCTTTTCCGACGACGCTACCGCCGACGAGCTGAAAGGCTTCATCCGCGATCTCAACGAAGACGAGCAGGCGAGCCTAGTTGCCTTGGCGTGGATCGGCCGGGGTTCGTTCGCGCCGGAAGAGCTCGACGAGGCGCTGGCAACCGCCCGCGCCGAGCGCACCAATCGCACTGACGACTATTTGCTCGGCATGCCCCTGCTTCCGGACTATCTCGAAGAGGCCCTGGATCGGCTCGGCTATTCGGTCGAGGATGCCGAGGACGACAGCCTCTAACCCTCCCTTTCGACCCGGCGCAGTATGTCTGCCGCATGACCTGCCGGATCGAGTATCGGATAGAACACGCGTTCGATCTGTCCGTCTCTGCTGAGCAAGGTCAGGCGCCTGAGATAGGTCTCGCCGCCCGTCGCGAAAGTGGGCAGGTCGAGCGCGGCAGAGAGGCGGCCTTCGGCCTCGCTGAGAATTGGGAACGGCAACGCAAGCCGCTCGGCAAGCTCGCGTTGATAGCCGGTCCGCTGCCGGCTCAGCCCAAACAGCCGAAGGCCGAGCTGCGCAAACTCCGCGTGGCGATCGCGAAAGCCTTCAAGTTCCGGCGTGGAGCCGTGCGCGCCGGGAATGTCGTCCCAATTGGGCGGATTGGGTTGGCCCGGGCGTCCCGTCCAGGGATAGACGATGAGAAGGCTGCGACCCGATAGTGTCGCCAGGTTGATCGCCGTCCCTTCGGTCGACGGCAGAGCGATCGGCGGCAGACGCGCGCCTGTGAGATGATCGGCAGCGCCATCATCCAGCATCTGCTAGCCCTTCTCGCGCATCAGCCGCCCCTTCTGACGCTCCCAATCGCGCTTCTTTTCGGTGTCGCGTTTGTCGTGCAGCTTCTTCCCCTTGGCCAGGCCAAGCTGGACCTTGGCGATGCCGCGCGCGTTGAAATAGAGCTTGAGCGGGACCAAGGTCATGCCCTGCCGGTTCACCGCGCCGATCAGGCGCGCGATTTCGCGTGCATGCAGCAGCAATTTGCGCGGGCGGGTCGGCGCATGGCCGTCGCGCGCGGCGCCGGCATATTCGGCAATGTGAGCGTTGATGAGATAGAGCTCGCCACCCTCCTCCGTAGCGTAGGACTCGGCGATATTGGCCCGGCCGGCGCGCAGCGACTTCACCTCGGAGCCGGTCAAAACGATGCCGGCTTCGAGCTTCTCCTCGATGTCGTAGTTGAAGCGCGCCTTCCTGTTCTCGGCGACGAGCTTGCCGCTCTCGCGCTTCGGCGCCATCACGTCACCTTATGGTATCAGACGAGGGCAAGGCCGACCGCAGACAGCGCGTCATCGACCTTCTTCTGCGATGCGGCCGCAAGCGGCGCCAGCGGCAGACGCGTCTCGTCGCTGCAAAGCCCGAGCTTGCTTGCGGCATACTTCACCGGGCCGGGATTGGACTCGACGAACAGGGCATCGTGGAGCGGCATCAGCCGGTCCTGCAATTGCAGCGCCAGCTTGAAATTGCCGGCGAGGCAAGCGAGCTGAAACTCTGCGCAGAGCGAGGGCGCAATATTGGCGGTGACGGAGATGCAGCCGTGCCCGCCATGCGCCATGAAGCCGAGCGCGGTTGCATCTTCGCCCGAGAGCTGGATGAAGTCCTTGCCGAGCTTTGCCCGCTGCTGGCTCACCCGCGCCAGATTGGCGGTGGCGTCTTTCACGCCGACGATGTTCTTGAGCTTGAATAGGCGCGCCATGATATCGACCGACATGTCGACGACGCTGCGGCCCGGGATGTTGTAGATGATGATCGGAATGTCGACGGCGTCGTTGATCGCCTTATAGTGGAGATAGAGTCCCTCTTGGGTCGGCTTGTTGTAGTAGGGCGTTACCACCAGCGCGCCGTCGGCGCCGGCGGTCATCGCGTGACGCGTCAACTCGATCGCCTCCGCAGTCGAGTTGGAGCCGGTTCCGGCGATCACCGGCACGCGGCCGGCCGCCGCCTCGATGCAGAGCTCAACCACCCGCTTGTGCTCGTCATGAGTGAGCGTCGGCGACTCGCCGGTCGTGCCGCAGGGCACGAGGCCATGGGTGCCCTGGTCGATCTGCCATTCGACCAATCTCTGAAAGGCGCCTGCGTCGATCTTGCCGTCCTTGAAGGGCGTGATCAGAGCCGTAATCGAGCCTTGAAAGGGCGGCATTGGCACCGCATTGCTCCTCATTTTTTG
>JBQGDO010000035.1:0-1971 GCA_052039105.1 Methyloceanibacter sp.
TTAGTCATGGCTGAAGCTGCAACCAAAGTTCCCGTGAAAGGCGAACCGAAGAAAGCGGAGCAGACGTCGGCAGTGAGGGAATGGCGACCGTTCGAGACCCTGCGCCGCGAAATCGACCGCCTGTTCGATGATTTCGACGGAGGGTTCTGGCGTGCTCCGTTGCGCCGCTCCGTCTTCGACGTGGAGCCGTTCTGGCGACGCGAGCTGACATGGGCCGCGACCCCGGCGACGGACGTCGTCGAGACCGACAAGGCCTACGAGATCACCGCCGAGCTGCCGGGCATGAGCGAGAGCGACGTGGAGGTCGTTGCCGCGAACGGCATGCTCACGATCAAGGGGGAAAAGAAGGACGAGAAGGAAGAGAAGAAGAAGGACTACTATCTCTCCGAGCGCCGTTACGGCTCGTTCGAGCGCCGCCTGCAGATTCCTGAGGGCGTCGATGCGGACAAGATCGAGGCGGCGTTCAAGAAGGGCGTGCTAACGGTCACCCTTCCCAAGAAGCCGGAGGCGCAGAAGCCGGCCAAGAAGATCGAGGTCAAGGCCGCCTGAGAAGGGGCCCCGCGGAACACCGTCGGAGCAATTGCTGGGCGAGTTGGTTAGCTGCGCCATTGCGGGCGCAGCTAACCAATAGCGGGTTACACGGCTCGCTCGACTGGTGCCGGTTCGCGAAATCGAGGAGGCATTCACCGATTGGCCGCGCGCGCCAGCAAGATCGGAGTTCCCCGAAGCGATGCGAGCGTCGGAACGCGCCGGTCGCCAAGGGCTCCACGGCTCATGACCAGGAGGCGGTCGTTCAGACGACTGAGCTGGGTCAGCAAGGTCGAGACGTCGAGAGGCTCTTGCATGTCGGGGCCCGCTTCGACCCGCACCCCCGCAGCGTCGGCCAGTTCGGCGATCGACTCGCACGCGTTCGACCCCGAAGGGCCGAGCGCTATCACCCGCTCTCTTGCCGCGGCCGCGATGGCAACGGCGGTGCGGATGCTCGGATCGTCAGGCCCGGATATCACGGCGGCGATCGGTCCGGCTGTTCTTGCTATCCGGCTCGGGACCACCATCACCGCGACGGAGGCCCCGAACGCGGCGTCGACCAGCCGAGAAAACTGCTGCGTGATCCGCTCGGCGGGATTTCGCGGCTCGATGATGACGATGATGTCGTCTGCGGCCGCCGTGAAGCCCATCGTATCCTCGGCCGGCCCTCTCGCGATGTTGAAGCTAGCCTCGATCCGGATCGCCCGCACCGCGTCATGGAACAGGCGCCGCGCGGTTGCCGCCGCACGGTCGAGCTCGCGAGCGAGTTGCGGACCCTCGATCGGATGCCAACCGCCGCCCAATGGCCGCAATTCCCGAACGCATGGCAGGGCGGCGACGTCGACGAGTTCCGCGTCCTGAACGAAGGTCGCCACCATGCTCGCTCCCATCAGGCCGGCGAGCTGGGCGGCAACACCCACGGCCGCGTAATCGTGCATGCTCCGGGGGAGCCTCACCAGCATTCGCTTGAAGTCCGCTCGCGGTTCATTCATGGCGGGGCTCCGCGGGCTCACTGAGCGCCCGCTGGCCGAAGCTTTGCCGGATGCGAGCGAAGGCGCGCAGACGATCTTCCACCAGCCGGTTGACGCTGCCGCCGGGATATGAGCCGTCGGCGGCGCGCTCGCCGGCCGGGGCGCCGGTCAAGAGCGCGATCCCTTCATCGATCGTGGCGACCGGATAGATCGCGAACTTTCCCTCGGCACAGGCCTCGATGACGTCCCGCCGCAACATCAGATGCTGCACGTTGGCTTTCGGAATGAGGACGCCTTGCGTGCCGGTCAGCCCCCGCCTCCGACAGATGTCGAAGAAGCCCTCGATCTTCTCGTTCACCCCGCCGATGGCCTGGATCTCGCCGTGCTGGTTCACCGAGCCGGTCACGCCGAGATCCTGCCGCAGCGGCAGCTCGGACAGCGCCGACAGGATCGAATAGAGCTCGGCCGAGGA
>JBQGDO010000036.1:0-6276 GCA_052039105.1 Methyloceanibacter sp.
CCTAGAGATCATCAAGAAAGAGCTGCCGCTCGACATGCTCGAATTCTTCATCCTCACGCCGCTGCCGGGCTCGGAGGACCACAAGGTGCTCTACGAGAAGGGCGTGTGGATGGACCCGGACATGAACAAATACGACGTCGAGCACGTCGTCACCGCGCACCCGAAAATGTCCGAAGCGGAATGGAAGGAAGCCTACCGCACCGCCTGGGGCTACTATTACACGGACGAGCATCTGGAGACGATCGTGCGCCGCGCCTATGCGAGCGGCGTCAACATCCGCTCCTTGATGCCGGTCCTGTTCTGGTTCTCGAGCGCCGTCCCGGTCGAGGGCCTGCATCCGCTGCAATGGGGCATTTTCCGCATCAAATACCGGCATGACCGCCGCTCCGGCCTGCCGCTGGAATCGCCGCTCCTCTTCTACAGCCGCTATGCCGCCGATATCGCGCGGAAAGTGGTGCTGGCGGCGAAGCGCTGGCGCCACCTGAAACGCATCGTCAATAAGGTGGAAGCCGATCCGAACGCGAAATTCTACATGGACGAGGCGTTGACCCCCGTTGCCGAGGAAGATGCCGACCATATGGAGCTCTACACCCAGAACGAGGCGGCGCGCGTCGCGGTCGAGCGCGAGCTTAGAGTCGCCGCCAAGACCGGCAACGGCCATGCCAAGCCGCCGGTCGCGGCCAGAGCCAACGGCAATGGCTCCCGGGGCGCCAACGGTCACGCCGCTGAGCATCCCGCCGCGCCGCAGCCGGCGAGCGATCAGAGCGAACCCGTCTCTCCGATCGTCTGAAGCGGCGTCCTCTCCAAGAGCGGCGGCCGGACATTTATTTCCAGGAAACGTTTTGGGCGCAGGATCGGCGCGATCGTTCGGCTCGGAGACCGGATCGTTGCGCGCGCGTCTTGGGGAATTCACTTGCCTTGCCGTATTGTTGACGGCCTGCGCGGGATCGGCCGCGGCCGGAGAGCGGCTCTCCATGCCCTTCACCTGCCAGGTCGATGGCGGACGCGTGAAGCTGTCTCCCGCGCCGTCCAAGTCCTACCCGATCGTCGGCACGCATGAACGGCGCGACTTCTCCGGCTGCGCGCCGGCCCGGTCGAGAAACTGCCGCAGTTTCGAGTTGCACCGCTTCGAGATCGATTGCGGCGGCGCCAAAGCCGATTGGCTCTCGGTGGGGGCGGCCCTCGGTTCCCTGACGGAGAGCCGCAACCGCGTTCGCAACGGCCGCATGCAGATCGACGCTGGCCCGCGCTATTACGGGCCTCCGATGCCGTGCCGCGTGCGCATGCCTTATGGGCCGCCCGGCTTCTACGGCCCACGGGGGCGTTACGGGCCGCCCGGTTTCTACGGGCCGGGCTTCATCGTCGTGCCATGCCCCGGCCAACCGTCGTCGTCGCGCCAATACATAAACTTGCCGGCCGGATTCGCGCCGGTTCCCGACAAGCTTGTGCGTTTTATCAGCGCTCCCGATCCCGTTGCGCAGGCCAAGCCCACGCCGGAACCCGGCGCTGCTGCACCAGCCGTGCCGTCTCAGGCCGCCAAAGACCGCAAGCCCGACGCCAAGACGGCGCAGACGAGCGGCAAGACGCAACACTCCAAGCCGGAGCCCTCCTCTGCCGCCAAGCGCGCGGTCGCCGAGACCGAGATCACCGGCGCCATCCAAGCGCCGGGCCGAACGGCGCCGGCATCGGGGCATCTAAACCTGATCGGCGCGATCGGGCTTGGTTTTGCCGCGCTGCTGCTGTTCAGCACCGCCTTCCTCTTGTCGCGCCGGCGCTCGCGGGAGGTGCAGCTTGCCGCTCCGCCGAGCCATGGTCCAGTCGACGCGCGGCCGGCGCAAGACGATTGGCTTCCCTCGACGCTCGGCGAGGCGCTCGCCGTGCTGGTGGCAAACCCCGAGACCGACAGGGAATTGTTGAAAGAGCTGGTCAAGACTCTGCGGCGGCGCTGGCACCCGGACCATGCGCGGAGCGAAGACGACCGCCGCCTGCGCGAGGGCAAGCTGAAGCAGATCAACGTCGCCTGGGATATTGTCTGCGGCAAACGCCGCACGCCCCGCCGGTCTTTCAGCTCACAACAAGCCTGACTAGTGGTGAAGGGCTAGAAGCCTCGGATCGCGCGGTCGATCATCCCGGTCAGACCGTTATTGCGGCCGCCCAAGGCGACGCGCTGAACCGCCCGCTTGTTCCTGCGGAACAGTCCCCGCGCTTCCGGTTCGGCTTCAGCCACCGTCTCCTTGGCCAGTTTCGCCGCGATGGCGTCGCCGCGCGGCGGCTTCGACTTGCGCGCGGCCACGGGAGTCGCGGCAACGGAAGTAATGTGCGCAGATACAGGCGCGGCCTCCGCCTCTGCCACGACGGCCGGCTCAGGCGGCGGCACCACCGAAGCGACCAGCGGCGCGGCCGGCACCGTGGGCTGGCGGTAGCCGCCGGTGAACGGCGCAAGCGAAGCTTCCTCGATCCAGCCGAGCTGGCCGCTGCCAAGGTCCTGAATTTTGACGTAAGCCCCTTCCTTGGCGATCACCCGCAAAGGCTTCCCGGCGGTATAGGCGCCGCGCGGAGGCGAAAGGGGCGACGGGCGCGACCGGACCATCGCCGTATAGCCTGCGACCTGGACCAACTCATTGCGGCGCTCCGCTTTGGGCTTGGCGGGAAGCGCCGCCAGGACCAGGGTAAAGCCGCCGAGCGCTTGCGTGGTTATGGCCGGCGGGGTTTTCGCCACGACCGTCTCGGTGACAGGCGGCGGCGCGGGCCAGTTCTCTTCGGCAAACGGCTTGGTGAGGGAAAGGATCGAGGCAGTGTAAAGGGCGGCTCCGATGAGCCACACCGACGGTAATAGGCCACGCATGCCGAACTCCGCATCGTGTGCCACCCGTCGGCATTAACCTATACCTGCGCGCGCCGTTTTCAAGCCCGTCATCGCAAGGAGGTTGATCAAGCGTAATTGAGAACGCCGGCGCCGGCGAGGTCAGAAGCCGCCGCCGAGCGCCCGGCCGATCATGTCGGCGATGCCTTCGCCGCCATTCCGGCGCCACCAGCCGCGCCGCCGTCGCGGCGGCTCGTCCCCGTACCAGGCTTCCATCTGTTCCGGCCCACGCGGTGAAGCCACCGGCGCGAGATATTGCGCCTTCATCCAGCCGGTCGTGGCGCTTTTCGGGTCGGTCACCTCGACCCAGTTGCCGTAACGGGAGATCACCCTGAGCGTGCGGCCATAGGGGAAGGCGAATAGCATCGGCGCCTCTTCCGAAGCCATGCCGTGCATGCCGGCGCCGGAGACGAGCACCTGCACCCATTCCTCCGGCGGGCCTGAAGGGCCGGCGGGATACGCATTCGGATCGGCATCATCGCCGGGCCAAGCCTCGGCATCTTGCTGACCGCCCCCCTCTTGCGGGTAGCCCTCCTCGTCCGGCCAGGCGCCGGGCGGGCCGTCGTAACCTTCCTCGGGCGACCCGGGATACGGACCTTCGGAGTAATTCGGCTGCGCCCGGTGCTGCCAAGGCAGCCCGTTCGGATCGTCGTAAGCCTCCGCTTCGCCGTCAGGCGGCAGGGCGGCCATGTCCGGCGGCTGGCCCTGCTGGCTCGCCGGAGGCCTGGGCTGCGCGGGAGTGGCGGCCTGAGGCTGCGGCTGAGGAGCGGGCGCGCTCTGCGAAGTCTCCTTCGCCGGCTTGGCGTCCGCCGGCGCCATCGCATGTTTCTGCGTCTCGCCCGCGGCTTGCGCGTCGTCTTGCGCCGGTTCCGCATCGCCCGGGCGCACGATTTGCTGCTGATAGGCGAGCGTGCGCGAAGGCGTCTGGCTCGCGACCGGCTTGATGACCGGCGTGGGCGGGGTCACGATCGCATAGATCGCGCCCAACACCACGGCGCCGAGGACCGACAAGATGATGAGCAGGCGTTTGATAGCAGGAACTCCCGTCTCGGCCGCCATTTACCGCAAAAAAGGCGGCAACAGCGTGTCAATCGCCGACGCCTTTTATCGGCTAGGTAAGTTTAATTTCGGGTGAAGCCGCCGCGCAACGGCGCACCGGTCGCGGTAAAACGTCAAGTGTGACAAGGGCTAAGGCGGCGCTTGCCTAATTCCGCGGCGGTGTGGCCGAATCGGCGCATTCTGTGCTGCACCGAATCGAAATCCTTCCCTCCCGCGCAGCCGAACCTCCCATGCTGTCCTACAAGGAATATGATAACGCCCAGGCCGTGGAGATCGTGCTCGCGGGGCGCGTCTCGACCGAAGAATTCGATGCTCTCGCCGGCAGGCTCGAAGCGTTCATCGCCCGCCACGGCAAGGTCCGCGTGCTCGAGATCGTCAAGGATTTCGAGGGCATGGATGCGGCGGCCTTCTGGCACGACATCAAATTCAGCCTACGCCACCTCAAGGATGTCAGCCGCGTTGCCATCGTCGCCAACCCCGACACGCATCATTTGTGGTCGAGTCTCGTCGCGCCCTTCATGGCTTGCGAAGTGGAGCATTTCGCGCCCGGCGAGGAAGATGCCGCCCGCGATTGGCTGATGTGGCCGGAAGGCGCCGCAGACATTTGAGCCGCTATTCCTCGGCGGGATCTTCGTCCGGGGCGGGCTGATCCTGGATCGATTGCAGATAGTCGATGATCGCCTGGACGTCGGTCGGGCTGAACACGAAGATCGGCATGTCCGGATGGCCGGAGACAATGCCCTCGGCCAGCGATTCGGCGAGGTCCTCGACCGGATATTTGCTCGACAGCGTGCGGAACGGCGGCGCGTCTGGGTGCGGGCTGTCGCCTTCGACGCCGATGGCGTGACAGCGCGCGCAGTGTTCCTCGACCAGCGCCCTGCCCTTGTCGGTCATGCCCTTCTCGGCTGCGCTCGCTGGCAAAGCCCAGACTCCGGCGAGGAGGATTGCGACACTGAGCGGCGCGAGGCGCCATCGCGGTTCGTGTTGCCTGTTGCCCAGCATCCCTCACCCTCCCCGGAACGACCGATTCGCTTCCGCACCCTACCGCGCCGCTGATGCTACGCAATGCGCCGCAATTGCACGGCAATGCACCGCATTAACGCCATAATAAAAGGCCGCCGGGCGCGAATGTACCTGCGCCCCCCACGGCCTGGTCAAAACTTTGAAGCCGAACGAGCCTAGTGGCTCAGCTCGTGCTTCAGACGCTCCATTTCATCTTTCAGTCTGAGTTTTTGACGCTTCCACTCTTTTATTTTGAGCGGATCGGCCATCGGTCTTGCCTGCTCTTCTTCGATCTTTCGATCCAACGCCCGGTGCTTCTCCGACAGCTCCACAAGGTGTGCGTCAAGCGCCATATCGACCTCCATATCCGTTGGTCTTGGGCGACCCATTGTGTCAAATCGGCGACGATTTGTCTAATCCGGCTCTCGCGGCGCCGCGTCACTCGCCGCACTAGGGAAGCGAGAAACCCGTTGCAAACCGGCCCTGCAGCCCTTGCGCGGCCTCCGCTTCGCCGCGATACTTTGCCCGTCCCAAATTAGAGGCAAGGAGCAGGGGACGCCCATGGAGAGCGAGGAGATTCGCGAGCTCCGGGCGACGTTGCTCAGGCTGAAGCAGGAGCATCGCGACCTAGACAGCGCCATCAACGCGCTGGAGGAATCGGGCCGCGCCGATGCGCTTCAGCTCAAGCGCCTCAAGAAGAAAAAGCTCTCGTTGAAGGACGAAATCGCCCGCATCGAGGATCAGCTTCTGCCGGACATCATCGCCTAGGCCGCTCGCTTTCGCGCGTAAGCCAGCACGATCAGCCCAAGCACCCCGGCAAAAATCTCAAGCACCAGATAGAGATCGAGCAGCCGGCTTGCCGGCCCGTCCACGACGAGGCTGATCGTCCGGCCAATGGCCAGCGAAACCATGAAGAAGACGCCGAAGATCACCGCCACGCGCTGCCAGTCCGGCTTGAAGGCGGCAACCGCCCAGAAGGCGGAGCAGCCGAGATAGAGGCTCATCAACGCGCGGAAGATCTGCGTCTGATCGACCCCTTCCACCCGAATATTCAGGGCTCTGGGCAGGACACCGGCAGGGTCGACGCCGTAGCTCAGCGCGATCGGCATCAGCCCCACGGCGATGAACAAGAGATAGGCTTGCATCAGCGTGTCGCTGCGTGGCGGGCGCTCGGTCATGCGGTTCATTTGCGCCGACTCGACGTTACGGTCCAGGCTTTTCGGAATTCGCCCCCTCCCGAAACCAGCGCGACGCGCCTTGCCAAGCAACGCGCCATCCCTATAAACGCGCGCTTTCCGCGAGCCAGGCCGGCCCTTACCGTGAGCGAATATTAGCGAGCCTAAGCCCCTCGT
>JBQGDO010000037.1:0-1724 GCA_052039105.1 Methyloceanibacter sp.
ACGGTGTCCCCGCATTCCGAGGGCATGCAGTTCGCGATCGGCTATTTCGGCATCGATCACGTGATGTACGGCACCGACTATCCGTGCTGGGACCCGGCGGCGTGCCTCAAGCTGCTTGAGGACGTGCGGCTCAGCGAGGCCGACAAGCGGAAGCTGTTCTACGACAACGCGCGGCGCATCCTGGGCCTGAAGGACCCGGCAACGGCGAAGACGCCGAAGCGCGAGCCGGCGCTGGCCTAGTACTCGGAATCACAATTCGATGATACGGGAAGGGCAGTCGGTGATGCGACTCCGTGGCGGCGCCGCGATTTCGGTGCGCTCCCTCTCCCCGTCGGGGAGAGGGATGGGGTGAGGGGGTTCGGATCTATCGAGAGGCCATAACCCCTCACCCCACCCCTCTCCCTATGGGAGAGGGAGTCCACCGAGTTTGCCGACGGATCATTGGCTCAAACACGAAGTCCGAGTCACCCTTCAACGAAACTGGGCACTAGCCCGGCGCGAAGCGCTCGTCCACGCTCGCCCAGCGGTCGAAGCCCACGACTTTCTTGTAGTCCTCGAACGACATCCCATCGTGGCGCCGCGCGAACCGGCCTGATCTCATATCCAGCAGCACGGCCTCCACGGCCTTCGCCGCGTGCATCAGCGTGTCGAGCCCGAGCACGGCGCAGTTGAAGCCGAGCTCCGCCATCTCCTCCATGGTGAGGATCGGAGTGTGGCCACCCATCAGTGGGTTACAGATCTGCGGCACGTCGAACGCCTTGCCGATTCGCTCCAATTCCTCGACGCTGCGCGGCGCCTCGATGAAGATGCCGTCGGCGCCGGCCTTGATAAAGCGCTCGGCGCGGCGCATCGCCTCGTCGAGATCGTGAACCTGGCGTGCGTCGGTGCGCGCCAGGATCCAGGTTTCCGGATTGAGCCGCTCGGCGCAGGCCGCCTTGATCTTGGCCTCGGCGAGGTCGATCGGAACGACCTTCTTGCCGGCCATGTGGCCGCAACGCTTGGGCCATTGCTGATCCTCGATCAAAATCGCGCTGACGCCCATGCGCTCATAGCTTTGCACGGTGTGCACCACGTTCTTGACGTCGCCGTAGCCGTCGTCGCCGTCGACGAACACGGGCAGGTCGCAGGCCGCCATGATGTCGCGCACGCATGCGGAAATCTCGCCGAAGCCCTTCAGCCCGATATCCGGCACGCCGTAGCGCGAGCCGACCGCCGGGAAGCCGCCGATGAAGTAGGCTTCGAAGCCGATTTTCTGGATCAGCCGCGCGCTCAGTGCGTCGTACGCCCCGGGCACCACCAGGAGCCGCTTCTCCGCGACGGCCTTGTCGATGACTTTTCGAAAGCTTGCTGGCATCGAGCGGCTCCGGAATTGTCGTTATCGTCCTAGAGCGGGATGACTTTTCTTCGAATCGTCATCCCGCTCTAGTGTGGCGGTTCAGAAGTCCGCATCATGTTTGCGGCGAGTCCGAAATGCGGACTTCTGAACCAAAGCCACACTAGATCAATACGTTACTAGTGTCCCTCGATTCCGAAGCTCGCAAACGAGGGTGCCGCACAATGATGCGAACTTCGGAATCGGGACACTAGGCTGAATCGACATTTAGCGCATCCATAGCATGGCTGCTGCGAGACAGAGAAAGGCGAGGAAGTGGACGGCTCGGCGGTCATAGCGCGTGGCGAGACGTCGAAAGTGCTTCAGCTTATTGAAGCAGCGCTCGATGCGG
>JBQGDO010000038.1:0-21146 GCA_052039105.1 Methyloceanibacter sp.
GGCGCCATGCCGAGCATGTCGGCGACATAGCGGAGCGCGGGCTCCGGCAGCCAGCCGCCCATCTGCTCCTGCGCGCGCCAGAGAATGGGCAGCACGGCGGACGCTTGCCGTCCTTCCGGATATTTCTCGATCTGGGCCTTGGCCCATTCAAGGTTCTCCGGCGTGAAGGCAAAGGCTTCAGGCTGCTCGGCGGCGAGGCGGCGGACGCTCATGAATTCGCTTCTGGTCTTCTCGCAATTTGGCCCAGCCGAAGCGAGGCGCCTAACGGTGAACGGTGCAGGCGGGAATCGCGGTCAGCTTCTTACCCACATAGGCTTTCAGCGTATAAAAGCAAACCGCAGTAGCATTCTGTTTTTGCAAGGTTACGACCACGGCGTCCGAGGAGACTTTGCCCGATTGGCGGGTGACCGCCTCGGCGGGGATGAAATTCGTGGTGATGATCTCGAAGCCCTCGCGCGTGAGGTCGCCAAGCGAGGCTGGAGCCTCTTCCGTCGCCGCTTGTGGCGGCTCAGGAGCGCCTGAATCGGGGGCCGCGGGGGCCGGCGGTTCTGCCTTAGGCGCCTCACCAGCTTCGGGCTTCGGCCCCGGCGCGGGTTCAGGCTTGGCCTCCGGCGCTTGCGGGGCGGCGTGCAACGCGCCTGCGGCAAGGAGCAGCGCCGCAGCGCAAGTTACGGTCAGCACGATCCCCGACGTGATGCGCGTCCTCACCGGTCAATCTCCCCAAAAACGATGTCGATCGAGCCAAGCACGGCCGAGACATCGGCGAGCATATGGCCCCTGCAGAGAAAATCCATGGCGGCAAGATGGGCGAAACTTGGCGCCCTGAGCTTGCAGCGATAGGGCCGGTTTGTGCCGTCGGACACGAGATAGACGCCGAATTCCCCTTTGGGCGCCTCGACGGCGGCGTAAACCTGGCCCTTCGGCACGTGATAGCCCTCGGTATAGAGCTTGAAGTGGTGGATCAGCGCTTCCATGGAGGACTTCATGACCGCGCGCTTCGGCGGCACCATCTTGTGGTTCTCGACGCTGACCGGCCCAAGCTCGGTGGTGAGCCGCTCGCAACATTGCTTCATGATGCGCACGGCCTGACGCATCTCGTCCATGCGCACGAGATAGCGGTCGTAACAATCGCCGTGCTTGCCGATCGGGATGTCGAACTCAAGCTCGTCGTAGCATTCGTAAGGCTGCGACTTGCGCAGATCCCATTTGGCGCCGGAGCCGCGCACCATCACGCCGGAGAAGCCGTGCGCCCAGGCGTCATCGAGGCTCACCACGCCGATATCGACATTGCGCTGCTTGAAGATGCGGTTGTCGGTGAGCAGCTCCTCGATATCGTCGCAGACTTTCAGAAACGGATCGCAGAAGGCGTAGATGTCGGCGACCAGCTCGGGCGGAAGGTCTTGGTGCACGCCGCCCGGACGGAAATAGGCCGCATGCATGCGGCTGCCACTCGCCCGCTCGTAGAACACCATGAGCTTCTCGCGCTCCTCGAAGCCCCAGAGCGGCGGCGTCAGTGCGCCGACGTCCAAGGCTTGCGTGGTGATGTTGAGGAGATGCGAGAGAAGCCGGCCGATCTCGGAATAGAGCACGCGGATAAGCTGGCCGCGCTTCGGAATCGTCACCCCGACGAGCTTCTCCACGGCCAGTGCCCAAGCATGTTCCTGATTCATCGGCGCGACATAATCAAGCCGGTCGAAATAAGGGAGCGCCTGAAGATAGGTCTTGTGCTCGATCAGCTTCTCGGTGCCGCGATGGAGCAGTCCAATATGCGGATCGACACGTTCAACGACCTCGCCGTCAAGTTCAAGTACCAGACGGAGCACGCCATGCGCGGCCGGATGTTGCGGGCCGAAATTGATGGTGAATTTGCGGTCGTCGCCCTCGCGCTTGCCGCTATCGGCCTCGGACGCCGCGCGTTCTGCCTCGATCATGATCTCGTCTTTTGCAGTCACGCAAATGCCCTTTCGCCGACCCAGCGACCGGCATAGGCCGCGAGCAAACAGGGAATTCCGAGTAGCGCGAACATGATGAGGCCAAGCGGCAAGAGATTGGGCACGCCGTCTTGCGTAATCGCCAGCAGAAGGGACCACGTCACTTGGCCGGCGATCAGCCAAACCGCCCAGCGCCAGGGCCGCTCCCGCCACACGAAACCGAGGCCGAAGGCGGCGACCAACAGCAACGGGTAGCCAAGCTGCCAATAAAGCGGATCGTCCCAGGCTTCACGGCGCGAACCGAGCGCGCGCGCCAATTCCCAATCGGCGGCACCAATCAGGACGGCGAGTGTTGCCGGAATGATGGTTGAGTGTGCCGGCATGGTCACTTCACCTCAGCGCCGACGGCGGTGGCTTTGGCGGTCTTGGCGGCGACGCCGCGATTGAACCGGTCCCAGCTGACGATGAAGCGCTCATGTGTGCCCGAGCCGATCTCGTCGATGCCGTCATGCGCGACGATCCTGAAACGAGCGCGAGGCCCCCTCACCTCGACACATTCGGCATCGACGGTGACGGTAAAGCCCACCGGCGTCGCTGCCTTGTGTGCGACATCGATATGTACGCCGAGGCTTCCCTCGCCTTCGTCGAGATGAGGCTTGAGCAGTTGCACGCAGGTCCATTCCATCAGCCCGACCATGAAGCCCGTGGCGAACACGTCGGGCATCTCCTGCAATTCGGGCGCTTCGCGATAGAGATGCGGCACGGTCTTCTCCGTAGGGACAGTGTAGGAGAAGCTGTACGTGAGCCCCGCCTTGAGGGTCGGCTTCATGCGCCGCCCTTTCGCTCGTCCGGGTCGCCAGCCTTCTCGTCGCCGGGAATTGCGGTGTCCATGCCTTCCCACGGCGAGAGGAAATCGAAGCTCCGATATTCCTGCATCAGCTTGACCGGCTCGTAGACGACGCGCTTCAGCTCGTCATCGTAACGGAGCTCGACGAAGCCGGTCAGCGGGAAATCCTTGCGCAAGGGATGGCCCTGGAAACCGTAATCGGTGAGGATGCGCCGCAGGTCGGGATGGCCGGCGAAAAGGATGCCGTAGAGATCGTAGGCCTCGCGCTCGAACCAGTTGGCGGCGGGAAACAGGGAGACGATGCTCGGCACAGGGTTTGCGGCGTCAGTCTTGGTGTGGACGCGAATGCGCTGATTGAGCCACGGGCTGAGCAGGTGATAGACGACCTCGAAGCGCTCCTCGCGCTCCGGATAGTCGACGCCGCAAATATCGATCAGGCAGCCGAACCGGCATTGCGGGTCGTCGCGCAGCAAGGTCATCACTTCGGGAATGTTGTCTCTTTCAACCTCGATGGTCAGCTCGCCGAGCGACACCTCGAACACCAAGAGCTTCGGGCCGAGATGGTCAGCGAGATGAGCGGCGAGCTTGTGCAGAGCTTCGTCCATTAAGGCTCCAGAATGTCACGGACGGATCAGCGCTCGATGGTGCCGGTCCGCCGGATCTTCTTCTGCAAGAGGAGAACACCATAGACGAGCGCCTCGGCCGTGGGGGGACAGCCGGGAACGTAAATGTCCACCGGCACGATGCGGTCGCATCCGCGCACGACGGAGTAGGAATAATGATAATAGCCGCCGCCATTGGCGCACGATCCCATGGAGATGACATAGCGCGGCTCCGGCATCTGGTCGTAGACCCTGCGTAGCGCCGGCGCCATCTTGTTGCACAAAGTGCCGGCGACGATCATCACGTCGGATTGACGCGGGCTGCCGCGCGGAGCAAAGCCGAACCGCTCCAGGTCGTAGCGCGGCATGGAGGCCTGCATCATCTCCACCGCGCAGCAGGCGAGCCCGAATGTCATCCACATGAGCGAGCCGGTGCGCGCCCAGTTGATCAGATCGTCGGCGGTGGTCAGCAGGAAGCCTTTGTCGGCGAGCTCATTGGAGAAGACGCCGAAACTGGTGGCGCCCGGCGTGATGAGGCCGCCGGGGCGTCCTTCTTTTTCCAAGGCGGCTTCGGGGATCAATCCCATTCCAAGGCGCCTTTCCGCCACTCATAGATAAAGCCGATGGTGAGGATGGCGAGGAACACCATCATCGCCCAGAAGCCGAAGGCTCCGACATCGTTGAAGGCCACGGCCCAGGGGAAGAGAAACGCGACCTCCAGGTCAAAGATAATGAACAAGAGCGACACGAGGTAGAAGCGCACGTCGAATTTCATGCGCGCGTCGTCGAACGCGTCGAAGCCGCATTCATAGGCTGAGACCTTCGCCGGGTCCGGCTTGCTCACGGCAATGACGAAGGGCGCAAGCAGAATGGCCGCGCTGATGGCGAAAGCGATGCCGATGAAGATGACGAGCGGCAAATAAGTCTGAAGCAACTGGCCCATGGTTCGCTTGATTTGACGGGGTTTTGTCCTCCCGCCGGCCTCTTGTCGGGCCCCGGTGCTGGCTTAGCGCAAGGCCCATTGGATGACAAGCTTGGGACGGCGTCCTTCGCTCGGTGGCACCGCGCGTCCATGAACATAGCGGATTCGTTGCTTTGGTAGAGGCGCATCGGCGGCATATTCCATATACCTATGCCGCTAGGTTAGACTGGATTATGAGGGGGCCAGCGATCAGTTCATTTGGATGAGGGTGGCCGGTGATAGCACTCGGCCAGCGTCCCAGGTGTTCCATGGACCAGGTTGTGTCATTCGGTGAGAATTTCAGCCTCACGTTGTTGACCGACGACCCGGTGATCGCCGAACGGGGCGACCGTGCCGGCATCGATCACATCGGCGTGGATTTGGAAACGCTGGGCAAGCGTGGTCGGCAACCCGAACCTGGCGCCTGGATATCGCACCACAAGATTGCCGACCTGGCTGCCGTCGCATGCAGGTTGAGGCGCTCCCGGCTGTTCGCCCGCACGGACCCCTGGCACGACGGTTCTCCCCGGCAAATCGACGAGCTTTTGGCTGGCGGGGTCACCGCGCTGATGCTGCCAATGTTCACGGGTGCCGCCGAGGTGGCGCGTTTCGTCAATCACGTAGCTGGAAGAGCCTATATCTGCCTGTTGCTCGAGACGCCGCAGGCCATCGTGCGCATCGACGATATACTTGGGATAGCCGGCATCGACGAGGTCAGTGTCGGGCTGAACGATCTCTATCGTGCGTTTGGGCTTACCTCCCATTTCGAAATTCTCACCAGCGACCTGATGAACATGTTGTCCGACAAGGTGCGCGCGCGCGGTATCCGCTTCGGCTTCGGTACGCTCGGACGGGCCAGGGACAACGATTTGCCGGTACCTTCAGACTTGGTCTACGCTCAGTACCCCCGGCTGGGAGCTACCAGCGCCCGACTTTTCAGGCCATTCCTTGGCGCCGATCCCCGGAGTCTGGATATTGCACTGGAGGTGAGGCGATTGCGGGAACGGCTGAGCTTCTGGCACGCCCAGGGCGCCGCGGCGTGAGAAGAAGCGCGGCGTGAGCTGCACCGATGCTTGCGTAGCCGGTGCGCTGCATGACCGCCGCGGAAAGTCCCATGCAGCATCCGAAGCGCAAAATCTACTACGGTCAGGCAGTCTACGGCCCGGAGGAGAATCGAGGCCGCCGCAACGGTGATGCGCGAGCAGCCGCTGCGGCTGATGGATGGTCCCGCGGTGCGGAGCTTCGAGAGGCGCGTCGCGGCCCTTTTCGGCAAACGGCACGGGCTGATGGTCAATTCGGGATCCTCCGCCAACCTGCTTGCCGTCGCCGCGTTGCAGTTGCCGCTCGGCAGCGAGGTGATCACGCCGGCGCTCAACTGGTCGACCACGGTGGCGCCCCTCCTGCAGAATGGACTGATCCCGGTGTTCGTCGATGTCGAACCCGATACTTTTGTGATCGATGCAGCGAATGTAGAGCGGGCCATAAGTCCGGACACCCGCGCTATGATGGTGCCGGACCTGGTCGGCAATATTCCGCGCTGGGATTTGCTTCAGACCATCTGTCGCCGCCACAGCCTGGCCATTATCCAGGATTCGGCCGACACCATCGGCAGCCGTTTTCAGAGCAAGCCCACCGGTGCCTTTTCAGATATCACCACCACCAGCTTCTACGCTTCGCATGTCATTACGTGTGCCGGTTTCGGCGGCATGCTCTGCTGCAACGACGATGCTTTGCTGGAGCGGGCCACTTTGTTGCGCGGCTGGGGCCGGCGGTCCAGCCTGTCCCACGAGGCGGAGGACATCGAGCACCGTTTCGGCGGCCAGATCGACGGAGAGCCTTACGACAGCAAGTTCATCTTCGATGCGCCGGGCTTCAACTTTCTGCCGTCAGAAGTCGGCGCGGCGTTCGGCCTGAAGCAACTGGACAGGCTGGCGGGTTTCATCGAAGCCCGCAAACGGCACTTCGCGACCTTGCACCGGTTCTTCTCCGCCTACCGCGAGGTGCTGATGCTACCGCGCCGGCACCCAGGGGCCGACAATGCCTGGCTGGCTTTCCCGCTCGTGGTAAGGGCCGACGCGCCCTTCGACAGAATCGAGCTACAGCAGTATTTCGAGCGCCGTGGCATCCAGACGCGACCGATCTTCACCGGGAATATCCTGCGTCATCCGGGCTTCCGGGACATCCGGTGCCGGGTGGTCCCCGAGGGATATCCCAATGCCGACCGGGTGATGCATGGCGGCCTCCTGCTTGGCTGCCACCAGGGACTGGATGAGGACGATCTGCACTACATCATGCGGGCCTTTTCCGATTTCGCCGACAACGCGGGCGTCCCGGCGGAGGCTCACGCCGCAGCCCTCGGGATTCACTGCGACAGCGGATCGCTCGCATGAGGAGCAGCGCAACCGAACCGCCCCTGGTGGTGTGGGGGACTTACGATCTGGACAAACCCAGAGTCCGGATCCTGTTGCGTGCCGCAAGAGAGCGCGGCTACGCCTTGTACGAAATCGGGGCGAATATCTGGCAGGGCGTCGAGGACAAAAGCCAGATAGATGGTTGGCGTAGAGTGGGCTATCTGCTTCGCTGGCTGTGCGCCTATCCGGTCTTGATCTGGCGCTACCTATTGGCGCCTCGGCACCAGCTGGTATTCGTTCCCTATATGGGCCACGCCGATGTCATCCTGCTTTGGCCGTTCGCCCGGCTGCGCGGTGCCAAGGTGGTGTGGGACGCCTTGGTAAGTCTGCACGGCACTCTGGTAGAGGACCGCAGCCTGGTGGCGGAGGGATCCCTCGCCGCCAAGCTCATCAAACTGTGCGATTGGCTCGCCTTCCGCTGCGCCGACCAGATCATCACGGGCACCGGGGCCCGCGCGGAGCAATTCGCGCGGGAATACGGACTCGATAGGGATCGGATCACCGCCCTTTTCGTCGCAGCCGAGCTTGAGCATTTCCAAATGAGGAGCGACGTCACCAACGCGTGCTGCGCCAACCGCGAGCGGCCGCAGGTGCTGCTATATGGGCAGTTCGCTCCCCTGCACGGCCTGCCGGTGGTCCTTGAGGCTGCCGCCAGCGAAGTCGGGCGCCAGTGGGACTGGGTCCTCGTGGGTACCGGTCAGGAGGGCTGGCGCATCCGACAGTGGCTGGAGCGCGAGGCGCCAACTCATGTTCGATGGCTGGAGTCGGTGCCCTACGCGGAGTTACCGAGCTGGATACAGCGCGCCGATGTCTGCCTCGGCACTTTCGGCACCTCGCAGAAAGCGCTCTCGGGCATCTCTAACAAAATTTTCCAGGTTCTCGCCTGCGGCCGGCCCCTGATCACTGGCGATACCCCCGCCGTCAGGGAGCTACTCGATTCCAGCATGGATGGTGTCTATCTGGTGCCACCAGGGGATGGCGGCGCCCTTGCCCGGCAACTGGGCGAGTTGCGCCCGCTATGTGCCCGGTTGCGGACGAGCGTTTTTCATCGCCAGTTGGTCGGCAAGTTCAGGCCGGCCACGCTGGCCAGACAGCTGTCCGCCGTGTTCGAGCAGGCACTGGATGCAAGCATCATGGAGAGACCCGCCACATGAGTACGCCCGCCAGAAAAGACACGCAGTCGACCGACGCAAACTGGTCTCTGCCAGAGTCGCCTATTCACGGCGCGATATTTTTTGAATCCAAGAATGTCGTCACCGAGCGCGCAGTGATCCGGGAATGCTACCGCAAAGATTGGAGTCTGCACGACAGTGAGATCAAACACATTATCGCGGTCACCAGCTGGCCGAAACAGATCCTGGGCTGGCATAAGCACATGATTCAGACCGATCACCTGTTCCCGCTAAAGGGCAGTTTCAAAGCGGTATTGTTCGACGACCGGGACAACTCGCCCAGCAAGGGTCAGATCCACGTTTTGCAGTTGAGCGACCTCCGGCCGGGCGTATTGGTAATTCCTCCCGGGATTTGGCATGCGTTCGAAAACCTGACCGAGGAGCCGGCGACGCTGCTCAATTACTTCGACCGCGAATACCGGTACCACGACCCGGACGAGTACAAGCTGCCTCTGGACAGCCCCCAAATTCCTTATTCGTTCAGGCGATGAAGCGAAGCGTTCCTGCCTTCTCGGTTCATCAAGGCTGGAAATGGCGGGAGTGACGGGACTCGAACCCGCGGCCTCCGGCGTGACAGGCCGGCGCTCTAACCAACTGAGCTACACCCCCTTGCGGGCCTTGCGGCGGCCAGAGGCGATCCCTGCCCGCATGTACGGCGTCGGATTCACCGAGTCAAGGCGGGCACAGATTTGCGCTTTAACCTCCGAGCGTCGCCGCGGGCAATCCGAAAAGCGAAGCAGGATGGTGGGCGGTGACAGACTCGAACTGCCGACATCCACGGTGTAAACGTGGCGCTCTACCAACTGAGCTAACCGCCCTCTTCGCGCCTTAGCGACCACGCTACCAGACATGGTATCGGTCGCGGCGCAAACAATAAGGGGCGGAGCCCCGTTCCGGCGAGGCTCCGCCCCAGGAAACTGGTTTGCCCTGAAGCCTAAGTGTTGACGGCTTCTTTCAGGGCCTTGCCGGCGCGGAATTTCGGCACGCGGGACGCCGGGATGTGCACCTCCGCGCCGGTACGCGGGTTGCGGCCGGTTGAAGCTTTGCGCTGCGCGACCTGAAAATTACCAAAGCCGACGATCCGCACAGTGTCTCCGCCTTTCAAGGCGCGCTCGATGTTCTTGAACATCGCGTCGACCGCCTTCTCGGCTGCATCTTTCGACAGATCAGATTCTCTCGCCACCTGGGCGACCAGTTCAGCTTTGTTCACGGGTCTGGTCCTTTCGCTCGGGCCCCAATCGAGAGGGGTCATCGCCCTCGAGGCCTTGGGTACGCTCCGATTCACAAACAAGTGGTGTATGACTGGCGCAAAAAACCCGGAAAATCAACAAAAATGGTCCGACTCTGCGCACAGGGCCGGACCATAAATTGAGGCAAATCAGCGGCAGGCTACGCCGCTTGAAGCCCTAATGGGCCGTGACGCCAGGGTGGGTCTCGTCCTTCGCAGGAACGACTTGAGCCGCCTGCGCGCTCTCCTCCTCCCAAACGATGGGCTGAGGTAGCCGGGTGAAGGCGATTTTCAACACCTCCTCCATGCGGGATACGGTGCGAATATCCAGCGCATTCTTCAGCTCGTCCGGTATCTCCGTGAGATCCTTGGCGTTTTCGTCCGGGATGATCACCGTCTTGATGCCTGCCCGGAGCGCCGCGAGAAGCTTCTCTTTGAGCCCACCAATGGGCAAAACCCGGCCGCGGAGCGTGATCTCGCCAGTCATGGCCACCTCCCGCTTCACCGGGATTCCGGTCATCAACGAGATGATGGCGGTCACCATGGCGACGCCGGCCGAGGGACCGTCCTTCGGGGTTGCGCCCTCGGGCACGTGCACGTGGATGTCGCGCTTCTCGAACAACGGCGGCTCGATGCCGTAATCGACGGCGCGCGAGCGCACATAGGCGTTGGCGGCCTGGATCGACTCCTTCATGACGTCGCGCAGATTGCCGGTCACGGTCATCTTGCCCTTGCCCGGCATCATCACGCCTTCGACGGTGAGAAGCTCGCCGCCGACCTCGGTCCAAGCAAGGCCGGTGACCACGCCAACCTGATCCTCGAGCTCGGCCTCGCCGTAACGGAATTTCGGCACGCCGAGATAGTCTTCGAGGTTCTTGAGCGTGACCTTGATCGCCTTCTTCTTGCTGGTGAGCAGCTCCTTCACCGACTTGCGGGAGATCTTGGCAATCTCGCGCTCGAGATTGCGGACGCCGGCCTCGCGCGTGTAACGGCGGATGATCTCCTTCAAGGCATCTTCTTCGAGGCTCCACTCCTCTTGCTCGAGGCCGTGCGCCTTGGTCATGGCGGGGATCAGATGGCGCCGCGCGATCTCCATCTTCTCGTCCTCGGTGTAGCCCGCAATGCGGATGATCTCCATGCGGTCCATCAAGGCGGGAGGAATGTTGAGCGTGTTCGCCGTGGTGACGAACATCACGTTGGAGAGGTCGTAATCCACCTCAAGATAGTGGTCGTTGAAAGTGTGGTTCTGCTCGGGGTCGAGTACTTCGAGCAGCGCCGAAGCCGGGTCGCCACGGAAGTCGGCGCCCATCTTGTCGACCTCGTCGAGCAAGAACAGTGGATTGATCTTCTTCGCCTTCCGCATCGACTGGATGACCTTGCCGGGCATCGAGCCAATATAAGTGCGGCGGTGGCCCCTGATCTCGGCCTCGTCACGCACGCCGCCAAGGCTCATGCGCACGAACTCGCGACCCGTGGCGCGCGCGATCGACTTGCCGAGCGAGGTCTTGCCGACGCCCGGAGGGCCGACCAGGCACAGGATCGGGCCTTTCAGCATGTTGGTGCGGTTCTGCACCGCGAGATATTCGACGATGCGGTCCTTGACCTTCTCCAGCCCATAATGGTCTTCGTCGAGGATCTTCTGCGCTTCGTCGAGGTCGCGCTTGATCTTGCCCTTGACACCCCACGGGATGGTGAGCAGCCAATCGAGATAGTTGCGCACGACGGTGGCCTCGGCCGACATCGGGCTCATCTGGCGGAGCTTCTTCAGCTCGCCGAGCGCCTTCTCGCGCGCCTCGCGCGACAGCTTGGTCTTCTCGATCTTCTGCTCGATCTCGGCAAGGTCGTCCCGGCCCTCTTCGCTGTCGCCGAGCTCCTTCTGAATGGCCTTCATCTGTTCGTTCAGGTAGTACTCGCGCTGCGTCTTCTCCATCTGACGCTTGACGCGGCTCCTGATCTTGCGCTCGACCTGGAGCACGGAGATCTCGCTCTCCATCAGGGTGAAGACGCGCTCCAGCCGCTCGGAGACCGAAGTGATCTCGAGGATCTGCTGCTTCTCGGCGATCTTGATGGCGAGATGGCTGGCGATGGTGTCGGCGAGCTTGGAATAATCCTCGATCTGGCTCGCGGTGCCGAGCACCTCGGGCGAGATTTTCTTGTTGAGCTTCACATAGCTCTCGAACTGGGACACGACCGAGCGCGCGAGGGCCTCGATCTCATCCTCGGAACCCACCGTCTCATCGACGCGCTCGACCTCGGCCTCGAAATAGGCCTCGTTCTCGGTATAGCGGCGGATATGGGCGCGGCGCGTGCCTTCAACCAGCACCTTCACGGTGCCGTCGGGCAGCTTGAGCAGCTGCAGCACTGACGCGAGCGTGCCCATCGCATAGATGCCGTCGGTTGCGGGGTCGTCATCGCTGGCATTCTTCTGGGCAACGAGCAGAATCTGCTTGTCCGACCGCATCACCTCTTCAAGGGCGGCGATCGACTTCTCGCGGCCGACGAACAGGGGCACGATCATGTACGGGAACACGACGATGTCGCGCAGCGGGAGAACCGGGTAAAGCTCCGGGCCGCCTTCTTTGATCGTGGACGGTCTTGGGTCAGTCATGGCAGTTCCGTCGCTTTCTTGGTTGGACGAGAGCGCGAAATGCGCCCGCCGTTCAGTCTTTTACTCCCTCCCCCCGAAGCCGACCCGCAGCCCTTGAATATCAGGGTAAACGCGGGCGCGGGCCCTGTGGCATGTTATCATGCCAGTCTGCGTAGTTGGCGACCGGCGCTGCCGGCGTCAAGTAGCCGGCCCTTCGGCGCAAAGGCCCCGAATTCCCACCATTTTGAGTGGGATTCGGCACCCCCCGCAAGCAGGAATGATGCCAATCCTCAGGCGCTTGTCCCGAGCTCTTCGTGGCGGTCAGAGTAAATGCGCAAGGGCCGGGCCTTGCCCTCGACCACTTCGGAGCTGATCACCACCTCTTCGACCCCGCGCAAGGAGGGCAACTCGAACATGGTGTCGAGCAAAATGCCCTCCATGATGGAGCGAAGGCCGCGCGCGCCGGTTTTCCGGTCGATGGCCTTCTTGGAGATCGTGCGCAGCGCTTCCTCGGCAAAGGTGAGCTGCACGTCCTCCATCTCGAACAGGCGTTGATACTGCCTGACCAGCGCGTTCTTGGGCTCGGTCAGGATGCGCATCAAGGCCTCCTCGTCGAGATCGTCGAGGGTCGCGATCACCGGCACGCGGCCGATGAACTCGGGGATCAAGCCGAACTTCAACAAATCTTCGGGCTCGACCTCCTTGAGAATGTCACCGGTGCGGCGCTCGTCGACGGACTCGACTTTGGCGCCGAAACCGATCGAGGTCGACCGGCCGCGCGCAGAAATGATCTTCTCGAGTCCCGCGAAAGCACCACCGCAGACGAACAGGATGTTGGTCGTGTCGACCTGGAGAAATTCCTGCTGCGGATGCTTGCGGCCGCCCTGTGGAGGCACCGAAGCGATGGTTCCCTCCATGATCTTAAGCAGCGCCTGCTGCACGCCCTCGCCGGACACGTCGCGAGTGATCGACGGGTTGTCCGACTTGCGGCTGATCTTGTCGACCTCGTCGATATAGACAATGCCGCGCTGCGCCCGCTCGACATTGTAGTCCGCAGCCTGGAGCAGCTTGAGGATGATGTTCTCCACGTCCTCGCCAACGTAACCCGCCTCGGTCAAGGTGGTGGCGTCGGCCATGGTGAAGGGCACGTCGAGGATGCGGGCGAGCGTCTGCGCAAGCAAGGTCTTGCCGCAGCCGGTGGGCCCGATCAGCAAGATGTTCGACTTGGCGAGCTCGACGTCGGAGTTCTTGCTCGAGTGATTGAGCCGCTTGTAATGATTGTGCACGGCAACCGAGAGCACGCGCTTGGCGTAGTCCTGGCCGATCACATAGTCGTCGAGGACGGCGCAGATCTCCATCGGGGTCGGCACGCCGTCGCGGGACTTCACCAGCGAAGATTTGTTCTCCTCGCGGATGATATCCATGCAAAGCTCGACGCATTCATCACAGATGAACACGGTCGGACCGGCGATTAGCTTGCGAACCTCGTGCTGACTCTTGCCGCAGAAAGAGCAGTAAAGGGTGTTCTTGGAGTCAGTTCCGCTCACCTTGCTCATTCGATCATCCAGTTCTCAGTCTTTCTTGCGGCGCCTCGACGTCACCGTCCTAGCGCCTTTGTTCCTTGCCGCCTCGCAAGTGTGAGCCCCTCCTCGACGATAGCTGCCCTTAGAGCAATCTCAGCATGCTATGGCGGCACTGATCAAGGATTGATTAATCCCGGTTTTCCACCAGCGCAATGCCACCTTCCCGCGATCCGCCTGCGATGTCAGTCTGGCTGTTCGTGCTTGCGCACAGCGCATAACCCTAAAAGATTCGGGGATTAGCCCTAACGGAAGGCCGCTCGAACATTCGAGCAACTGACGTTCGTCGCCTCAAGACACCGGCTGGAGCTTTTCCACTTTTTCTTCCAGCGGGTGCCGCTTGGTGATCACTTCGTCGACCAAGCCGAAGGCACGGGCGTCCTCCGCCGACATGAAATAATCACGGTCGAGCGTCCGGTCGATGGTCTCGTAGTCTTGGCCGGTGTGGCGGACGTAGACTTCGTTGAGGCGTCGCTTCATCTTGATGATGTCCTCGGCATGGCGCTCGATGTCGGAGGCCTGCCCCTGGAAGCCGCCCGAGGGCTGGTGCAGCAGGATGCGCGCATTCGGCAGGGCGTAGCGCATGCCCCTCTCGCCGGCGCAGAGCAAGAGTGAGCCCATCGAGGCGGCCTGGCCGATGCAAAGCGTGGCGACCGGTGGCCTGATGAATTGCATCGTGTCGTAGATCGCCATGCCTGAGGTGACGATGCCGCCCGGTGAGTTGATATACATGGAGATCTCCTTCTTGGGGTTCTCGGCCTCCAAGAAGAGAAGCTGCGCGGTGATCAGCGAGGCCACATGGTCCTCGATCGGACCGGTGACGAAGACGATCCGCTCCTTGAGCAGCCGCGAATAGATGTCATAGGCCCGCTCCCCCCGGTTGGTCTGTTCGACCACCATGGGTACGAGCGTGTTCAGAAAGGTATCGCGGAGATCGGTCATCACGGTCCTACGGGTGAAGGGGCTGGCGAATCTCGCCTCGCCCGATTCTACTACATATGAGGTCGCGCGCTCGAACGGAAGAGGCATGCGGCCGCTTCCTTAAGCCCCTCCTCAGCCCTTCTTCTTGCCGGGCTTTTTCCGGCCTTCGCCGTGGCTGTAGCCATGCCCATGGTGGTGATGATGGTCATGGTCATGATCGTGGTCGTGATCATGATCGTGGTGAGTATGGTCGTGGTCGGCATCGGGATCGGCATAGAGCTCCTCAGGCGTCACAGCCTTGTCGGTGACCTTGGCCAGTTCGAGGATATAGTCCACGGCCTTGTCCTCGTAGATCGGCGCCCTGAGCTCGGCCAAGAGCTGCGGGTTGTTGCGGTAGTAGTCGTAGACCTTGCGCTCCTGACCGGGGAACTGCCGCACGCGCTCGAGGAGCGCGCGGCTCACCTCCTCATCGGTCACGGCGATTTGATTGCGCGCGCCGACCTCTGACAGGATGAGGCCTAGTCGCACGCGCCGAGCGGCGATGTCGCGATAGTCGGCCTTCGCCTTCTCCTCGGTGGTGTCTTCATCCTCGAAGCTCCGCTTGGCGCGTTCGAGGTCCGCGGTGACCTGTTGCCAGATCGCCTGGAACTCATTGTCGACGAGCGTCGGTGGAAGCTCGAAATTGTGCGCGTCGTTCAGAGCGTCGAGCAGCGCGCGCTTCAGCTTCAACCGCGAGGCGCCAGCGCGATCCTGCTCTAGACGCTGCTTGACAGTGTCGCGCAGCTTCTCCACGGATTCGAGGCCGAGGCTCTTGGCGAAATCCTCGTCGAGCGGCGGCGTCTCAGGCGCGCCCACTTCCTTGATCTTCACGACAAAGAGCGCGGTCCTGCCGGCAAGGTTGGCTTGCGGGTAGTCCGCGGGGAACGTCGCCTCGATCTCGCGGCTTTCGCCTGCGCGGGCGCCGGTCAGTCCCTCCTCGAAGCCCGGAATGAAATTGCCGCCGCCGAGCACGATTGGTGCATCCTCAGCCGCCCCGCCTTCGAACGGCGTGCCGTCGATCGAGCCCACGAAGTCGACGATCAGGCGGTCGCCCGACTCGGCGGCGCCCTCTTTCGGCTGGTAACGTAGATTGGCGCTACGAATGCGCTCGAGCGATTGGTCGATGTCGGCGTCGTTGACCTCAGCGATGGGCTTCTCGAGCTTGAGCTTGGAGAAGTCCATCAGCTCAATCTTGGGGAGCACCTCAAAGGACAGGGTGTAGGCGAGATCGCTCGCACCGGCGAAGATCTTGTCGATCTCGGTCTGATCTTCGGGCAGCCCGACGGTCGGCTGGAAGGCTGGGCGCTCCTCGCGCTGCGACAGCGCCTCTCGGCTTGTCTCGGCGACGGCCTGCTGCACCACCTCGGCCATCACCGAGCGGCCATAGACTTTGCGAAGATGCTCTTTCGGCACATGGCCCGGCCTGAAGCCTTTAAGCCGTGCCTTGCCCCTGAGCTCGTCGAGACGGGCCGAAAGCCGCTTCTCAAGCTCGTCGGCAGCGATCACCACCTTCAATTGGCGGCGCAAGCCTTCAGCACTCGTTTCCGTGACATTCATGCGAGGTCAATCCATTTGGGTTTAGGGCGCCAGGCGGCGCCGGAATTATCCTTAAAGGCCCATCCGTCGGGGAGATGGATGGTGCGGGCGGAGGGAGTTGAACCCCCACGGCCGAAGCCACCAGAACCTAAATCTGGCGTGTCTACCAGTTTCACCACGCCCGCTTTTGAGGTCGCCCGGTCCCGCGCCACGAGGCCGTGCGTCTATAACACCGCTCGTCGTTGCCTGTCAGCCCATCCCTGCACTTTCATTTAAGACGGTTTGGCCGTTTCGCAAAGCTTCAGCCGATTTGGAACAAGCGGCCAGCTTTGCGGCATTCCTTGCAATTTCCGCGTCTTGCTTGCATGGCTTGCGCTGATTAGTTTCCCTGTTCGATCCTCCCGCGAAGACCTGAAGGTCCCCGTGTCCTACCGCAACGGCATCATCGAGGCGATCGGCAACACACCGCTGATCAAGCTGAAACGCGCCTCGGAGGAGACCGGCTGCCTGATCCTCGGCAAGGCCGAATTCATGAATCCCGGTCAGTCGGTGAAAGACCGCGCCGCGCTGTTCATCATTCGCGACGCTCTCAATTCGGGCCGGCTGCAGCCGGGCGGCACGGTCGTCGAAGGCACCGCCGGCAATACCGGCATCGGGCTGGCGCTAGTCGGCAATGCGCTTGGGCTGAAGACCGTCATCGTCATCCCCGAGACCCAGTCCGAGGAGAAGAAGGACATGCTGCGCCTCGCCGGCGCCAAGCTGATCGAGGTGCCGGCAGTGCCTTACAAGGACCCCAACAATTACGTGAAATATTCCGGCAGGCTCGCCGAGGAGCTTGCTGCGACGGAGCCGAACGGCGCGGTGTGGGCAAATCAGTTCGACAATGTCGCCAATCGCCAAGGCCATATCGAGACGACGGCCGAAGAAATCTGGCGCGATACCGACGGCAAGGTCGATGCCTTCATCTGCGCCGTGGGGACCGGCGGCACCTTGGCCGGCGTTTCCATGGGCTTGAAAGACCACAACCCGGATGTCGTGATCGGGCTCGCCGACCCGATGGGCGCTGCGCTCTACAACTACTACAAGCACGGCGAGCTGAAGGCGGAGGGCAGCTCCATCACCGAGGGGATCGGCCAGGGCCGTATCACCGCCAATCTGGAAGGGGCCAAGATTGATGAGGCCTATCAGATCCCGGACGCCGAGGCGCTTCCCGTCATCTTTGACTTGTTGAGCGAGGAAGGGCTTTGCCTCGGCGGCTCGAGCGGCATCAATGTGGCCGGTGCAGTCCGCCTTGCCCGCGAGATGGGCCCCGGCCATACCATCGTCACGGTGCTGGCCGATTACGGTACCCGCTACCAAAGCCGCCTGTTCAACCCCAAATTCCTGCGTGAGAAGGGGTTGCCTGTGCCCAAGTGGCTTGATCGGGGACAGGCCGCTGCTCCGCGCGTGTTCGTCTAGACTGGAATGGAGATTGCGCCTTGTTGCAGACCAAGACTTGGCTGACCGAGACTGAGGAACTCGCTCGTGAGCTCGATGCGCCCGACATTGTCGTCATCGACGCCTCTTGGCACATGCCGAGCGAAGGACGCGACGCCTATGGTGAATATCTCGAGGGACACATTCCCGGCGCCATCTTCTTCGACATCGATGAGATCGCCGATACCAAAAGCACGCTTCCGCACATGCTGCCGGCGCCGGAGAAATTCTCCTCGCGCATGCGCAGCATGGGGATCGGCGACGGCTCACGCATCGTGATCTACGATTCGCGCGGGCTGTTCAGCGCGGCGCGCGTGTGGTGGATGTTCCGCGTCATGGGCGTGGACGATGTTAGTGTGCTGAACGGCGGCTTGCCCAAATGGAAAGAGGAAGGCCGTCCATTGGAGAGCGGACCGCCGCCTCCCCGCACCACGCGCCATTTCACCGCGCGACGCAACGCCGATCTCGTGCGCGATGTCTCCGACATCAAAGCAGTTCTCAAGGACAAATCGGCGGAGATCGTCGATGCGCGCGCGCCGGAGCGGTTTGCCGGCCAGACGCCTGAGCCGCGGCCCGGACTGCGCTCGGGGCACATTCCCGGCGCGCATAATCTCCCCTACGCGATGCTGATCAACAAGGATGGAACGCTCAAGTCCGCGGCGGAAATCGAGCGCCTGTTCGAAGAGGCCGGCGTCGATCTTTCCAAGCCGGTGGTGACGAGCTGTGGCTCCGGCATTACGGCCGGCGTGCTTGCGCTCGGGCTCGCTCAGATCGGCCACCGCAAGACCGCCGTGTATGACGGTTCCTGGTCGGAATGGGGTGCCGACCAAAGCCTTCCGATCGAGACGGGCTCGTGAGCAAACACAGCGGGAAAGAAAGAACTGCCACCCGGCTGTCGCATGCCGGGCGCGAGCCAGCGCGTCAGCACGGCTTCGTCAATACCCCGATCTACCGGGGCTCGACCGTGCTGTTCCCCAGCATGGCGGCGATCGAAGCGAACGATCAAGCCTACACCTATGGGCGCACGGGGACGCCGACCGTCAGAGCGCTCGAACAGGCGATCTGCGAGCTCGAGGGCGGACACCGCACTTTGCTCACGCCGTCGGGACTCTCCGCCATCGCCACGGCGCTGCTGTCTTTCGTCTCGGCCGGCGATGAAGTGCTGGTCGTCGATTCCATTTACCGCCCGGCACGCCGCTTTTGCGACAATGTCTTGGGCCGGCTGGGGGTGAAGATCACCTATTACGACCCGCTGATCGGCGGCGGCATCGGCAAGCTGATCGGCGAGAAGACGCGAGTCGTGTTCGCCGAGTCGCCAGGTTCGCAGACCTTCGAGGTGCAGGACATCCCCGCCATCGCCAAGGCGGCGCATGCGGCAGGCGCCGTGCTCATCCTCGACAATACCTGGGCGACGCCGCTCTACTTCAAATCCTTCGCGCATGGGGTTGACGTCTCGATCCAGGCGGCGACCAAATATATCGTCGGCCATGCCGACGCCATGCTCGGCGCGCTCACCGCGAGCGAGAAGGTCGCCCAGGCGGTCCAGCGGACGCATGAGGACCTCGGACTCTGTCCGGGACCGGAGGACGTGTATCTCGGGCTTAGGGGCCTGCGCAGCCTCGGGGTGCGGCTTGAGCGGCATCAGAAATCGGCGCTCGAGCTCGCGCGCTGGCTGGCCGAGCGCCCGGAGGTGGCGCGGGTGGTCCACCCTGCTCTGCCCTCCGATCCGGGCCACGCGATCTGGAAGCGCGATTTCACCGGGGCATCGGGGCTCTTCTCGGTCGTCCTGAAGCCGGTGCCGCGCGAGAAGGTCGCCGCCATGCTCGACGGGCTCAAGCTGTTCGGCATGGGCTATTCCTGGGGCGGGTTCGAGAGCCTGATCCTGCCGTTCGACCCAAGCGCCTACCGCACCGCGACCAAGTGGAAAGCGGACGGTCCCGCCATCCGCCTGCATATCGGGCTTGAGGATGTGGAGGACCTGAAGGCCGACCTCGAAGCCGGCTTCGCCCGCCTGCGCAGCTAGCGGCTAGTCGAGCGTGTAGGCGACCAGCGAGCTGCTCAGCATGATTGGCACAAACACGGTCTTCGTGTCCGGCAAATAGAGGAAATCCGCACTGCCCTTGCCGAGCTTGAGCATGCGTTCGGTCTTGCCTTTCCCGCCGGTGCGATAGAGCCCCCCGGCGTCCCAGTCGCTCACCAGATAGATACCGGGCCCAAGCGCCTGCAGTCCGTCGAGATGCCCGATCGACTCACTGTCGCCGACTTTGCTCACCGACTGCTTGTTGATGTCGATGGCGTAGAGTCCGCCGCGTTCCTGTTTCTGTCCCTCGCCCGGAAGTTTGCCGAAGGACGCAACGATCAGCTTGCCTTCCTGCACAATGATCCCGTTCGGTCCGTTCAAAGTATCGTTGGCGAGCCAGGGCGCGAAAATGCCGTCCTTCAGACGCCAGATCGTGTTGAGCGGCGTGTCTGAGACGTAGACGGTCCCGTCTTCGGCGACGGCAACGTCGTTGAGGAAGATCGCGCCTTGTCCCGGATAGCGTTTGACGATCTCGCCCGACGCAGCGTTGATCTCGACGAGCTGATCGACGTCGGCCACATAGAGGGTGCGCTCATGCAGAGCGAGCCCGGTCGGCGCGTCGAGACCTGTCACCCAGTCGCGCTCGATGATGGTCCCATCCGGCCTGAGCTTCGCGATGAAGCCCTTGCCGTCTTTCTGCATGACGGCGCCGGAGATGTTGCTGACATAGAGCACGCCGGTCGCTTGATCCTGCACAACCGATTCCGGCTGCTCGAGCCCTTTGACTTCCCAAAGCAGCTTGGGTTGGGCGGCGGCTTCGTCGCAGACGATCAGCGCTACCAGAAGACCGATCACAAGACGCATGACATCCCTCAAAGCTCGACCGGCGTGGTCAGAAGATTGGCGGTCCCGCCAGGACTCGAACCTGGAACCCTCTGCTTAGAAGGCAGATGCTCTATCCTTTGAGCTACGGGACCAAAACGAAGCGGCAAGACTATAGCCTGAAAATGACGCTCAATGCGTCCAGCGGTCGGGCCGGCCGAACTTGAAATTTTCGGCGTAGGATTTCGGTCTCAATGCGGTCTGTTGCGGTTCTTCGATGCGGAACGCGATGCCGTGGCGCGTGGCGAAGGCGACCGCTTCCTCCTTGGTGGCGAAAGCGAGTCGCACCTGCCGCCCGGTCTCGAGCGAACTGGTCCAGCCCATCAAGGGCTCGATCCGGAGCGGGGTCTCGGGTTCGAACTCCAAGACCCATTCGCGCGGCGCCATGCCCTGCTGCATGGCGTTCTTGGCCGGCTTGTAGATGCGGGCGCTCACGGTGGTCCTCGTCACTTCGCAAGGTCAAAGCGATGGTCGGGGCAGCAAGATTCGAACTTGCGACCCCCTGCTCCCAAAGCAGGTGCGCTACCAGACTGCGCTATGCCCCGATCTTCGCTGCCAGATACATAATTCGCGCAAGCGCCGGAGGCTATAGGCTCCAGAGCCTAGACCGTAAACCTTAAGCAGAGCCCTAATCCGGCGCGCCCACCCCCAGGCCGGGATAAACGACCTGGTCGCCTGGCTTGAGCCCGATTCTATCGGCCTCTCCGGCATTGATCTCGAGCACGGCGACGACCGGCCCGCCCGAGGCAATCAAGTCGGTGGAAAGCGGTTCGGTATGGGACTCGATGCGATGCACGCGCCCGTCCGCGGCGATGAACACCATATCGAGCGAGATGAAGGTGTTCTTCATCCACATGGCCACCGGCTGCGACCGGCCGTAGAGAAACAGCATGCCGCTATCCGCGGGCAGCGAGCGGCGGAACATCAGCCCGAGCGCCTTCTCCTGCGCCGTC
>JBQGDO010000039.1:0-5383 GCA_052039105.1 Methyloceanibacter sp.
GAAGAAGTAGACCGCGAGCACGACGCCGAGCAGGCCGCCATGGAACGACATGCCCCCATTCCAGATGGCGGGAATCTCGATCGGGTTCTGCCAGAAATAAGAGGGCTCGTAGAACAGGACGAAGCCGAGCCTGCCGCCGACGACGATACCGAGCGTAATCCAAAGCAGAAAGTCGTCGGCTTGCGCCACCGTCATCGGCGGCTTGCCGTTCCACAAATCGCTGCGGGCAACGAGCCTTCGCCCATAGAGCCAGCCGAGCAGGATGCCCGCCATGTATGCGAGCCCGTACCAGCGCACCGACACCGGGCCGACCTTGATCGCCACGGGATCGATCACGGGGTAGGGGAGGACGAACAAAGACATGTCCCTCAGCGGTCTATGTTTCAGCGACGCGCCGACCCTTCACCGCCCGGAAGCTCCCTGTCAAGGCGGCCATGGCCGCATGGCATGCGCTTGCACCTCGGCTAGGCGCATCCCATAGTTGGGCGAGCAAGGAGTCTCGATCATGACGCAGACCACGGGCCGCTTCTTCGATGAGCTTGGCAAACTGATCACCGACGCCGCGGGCGCCGCGGAGGGCGTGCGCAAGGAGATCGAGACCGTGGTGCGCGGCCAGGCCGAGCGCGTGCTGCGCGATCTCGACGTGGTGCAGCGCGAGGAGTTCGAGGCGGTCAAGGCCATGGCGCAGAAGGCGCGCGAGGAGAACGAGGCCTTGAAGGCGAAGATCGCCGCGCTTGAAGCCGCCATCGTCAAAGGTCTGGCCGAGAAGGGGGGCTAGCCAACTCGTCGCGACGCTCTTGACTGGTTTCCGGGGTGGGGCAACTTCGCGCTCGCGATTCGACGGCGTCTCAAGCCCTAGCGGCGCCCGGTAAATCCACAACAATCTTTAGATGAAGCCATTGCGAGACTCTTCCCGCGTGGTGCTTTCAGACTCCCCATTATATAACTGATTCAACAAGCTGATTCGCGGCGGCGTCTAGTGTTGCGCGGAACTCTGCCGAGGCCACAGAGGAACACGCATGGCTACGACACAGGCTATCTTTGACCATTTCACCAACCCGGTGGATGTGGTCGAGCAAATTGCAACCATTCATGCCTGGGCCTTCGAACGCTCGACCCCTGACGAGCTGACGATGACTGTCGCGGGCTCCTGGTGCGACTATCATATCTCGCTCAACTGGCGGGATGACTTGGAGGCGTTGCATCTCGCCTGTGCCTTCGACTTCAAGGTCCCCCGGCGCAGGCTGCCCGAGGTCTACCGCCTGATGGCGCTGATCAACGAGCAGCTTTGGCTCGGCCATTTCGATTTGTGGCGCGAGGACGGACTGCTGCTCTACCGGCACGGGCTCTTGCTCGCCGGCGCCGATACCCATGCCGGTCAGTGCGAGGCGCTGCTCAAGGCTGCGCTCGAAGCCTGCGAGCGTTATTATCAGGCGTTCCAATACGTGCTGTGGGCGGGCAAGTCCCCCGAGGATGCGCTCGCCGCCATCATGCTCGAAACGCAAGGACAAGCATGACCCTTCGCCTCGCCGGCCCGCTGCTTCTGGTGGGAGCGGGAAAGATGGGCGGGGCGCTGCTCGAAGGCTGGCTCCGGCAGGGCCTCGACCCCGCGACCGTGTTCATCCAGGACCCCGCGCCAGCGCCGGAGGTCTTGAGCCTTGCCGCGCGTCATGCCATTGCCGCGGACGCCGCGCCGGATCTTCCAGGCGCGCCGTCGGCGATCGTCATTGCGGTGAAGCCCGATCTCGTGGCCAAGCTCCTGCCCGAGCTCGAGCCGATGATCGGCGAGAGCACGGTCCTTCTCTCCATCGCTGCGGGGCGGACACTAGCAAGCCTCGCGCTGCCATTGCCGGAGGGCACGGCCATCGTGCGCGCCATGCCCAACACCGCTGCCGCGGTCGGGCAGAGCATGACGGCGGCCGTTGCCAACGCAGCGGTGACGCCGGAGCAGTTGCGCGAATGCACGGCGCTGCTCCAAGCCGTCGGCGACGTCATTTGGCTCGACGATGAAAACCTGCTCGACGCGGTGACGGCCGTATCGGGAAGTGGCCCGGCCTATGTCTTCCTGTTGGCGGAGTGCCTCGCTGAAGCCGGCCGCGCCGCCGGGCTCGATCCCGAGCTTTCGCAGCGCTTGGCGCGGGCGACGGTGGCCGGCGCCGGCGCGCTGCTGCGCCAATCCGATCTCTCGCCTGCCGAGTTGCGTGAGAAGGTGACCTCGCCCAAGGGAACGACCGCGGCCGCACTCGCCGTGCTGATGGGCAGCGACGGCGTTCAGGAACTTCTGACCCGCGCCGTCGCCGCCGCCGCCAAGCGTTCCAAGGAACTGTCCTCCTAGACGACGGACTGTAGGTGCTGCGCCAGTCTATGCTAGGGTCATCCCACCGGGGGAGGGCGGCGCGTCACAAGGCGGAGGGAGCGGTGAAGCAGGCGAAACAGCGCGAAACCGCGCCCCGAAACATGAGCGCCGGCTCAATCCAGCCAACGCAAATCTTTGGGAACGACCGGCATGAAAGCGCCGCGTTCCACGCCCAATTGGTAGAACTCAAGCAGGATTTCGCCGAACAGGAACGCGGCATCGAGGCGTTGAGGCTCGCGAACGCGCATCTGGAGCGCGCTCTGGCGAGAGAGAAGCTTCAAAATCGGGAACTGCTCCGCTCGAACAGCTGGCGCCTGACGTCGCCGCTGCGCGGCGTGGTCGGCGCAGGGCGGAGTTTTTGCAACGCCATTCGCCGTGCCGCGGGCCTCGATCCAGCGGCGGCCTTCTTCCGGGAAGGCTTCCTAGCGCCCGTCGATCTGCTAACGCCGGCGCAATGCAGGCGCATCCTCGACCATTATCGGCGAGCGCCGTCCCTGCAAGAGGAACGGAAGGCGCTCGCGGCTAAGGACCGCGTTTTCTACGATATCGCGACGCAGCCGGCGCTGCTGGGGCTGCTGCGGCGTCTCCTCGGCGAGGACATCGTTCTGTGGGGATCGAAGGTCATCGGCCAAAAGCCGGGCCAGGAACATATCTGGCACACCGACATTGAAAGCTCCGCGATCGATGGAGGCTTCGTATCGGTCTGGATCGGTCTGGAGAACGCCTCGGAAGCTTCAGGGCTCCGGTTGATTTCACGCTCCCACAAATTCAGTAAGCCGATCCAGCAAGCCGCGCACGAACGGGGACTGAGGCGCGAACAGATCACCGACGAATATGTCGCAGCCTGGGCGAGCGAGCATGACCGTCACGCGCGTCTGATCCGGCCGCAAGTCCATGACGGCCAGGCCATCGTGTTCGATGGGCGGCTCTGGCATGGTTCCTACAACGGCGCGCCGAAGCCGAGACTTGCGCTGCTGCTCCAATATGCAGCCGCCGACCAGCCTATTGCATTTCCCGAGGACGGTTACTTCGACTGGCCGTTTCGATTTTCATCTGAATCTCCGCGCCGGATCGTCGTGTCCGGTATTCGCGAAACAGGTAATACAGTGCCGCCGCCGCAGCATCGCCCGGCCGCAACCTCGATCCGCACGAATTTGCATTTGGGCGACGGATTCCTCGAAAGCCCGGCAGGCTGGCAGCCCTATCCGCTGTTCCGCGGGAAAACGCCGGTCATCGGCGCCGTGAGCGCGCATGTCTCAGTGCTGAGCCCGGGCCATTCGCCTCATCCACCGCATTGTCACCCGGAAGAAGAGCTGCTGGTGGTGCTCAAAGGAGAAGCCGAGATCGTCGTACCAAAAACCGCCGATCCTGCGGGCGCGCGGATCGAACGGCTCGCTCCCGGCAGTTTCGTGTACTACCCGGCCAACCAGTACCACACCATTCGCAACGCCTCGCAACTCCCCGTCACTTATCTGATGTTCAAATGGCGCGGAGCGCCGGCAAAAGCCGAGCGGCCCCTCGCGACGGCAACTTTCGACATCGGCGGGATAGATGCGCCGCAGAGTTCCACGCCGAGGACAGGCCGCATCTTGTTCGAAAGCCAGACCGCCTATCTCGGCAAGCTTCATGCCCACGTGACCGACCTCCAGCCAGGTGTCGGCTATGCGCCCCACAAAGACCGACATGACGTGGCAATCCTGGTGTTCTCCGGGCAAGTCGAGACATTGGGACAGAGGGTCGGACCGGGAGGCTCGATTTACTACGCCGCCGGCGAGCCGCACGGCTTGCGCAATATTGGCGACACGCCCGCGCGTTATCTGGTGTTCGAATTTCACGGGCCGAGGCCGGTCTGAAAACGGATGAGCTGGCCTTTCGGCTTGGCCGCGATCGGCCTAAGCTTGGCTCTGAAGGAGTACGCCCATGTTCGACGATTTCTCCAAGCGTTCCAAAGCAATACGGGCGGCGCTCGATCTGGCCGGGGAGAAGGGCTGGGGCGAGATCACGCTCGCCGACATCGCCCGCGCCGCGAATCTCGATCTCGCCGATCTCAGGCGCGAGTTCTCTTGCAAGGCCGACATCATCCGCGCCTTCCAGAAAGAGGTCGACGCCGAGGTGCTCGCCAAGGCGCGTCCTGCGGGCGAAGAGCAGGCCGCACGCGACCGCCTATTCGACATCGTCATGACCCGCTTCGAGGTGATGCAGCCTTACAAGCCGGCCCTGAAACGCATCTGGCGCTATCTGTGCTGCCGCCCTGGCGAGGCCAGCGCCGTTCTCTGCTCGTCGCTCGCCTCGCAATATTGGATGCTCGCCGGCGCCGGCGCCAAGCTCGACGGTCCCTTCGGCGCATTGCGCGTGACGGGTCTCGCTTCGGTCTACGGCAAGGTGTTCCAGATCTGGCTCGACGACGACACGCCCTCGCTCGACAAGACCATGGCCGCGCTCGACCGGCGGCTCGCCAGAGGCGAGCGCATGCTCGGCGCGGTCGAGCAGGCTTGCGCCGATGCGTGCCGTCTCGTTTGCGCCTTCGTGCCGGACGGCAGGAAGCGCAGAGATGCCGAGCCTGCGATGGGCCCTTCGGGTTCAGGTCCGTCGCCGGCTCCCAGCGTGCACTGAGTCCGAGCGGTCTATTCCGGAAGCGGATCGTCGTCGTCGGGACCCGACAGACTTTCTGGGCCTTCGCCGGGAAGCTCTGCGTCGACGGGGTCCGGTTCGTCGGGCGCATCAGGGTCGTCTAAGGGCTCCAGCGGGGTCTCGGGAACCTCGCCCGGACGGAACACGGGCGCCCCGCTTTTCCGCTCGATCGTCGCGCCGCCGCCGCCGATATCGATTTCGATCTCGGAGCCCGGCTGCTCCTCCTCCTGGATTTCCTCCGTGGGGTCCTGGGC
The DNA here is from genome assembly GCA_052039105.1 of Methyloceanibacter sp. Classification (GTDB taxonomy): domain Bacteria; phylum Pseudomonadota; class Alphaproteobacteria; order Rhizobiales; family Methyloligellaceae; genus Methyloceanibacter. The sequence continues at coordinate 5,242 of JBQGDO010000039.1, forward strand.
ACAAACCGGTCCCGCCAGTGACATGGCGAGAGCCGCCGTAAAGCCAACGATCGCGCGTCGCATATGTTCTCCTCCCAACGATCCGCCCCTACACGGGCACTTTAAGCACTGCCTTCAATCCGCCGAGCGGGGACTGGCTGAG
>JBQGDO010000040.1:0-1666 GCA_052039105.1 Methyloceanibacter sp.
GTTGCGGAAGAGCTGCCGCCGGCGACCGAAGGACCGGGCTACGAGGTGCTGTCCGGTCCGCGCGGCGTCGCCGACGATCTCAAGAAGCTCCATCATGTCTCGCCCGCGATCGAGAAGAAGCTCAACGATCTCGGCATCTTCCACTATTGGCAAATCGCGGGGCTTGCCCCCGAGGCCGCCCGCACGATCGGCGAGGAGGTGGGGTTGCCGGCCCGAGTGGAAGGCTGGATCGCTCAGTCGAAGGAATTGACCGCGGAGTGACGCGGTTCGCCCACGGGCGGGCAAAGGCGCGAGCAGCCGACTTCGTGATAGATGTTCCGGCGATTCCGCGTAGCGCCCGCTTGTCCCGCCCGTCGTCGGGCGGGACACGACAGGATCAGATTGGCAGATGCTCGGCGTGGCAGCCGGCATTGAGAGGATACCGAAATGGCCGACATCACCGCGCAAATGGTGAAGGAGCTGCGCGAGCGCACCGGCGCAGGCATGATGGACTGCAAGGCGGCGCTGCAGGAGACCGGCGGCGAGATGGAGCACGCGGTCGACCTCCTGCGCAAGAAAGGGCTCGCCAAGGCTGCCAAGAAGGCCGGCCGCGTTGCGGCCGAAGGGCTGATCGGGCTCGCGGTCGAGGGACAGAAGGGTGTCGTCGTCGAGGTCAATTCCGAGACGGATTTCGTCGCCCGCAACGGCCTGTTCCAGGGTTTGGTGAAGATGATCGCCAATATCGCGCTCACCGTCGGGCCCAGCGTCGAGAAGATCAAGGCGGCCAGGGTCGGCAGCATGACCACAGCCGACGCCATTGCCGACACCAACGCCAAGATCGGCGAGAACATGAGCCTGCGGCGGGCTTCCGGCTTGTCGGTCGGCAACGGCGTCATCGCCAGCTACGTGCACAACGCGGTCGACGAAGGCCTGGGCAAGATCGGAGTCATCGTGGCGCTGGAGTCCGCCGGCAAGAGTGACGAGCTCAAACGGTTCGGCCGCATGGTCGCGATGCACGTCGCCGCCTCCAATCCGCAGGCTATCGATCCCTCCGGCCTCGACCCCGACGCGGTCAGGCGCGAGAAGGAGGTGCTCGCGGACAAGTACAAGGCGCAGGGGAAGCCCGCGAGCGTCATCGACAAGATCGTCGAATCGGGGCTTAAGACCTTCTACAAGGAGGTGTGCCTGCTCGAGCAGGCGTTCATCCACGAACCGGACAAGAGCGTGTCCCAGGCGATCAAGGAAGCCGAGGGAAGGGTGGGAGCGCCGATCAAGATCGGGGGGTTCGTGCGCTATGCGCTCGGCGAGGGCATCGAGCGGCCGGACAGCGATTTCGGCGGCGAGGTCGCAGCCCTGGTTAAATCCAGCTGAGCGGCATTCCCTCGGTATCGATACGCACCCATGCGATAGCCACCGGAGCCGCTCGCGCGGGCGATAGATCGCAGGAGCTGCTGTGACAAAACCCGTCTACCGGCGTGTCGTGGTGAAGGTCTCCGGCGAGGCGCTCATGGGTCCCGACAGCTTCGGTATCCATCAGCCGACGCTCGAACGCATCGCCGCCGACCTGGCCGCCGCGCACCGACTGGGCGTGGCGATCGCCGTTGTGGCCGGGGGCGGCAATATCTTTCGTGGCCTGAAGATATCCGCAACCGGCATTCCGCGCGTGACCGGTGACATGATGGGCATC
>JBQGDO010000041.1:0-2450 GCA_052039105.1 Methyloceanibacter sp.
CCGCCGAGGTCTGCGAGAGGATGAGACGACAATGGAGGATCGGTCTTCCCGGCGCATGCGAACACTGGTGACCCGATTGGCCCGGTCGAGGCCTGTCCGGTAATGAGATCGCACGCGCGCTGATATCCATGATGGTCGGGAGCCACGATGAGCTCCAAGCAGAGACCGGATACATTGATGCAAGACCGCATCAGCCAAGTCGAGGAAAACTCTTGCAACGCACGGCCGGACCATACATCGGGTCATGAGCGCCGGACCAGACAGACTCCCGGCCGGCTTTCCTGTCCGCAGGGCCTCCGAAAGCGGCGGATTTTTGTGCAATGCGGCGAACCGACACTGAGTGCCAGAGCACTAAATCGCTTCGCGATAGTGGCGGCTGTGGGGTCGGCCTGAGCGCTATCCCCAGGGAAGAGATCGTTGGTAGCGGGCGAGGTGCCCTGTCTTGAGGATCGAGGTGTCGCCAACCTCATCCCAAGACAGGAGTTACCATGAGCATGGATGCCGTCAGCCCGCTGCGCCAGCGCATGATCGAGGACATGAACGCGCGCAAGCTCTGTGCGGGCACGCAAAGAGGCCACCTCCGCAGCTGCAAGCGGTTCGCCGCGTTCCTGAAGCGCTCGCCTGACACGGCCACAGCGGAGGATATCCGCCGGTTCCAGCTGCAGCTGGCCGAGACCGGCATGAGTATCTGCAATCGCAACCGCATCATGACTGGGCTGCGGTTCCTGTTCCGCGTGACGCTGCGGCGACTGGATCTTGCCGCCGAGATCTATCATCTGCGCGAGCCCCAGAAGGTCCCGCTGGTGATGAGCTCGGACGAGACCAAGCGCCTGCTGGCGGTCGCCAGCAACCTCAAGGCCCGTGTGCTGCTCAGTCTCAGCTATGGCTGCGGCCTGCGCGCCGGCGAGGTGGTCCGGCTGAAGGTCAAGCATATCGACAGCGCGCAGAAGATCATTCGCATCGAGCAGTCCAAGGGCCGCAAGGATCGCAATGTCATGCTGTCACCGGAGACGCTTGCTCTGTTGCGGCAATGGTGGAAGGCGCGCCGGGGTTACGATGCCACGACGCCCGTTCAAGAACGTTGGCTATTTCCTGGCCGCAGGCCTGGCAAGCCGATGACCACCCGCCAGCTGAGCCGCCTGTTCCATGCGGCGGCCGAGGCCGCTGGGATCAAGAAGGGCGTGACGCTGCATGCGCTGCGCCACAGCTTTGCGACCCACCTGCTCGATCGCGGCACCGATATCAGAAAGATCCAGGCGCTGCTGGGTCACGACAAATTGGACACCACGGCGCGCTACACGCGCGTCGCCACCGGCATGATCGCCGGCATCGAGAGCCCGCTCGACCTGCTGGCGCAGCCACGCAAGAAGCCCAGCAAGCACCGGAAAGACCCGCCGCCGGCGTAACTGCCCGCGGCCATGTCCCGTCCGGCGCTGGAGGTCGCGGATATCTTCCGCGACCACGGGGCGGCGTGGCGCCGAGCCAATGCCGGTCACGTCAGCCTCGAACAGATGAAGGTCATGAGCGCGATCGAGCGCTGCCGCACCGCCGCGCTCGGCGGCCATGTCGCGCGTTGCGAGAAGTGCGCGCACACGCTCATCGCCTATAACAGCTGCCGTAACCGGCATTGCCCGAAGTGCCAAGGCGCGGCGGCCAAGGAATGGCTGGCCGCGCGCGAGGCCGAGTTGCTGCCAGTGCCGTACTTTCATGTCGTGTACACACTGCCGGCTGCGATCCGCGACATCGCCTATCAGAACAAGGCGGTGATCTACGATCTCCTGTTCAAGGCGGCGGCCGAGGCCACGCTCACCATCGCCGCCGATCCCAAGCGGCTCGGTGCCAGGATCGCCATCACCGCCGTGCTCCACAGCTGGGGCTCGGCGATGACGCACCATCCGCACGTCCACATGGTCGTGCCGGGTGGCGGTCTGTCGCCGGATGGATCGAAGTGGATCGCCTGCCGACCGCGCTATTTTTTGCCAGTTGAGGTCCTCTCGGCGTTGTTCCGCCGGCTGTTTCTGGAGATGCTGGTCGCGGCGCACGACCACCTGCAGTTCTTCGGCGATCATGTGCGGCTCACCGACAAAGCTGCATTCGATGCCTATCTGAAGCCCCTGCGCGAGATCGATTGGGTGGTCTACGCCAAAGAGCCGTTCGCCGGGCCCAAGCAAGTGTTGCGCTATTTGTCACGCTATACCCACCGCGTCGCCATCTCCAATCGCCGGCTGGTGTCCGCCGGCCAGAACGGCGTCACCTTCAAGTACAAGGACTATCGGATCGAGGGGCCGGGCCGCTACAAGACGATGACACTGGCGACCGGCGAGTTCATCCGGCGCTTCCTGATCCACGTGCTGCCCAAGGGCTTCCACCGCATCCGCCACTATGGACTGCTCGCCAGCGGTAACCGCGTCGCCACCATCGCACGCGCCCGCGAGTTGCTCGCCGCTCCG
>JBQGDO010000042.1:0-8920 GCA_052039105.1 Methyloceanibacter sp.
GTTCCCCGGCGACGACTATCTGATCGGCGGCGGCGCGGCTTGGGGCTGGTTCAGCTACGATCCTGAGCTGAAGATGGTCTACTACTCGACCGGTAACCCCGGCCTGTGGAGCCCGCAATATCGTTGCCCCGACAAGACCCATGAGGAGTGCAACACTGGCGATTTCGACAACAAGTGGTCGATGACGATCTTCGGCCGCAAAGTCGAAAACGGCGAGGCGGTTTTCGCCTACCAGATGACGCCCTTCGATCAGTGGGACTATGACGGCATCAACGAGAACATGCTCACCGACATGGATGTCGATGGCAAGAAGCGGAAGGTTCTCACTCACTTCGATCGTAACGGCTTTGCCTATGTGCTCGACCGCGTTGACGGCACCCTGCTCCGCGCCACGAAATACGTGACGACGGACTGGGCCGAGAAGGTCGATATGAAGACGGGTCGTCCGATCAAGGTGCGCGAGCACTCGCCGCTCGAAGTCGGCCGCAACGTCTCTGCCTGCCCGTCTGCTATGGGCGGCAAGGACCAGCAGCCTGGTGCAGTGGATCCCAAAGAGCCCAACATCTTCTACATGCCCACCAACAACTGGTGCATGGAGCTCGAGCCTCAGGAGCGCACGCACACGAACCAGGGCACGGTCTACGTGTTCGCGAACGTGTACATGTATCCTGAGAAGCAGGGCACGACCGGCAAGATCAAGAAGTACGATGTCTTGACCGGCAAGACGATCTGGGAGATTCCGGATCCGTACCCGAACTGGGGCGGCACGATGGTGACCGACGGCGGCCTGATGTTCTATGGCTCGCTGGGCGGTGACTTCCGCGCGGTCGACCGGAATTCCGGTAAGATCCTGTGGAGCCGCAAGCTCGGTTCCGGCATCATCGGCAACCCGATCACCTACAAGGTCGGTGGCAAGCAGTATGTCGGCGTTTACTCCGGCATCGGCGGCTGGATCGGTCTCCCGGTCACCGCTGGTCTTGACCTGAACGACAAGTTCGGCGCCATCGGTGCCACGGCCATGACCAAGGCCGCTGGCCTGCAGCACATCCCGCAGGGTGGTGAGCTGAACACCTTCCGCGTCTTCGAATAGAAGCGGACGGACTCTTAGACTAACGGCGCCCGGTGCCCTTGCGGCACCGGGCGTCACTGCTTTAATACCTGGGCAGAACCGCGCAGGCCCGACCCGCGCTCCCGAGCAACCCAGAACCTGCGGCAGTCGCCATGTATGCCCGAATCTTAACGGTCTTTGTCTCCGTTCTCGCCCTCGTGCTCGTCTCGCTTCCCGTCGAGGCAGCCAAAAAGATCAAGCGCGATCTTAGCAAGGAATTCGACGACCTCACGCCGAGCGAGCAGATCGCCATCAGGGCGGCGGCCAAGGCGGCCTATAAGGCGAAGAAACTCGAGACGCTCAACGTCTGCGCCGACCCGGGAAACATGCCGCTCTCCAACATCAAGCAGGAGGGCTTCCAGAACAAACTTGCCAATCTGCTCGGCGAGGCGATGGGCGCCAAGGTCATCTTTCACTGGCGTCCTTTCATCGAGCGCGGCCTGACGCGCCAGACCTTCGAGCAGGACATGTGCGACGTGATGTTCGACATGCCGGCCAACTACGGCAGCCTGCTGACGACTTTCCCGGTTTACAAGACCCCCTACGTTCTGGCTTACCGCAGCGATAAGGGCCTGGAACTGACCGGCCTCGACGACCCCAAGCTCAAGGACCTCAAGATCGGCGTGTTCCAGACCTCGGGCATTCGCATTGCCCTGGCCAAGCGCGGCATCGTCAACAACGTCAAGCTCCAAACCCAGACGCACGATGGCGACCTCGTCATCGAGCATCAGCCTTACTACGTCGTGCAGAACGTGCTGGACGGCGATCTTGACGTGGCGGCCGTGTTCGGACCGTTCGCCGGCTGGCTCAAGACGATGCGTGGCGAACCGCTGACGATCCTGCCGGTCAATCTCGACGACGACAAGGTTCCGCTCGAATTCGAGCTTGCCATCGGCGTGCGCAAGACCGACGCCTTTCTGAAATACATGCTCGAATTTGCCCTCGAGGATCATGCCGAGGAGGTGGAGAAGATTCTCCGGGACTACGGCGTTCCGCTCGTCCAGTGCTCCAAGTGCATCGTTGCCGGCGATTTGCCCGCCCATGGCAGCTATATCGCGCTGGCCGATCAGGTCTATGAGGCACGCCCCGATCTTGCCTCGCCCGATCAGGTCGTCACCAAGGAGAAGCTCGAGGGTTGGCTTGCCGAGGGCGCCGACCTCAGTCAGGAGCTGAGCAACGCGATCAACGCCAATGACGCCGAGCGGGTCAAGTTCCTGGTCGAGAAGGGCGCCGACGTAAACCAGCCGGATCCGCAGGGCTGGACGCCTCTGCAGAACGCCGCGCGCCAGCGTAAAGACGGCATCATCAAGACGCTGGTCGAGCTCGGCGCCGATCCCAATCGCCCGGCCGAGGATGGCATGACGCCGCTTGTTGCCGCGGCGATGCGCGACCATGTGCCTTCGGTGAAGGCCCTGCTGGAGGCTGGCGCCAATGCCGAACAGCCCGGACCGGAGGGCTTCCGGCCGCTCGCGCTTGCGATCGCCGAATCCAAGTACGAGGTGGCCAAGGCTTTGATCGAAGGCGGCGCCGATGTCAGCGTTGCCTCCGGGGAAGACGGCCTGACGCCGCTGATGCTGATTGCCGCGCAGACCGGCCCCGCCGAGGGTGCCCGGTTCCTGCCCGGAAGCACGCGGCCGAGCGATATCGCCAAGATTCTCATCGAGCGCGGTGCGGACATCAACGCGCAGTCCAAGAGCGGGATCACGGCCTTGATGGTCGCCGCCACGCATAACAGCGCGCCGATGATCGGATTTCTGATGGATGCCGGCGCCGATCCGACTGTCAAAAACAATCTTGGTCTCACCGCATCCGATGTCGCCGAGAAGAACGGCAATCTTGAAGCCGCTCAGGCGATTCTCGTGCTGAGCTCGGCGCGCGCAGAGGCGCCAGGCAAGGATGCTGCGCCGACGACGAGTCAGTGATGCGCCCGCCGTTTCACAGGCTATTTCGCTTTGCAGGAGCCACGGCGCTAGCCGTGGCTTTTTGCTTTGCTGCGGTCACTCCCAGCGTTGCCGCGGACTACCCCGACTTCAACGAAACCTCGGTGACCAAGCGAACCGAGCAGGTGATCGCCGAGCGCTCGCAAGACGGCGTGTTCGTCTATCACGATCCCAAGCTCGATGCCGATCTCCATCTGGTCTACGAGAACGTCAAGGTCGTGCGCGGCATGAAGGGTTATGGCTGGTTCGCCAACGCCATCTTCCACGACAAGGACGAGCCCAAGAAGCAATATGCGATCGACTTCTGGTTCAAGCCCCAACCCAAGGGCGACAACCTCGATTTGATCGACATCCGCGTGCAGAAGGGACCGAAGCGCGACGGCGATAACTGGATCATGGTGACGCGGCTGCCGGTCGCCTGGTGGTGGCTGCCGGTGCAGGAGCATCCCGGCGACATGGAGGTGACCCGCGCCTGGCACGTGATGAGCGCGATCCACAATTACATCGCCGAAAACAAGGACGCGAGCGGCAATCTGCCGATCAAGGACGACAAGACCGGCGAGACCGTGCCGCTCGAATTCATCGAGATGCACCAGCCGATCCGGCATCTGAAGCAGAACGGCCAGTATTTCGCCTGCACAGACTTCCGCAAGCCGGGCAGCAAGGACGAATATTACGACATCGATTTCTGGCTTGACGAGGAGAGCGGCAAGCTGAAGGTGACCGACGTCAAGATGCACAAGGTCCCCGTGCAGGAAGACGGCATCTGGGTGCAGGAGCCGCGCTATAGTTTCGAAGGCATGGACTTCGACGTAACCAACTGATCGGCAACGGTTAACCCAAATGCAAGCCAAAATGCCGCAGTTCCCAACGTCGGCTACCGCGATGGACTGGTTGGCGCTATGACTGTTCCCGCTCTCTTAGCCTGTGCCCGAGGGGGAAACGACTGAATTCACCAACAACGTCACTAACTAGGGTAAGGAAACGAAGCAGTGCGCAAGATCACTACCGGACTTTTGACTGCCGTATTGATTGCGGGTTTGGGTGCCTTTGCCTGGACGGCCGGCGCGGCGGAAGACGCCGTGCAGCAATCCGAAGAGGGAACCCCGGGAGGCGAGGCCGCCGCCGGCGGCGAATGCTGCAAGGCAGGCGACACGACTCCGCCGCTCGACCTCATCAAGGCCACGCCCAAAGGCGGGCTCCACAATCCCTACAACGATAAGATCGCCGATATGAAAGAGGAGGGGCACAAGAAATATCTCTCCTTCAGCTGCAACGGCTGTCATGGCGGCGGTGGCGGTGGAGGCATGTGCCCGCCGCTCACCAACCAGACCTGGGTCTATGGCGGTGACGACGATACGCTGTTCCGCCTCATTGCCCTCGGCAGCGATGAGCTGAAGAAACAAGGCTACAAGCGCGTCAAGAGCGAGATCGTGACCGGCCCGATGCCGCCCTTCGGCGGGATCATCAAGACCTCGGACGATCTGTGGAAGGTCATCGCCTTCATTCGTGGCGTTAACCCCGATTCGATGGCGCTGGTCGACAAGCCCGCTCAATAGCGCACGAACCCGACATGCGGAACCGCCAACCCGCTGGGCGGCTTGGCGGTTTGGTTGCATGTGGGTGAAGTCCGCGCCGACTTGACGTGAAACTTTGGTAATGAAGTTTGCCACCTCTGGATGCTTGTCTGGGTCAAGCCTATATCCTAGCTGAATCAAATCATTAGCGGGCGGATAGGGCTTCGCTGATTGTGCGATGCGCATTGCCAAGTGCCGGCTTGTCTGAGAAATATGCGTCCTAAAATCCGCACCTGGACAGCGACTCGTCCGCTCTCCCCTCTATCCCGCATCGAAGGAGCAAGCGTTCGCCTATGTGGAGTTCATTAGTCGCCAAGTGGCGTCGGGGTGCTGCGGCCGCTGCGGGCTTGATGGCCTTGCTCCTCGTCTGGGCCTTTCTGCTCGCGCCGTCGCTTGCGGCCGAGCCCGGGGCCGCTTCGCCTGAGAAGGCCGCGCCGGCGGCCGTGCCTGAAGCCGGCGCGAAGGAAGACGCTTCGAAAGACACCTCGGGCGAAGCTGCCGCGGAAGCGCCGGCCGGCAAGCCGATGACCGTCTACTATCTCGGCAAGCAATATCCGGAGCCGCTGCCGCTCTCCTACGCCGAGAAGCCGATCGAAGACAAAGGTATCCAAGGCGCGCGCCTGATGCTGAAAGAAGCCAATCAGGCCGGCAACTTCGTCGGTCACAATTTCGAGCTGGTCGAAGCCATCGTGCCCGAAGACGGCGACGTGGTCGCCAAGGCCAAGGAGATCCTCAAAGGCGGCGACGCGTTCATTCTCGCCGATCTCGAGCCCGGCGATCTGCTTGCCGTGGCCGACCTGCCCGAAGCCAAGAACTCGGTGATCATGAACATTCGCACGAGCGCGACCAAGCTCCGCCAGGAAGAGTGCCGCAGCAACGTGTTCCACGTCATTCCCGACTATGCCATGCGCGCCGACGCGCTGGCTCAGTACCTGATCTGGAAGAAATGGCCGAGATGGTACGTGATCCGGCGCGACACGCCGGAGGATCAGGACTACCTCGCCCAGGTGAAGCGCTCGGCGGCGCGCTTCGGCGGCAAGGTCGTCGGCGAGAAGCTCTACGATCTGCCCCCGGGAGCGCGCAATCTCGACTCCGGCCATCAGCAGATTCAGGCGCAAATCCCCATGGAGACGCAAGAAGCGCCCGATCACGACGTCATGTGGGTCATCAACAGCGACGACGATTTCGGCGACTACCTCATGTACCGCACGCATCTGCCGCGTCCTGTGGTCGGCACCCAAGGCCTACAAGCCACGGCCTGGGACAAGTCCTACACCGAATCCGGCGCCATGCATTTCCAGAACGCCATCCCGCGCCTGGCGAAACGGCCGCCGGTGGAGCGCGACTACACCGCTTGGCTCGGCTTCCGCTCGCTCGCCGACGGGGCGATGAAATCCGGCAAGACGACGCCGCAGGAGCTCGAGCAATATTTGCTGTCCGATCAGTTCAAGCTCGAAGGCTTCAAGGGCCAGGCGATGAGCTTCCGTCCCTGGGATCACCAGATGCGCCAGCCGGTCATTCTGGGGGGCGGCACGCGCGTCCCCGTCTCCACCTCTCCGCAGGAAGGATTCCTGCATCCCACCTATCTGACCGACACGCTGGGTTTCGACCAACCCGAGACCAAGTGCAAGTTCTAGCAGCCACCCACCGAAGGTAGACCCCATGACTCGCATCAGCCTCGCCACAGCCTCCGCCGCCGTGCTCCTTCTCTTCGCTACGCCGTCGCTGGCGGGGCCCTACACGATCTTCGTCTCCAACGAGAAGGACAACACGATCACCGTGCTCGACGGTGAGACGTTGGAGGTCGTGAAGACCGTGAAAACCGAGCGGCGCCCGCGCGGCATCATTCTCGGCCCCGACTACAACGAGCTGTTCGTGGCGGCGGGCGACGGCGACATCATGGACGTGATCGATACCAAGACTCTCGAAGTAACCCGCCAGCTTGAATCCGGTCCCGATCCGGAGCTCATGGCGGTCGATTCGAAAGGCGAGATCATCTACATCGCCAACGAGGACGACTCGCTGGTGACGATCATGGACGTCAAGAGCGGCGAGGTGCTCGGCGAGGTTCCTGTCGGCGTCGAGCCGGAAGGCATGATCGTCAGTCCCGACGATCGCTACACTGCGGCGACCTCGGAATCCACCAGCATGGCGCATATCATCGACAATGCGACGCGGAAGCTGGTGGCTAACGTCCTCGTCGACAGCCGCCCGCGCGAGGCGAAATTCACGCAGGATAAGAAGGAGCTATGGGTTTCGTCTGAGGTGGGCGGCACCATCTCGGTGATCGATAGCAGCGACTGGGACAATCCCAAGAACTGGAAGATCAAGGAAAAGATCGGCTTCGAAGTTGCTGGCGTGCGCCCCGAGCAGCTTCAGCCGGTGGGCATGGATTTCTCACTCGACGACAAGCTGGTCTTCGTCCCGCTCGGCCCGTCCAACCGTGTCGCGGTCATCGACGCCGGCACCAAGAAGGTGAAGGACTATATCCTGGTCGGCCAGCGCCCCTGGCACGGCGAGTTGTCGCCGGACGGCAAGAAATACTACGTCGCCAACGGCCTGACCAACGACCTGACCATCATCGACGTGGAGAGCCTGAAGGCCGAGAAGTCCGTGCCCGTTGGGCGCTTGCCCTGGGGCGTGGCCATCATGCCTAAGAAGGCGGGATAGCGCGCCCCCGCCGGCGCTAGTGGGTCTTTTTCTCCAGCCTGTAGCTCTTGTGGCAGGCTTTGCAGGCTTCGGAGACGTTCTGGAAGCCCGCCTTCCATTCGTCGCCGGCCGCCTTGTCGATCGCGCTTTCAAGCTCGCTCGCGGCGCGGGCAAGGTCGTCGGCCTTGCTGGTGAAATCCTCCCAGTTTTGCCAAATCTCTTTCTTTGCCTCGCTCGGGTGCCCGGTCGTGCCCTCGGGGAATAGCTCCGGGATCTTGGCCGAGGTCGTTTCAATGACGCGGGCGGCCTCCGCTGCCTTGGCGGTGTCGAAGGGCGTCTTGCCCTTGGCCATGTCGCCCATCAGCTTCATGGCATCCTTCTGGTCCTCCATCAGGTCCATGCGCTCCTTGACGACGCCGGTCGCCTCTTCATGCGCGAGCGCCAGGCCGGCGAGCGCGGTGAGGCCTGCGGCCATCGCGATCAGAGCGAAACGGGTGCGAGCGGCAAGGACTGAAACGCTGGTCGAAATCATGTGATCTCCCTCTTAGTGATGATGATGCCCCTCGGGCATTTCCGTCGACGGCGGTGCCGCCCCTTCCGTGTCCTCGGCCCGCGCCGGCGAGCCCGCACCCTCCGCGGCAACCGCATGAGCCACGGTACCTCGCGGATGCTTATACCAGCCCGGATCGCGATAGTCGCCGGGCGCCAAATCCTCGCGCACCTTCATCACGGTGAACATCCCGCCCATCTCGATCGGCCCGAACGGTCCGGTGCCCGTCATCATCGGCAAGGTGTTGTGGGGGAGCGGCATGGACATCTCCGCCATATCCGCCATGCCGGTCGTTCCCATCGCCATGGCGTTGGGCGGCGCCGCATGCCGCAAAGCTCCACTCAGAACCTGCTGCCGAAGGCCAATGAAATTCTTCACCTGATGTCCCATCGCATTCATGGTGTGATGCGACTTATGGCAGTGGAATGCCCAGTCGCCGGGGTTGTCGGCCACGAATTCGATGGCGCGGATTGACCCCACCGGAACGTCGATGGTCGCCTCGGGCCATTGCGCGCTCTCCGGCACCCAGCCCCCATCGGTGCAGCTCACCGCGAAATGGTGGCCGTGCAGATGGATCGGGTGATTGGTCATGGTGAGATTGGCGATCCGGATGCGCACGCGCTCGCCGAGCCGCACCGGCATGACGTCGATGCCCGGGAACACGCGCGCGTTGAAGGTCCAGATGTTGAAGTCGGTCATCTCGGCGACCTGGGGGAGGGAGGTGCCGGGGTCGAAGCGGTAGGCGCTCATGACGAAGGCGAAGTCGCGGTCCACGCGCCGGTACGACGGGTCCTTGGGATGGATCACGAAACTTCCCATCATGCCCATCGCCATCTGCACCATCTCGTCGGCATGCGGGTGGTACATGAACGACCCGGAGTGCTTCATCTCGAACTCGTAGACGAAGGTCTTGCCGACCGGGATATGCGGCTGCGTGAGGCCGCCCACGCCGTCCATACCGTTCGGCAAGAGAATTCCGTGCCAGTGGATCGTCGTGTGCTCGGGCAGCTTGTTCGTCACGAAGATACGCACCTTGTCGCCCTCCACGCACTCGATCGTCGGGCCCGGCGACTGGCCGTTGTAGCCCCAGAGGTTT
>JBQGDO010000043.1:0-8875 GCA_052039105.1 Methyloceanibacter sp.
ATCATTTCGAGCCGCTGCTCGAGCTTGCGGCGGGGCGCGTGCCGGCGATGGAGACGGCCGGCATCAAGGAATTCATCAACGGCCCGGAAAGCTTCACGCCGGACGGCAATTTCATTCTGGGCGAAGCGCCGGAAGTGCGCGGCATCTTCGTGGGCGCGGGCTTCAACGCGTTCGGCATCGCCTCGGGCGGCGGCGCCGGCATGGTGCTCGCGGAATGGGTGGGCAACGGCGAGCCGCCTTACGATCTCTGGCCGGTCGACATCCGCCGCTTCGGCAAGAACCATCTCGACACCAATTGGGTGCGCACGCGCACGCTCGAGGCCTACGCCAAGCACTACACCATGGCCTGGCCATTCGAGGAATATCGCTCCGGCCGGCCTTTGCGGCGCTCTCCGCTCTACGACAAGCTCAAGGTCCAAGGCGCATGCTTCGGCGAGAAGCTCGGCTGGGAGCGACCGAACTGGTTCGCCGATCTTGCCCGCGGCGAGACGCCCGAGGACGTTTACAGCTATGAGCGGCAGAACTGGTTCGAGGCGGTGGGGCGCGAGCATCGCGCGTGCCGCGAGCGCGTTGCGGTATTCGACCAGACTTCGTTCGCCAAGTTCCTGCTGTCAGGTCGCGACGCGGAGCAGGCGCTGTCCTGGATCGCCGCTAACGATGTGGCGAAGGCGCCGGGTCACCTCGTCTACACGCAAATGCTGAACGGCCGCGGCGGCATCGAGTGCGATCTCACCGTCGGGCGCTTGTCCGAAACCCAGTATTACATCGTCACCGGCACCGGTTTCGCCACGCACGATTTCGACTGGATTTCGCGCTCGATTCCCGAAGGGCTCGATGCTCGACTCAGCGACGTGACGTCCTCCAATGCCGTGCTGTCGGTGATGGGTCCTCGGGCGCGCGACGTGCTGCAAGCGCTCACCGAGTATGACGTGTCGAACGCGGCCTTTCCGTTCGGCAGGATCAAGCGCATCACCTTGGCAGGCGCGCCGATACTTGCGCTGCGCGTCACCTATGTCGGCGAGCTCGGCTGGGAATTGCATATTCCCGTCGAGTTCGCGGCAAGCGTCTACGATGCGCTGATGGAGGCCGGCAAGCCGCACGGGATCGCCAATGCCGGCTATCGCGCCATCGAATCGCTGCGGCTGGAGAAGGGCTACCGCGCCTGGGGCGCGGATATCGGGCCGGACCACTCGCCGCTGGTCGCGGGTCTCGGCTGGGCGGTGAAGCTGAAATCGGACACGCCGTTTCAGGGGCGCGCCGCGCTTGAGGAGCAAATCAAGAAACCCCTCCCCCGCCTGCTCGCCGGCTTCACCACCGATCCCGAGATCGTGCTGCTCGGACGCGAGACCATCTATCGTGACGGCGGGCGCGTCGGCTGGCTCACCAGCGGCGGCTACGGCTACACGGTCGGCCGCTCGATCGGCTACGGCTATGTGCGCGATCCGGAAGAGGGCGTCGATCGCGACAAGCTGCTGTCAGGCCGCTACGAACTGGTAGTCGCGACTGAACGCGTGCCAGCCGAAGTGTTCCTCGACCCGCTCTACGATCCCAAGATGGCGCGCATCAAGCGCTGAACGGGCTAAGGTCGTCCAAATTCCGAGAAGGGAACGAAAGCGACAAGCTCACCTTCTTCGATTTCGGCGACGTCCTCGGCAATTTCGATCAGGCCGTCGGCCTCGCGCAAGGAGCTGATCAGGCCGGACCCGTCGCGCGGAAATTTCGCAGCCCAAAGCCTTCCGTCGGCGCCCTTGACGAGCTTCGCGCGCCAGAACTCGCGCCGCCCGACCTTCTTCTTCTGCGTGAAGGCAGCCGGCACCGCAAAGCGATGCGGCTCGGGCCAGTGGCCGCCGGCGAGCCGCGTGAGGACCGGCCGCACATAGATAACGAAGCAGACGAACACGGCGACCGGGTTGCCGGGGAGGCCAAGCACCACGCAATCGCCGATCTGGCCGAAGCTCATCGGCCGGCCGGGCTTGATGGCGATCTGCCAGAGATGCCGCTTGCCGAGCGCATCGAGGCTGCGCACGACGTGATCTTCCGCGCCTTGGCTCGCCCCGCCGGAAATGACGAGGGCGTGGTAGTTGCGGCTTGCCTCGGCGAGCGCCCGTTTCACCTCCTCGGCATCGTCGGGGAGTACGCCGAGATCGTCGGCGAAGGCGCCTGCGGCGCGAATGAGAGCGTGCAGCATGGGAGCGTTCGCGTCATAGACCTTACCGGGGGAGAATTCCTCGCCGGGGCGGACGATCTCGTCGCCGGTTGAGAAAACGGCGACCTTCAGCGGCGCATAGCAGGAGAGCCGGCTGAGGCCAGCGGCAGCGGCAGCGCCCAGTTCTTGCGGCCGGAGTCGCGTTCCCGGCGCGACGAGAACACCACCCTCCTTGGCGTCTTCTCCGGCAAGCCGGCGGTTGGCGCCTTGCTTGAGGCCCGGCGGAACGATGGCCCATACGTCACCGCCGGTTTGCTCGAGGCGCACGTCTTCCTGCATCGCCACCGTATCGAGACCGGGCGGTATGACGGCGCCGGTGAAAATGCGCACCGCACCGCCGGACGGAGGCGCGCTTTTGAATGGGTGGCCGGCAGCCGCCTGGCCCACGAGCTTCAGTCGTGCGCCCTTGTCCTTATCGTAGTCCGCACAACAAAAGGCGTAGCCGTCGACGGCAGCATTGTCGTGCGCCGGGATCGGCCGGGGCGAAACAACAGCCTCGGCCAGGAAACGTCCGCCAGCTTCTGACAACGGAACGTCCTCGATTCCCGCCACGGGGCGCACGCGTGACTTGAGGATCGCCAGCGCCTCGTGATGGGGAAGCCGGTCCTTGTCGAGGAAGAAGCAATCGTCGATCAGCTTGGGGGTCATGGCTGCTTCAGGCCGAGATGGCTCACGACGAAGTCAGCGATGCTCTTGATGTCGTCGATGAAGAAAGTGGGGAGCGCGCCGCCTTCCATCTCAGGACGATCCGAAGCGATAGCGACCACCTGCGGGAACTTTCCATGCAGCGGCTCGCGCGATGCCGCACCCTCCCTCCGGATTTCGACCTTCGGAAAGCTCTCGCGCTTGTAACCCTCGACCAGCACGAGATCGCATGGTCCGATATGGGTCAGCACCTCCGCGAAGCTCATCTCCGGCGCGCCGCCAAGCTCGCGCATCAGCGCGAACCGCCGCGGCGAGGAGAGCGTGACCTCGCAGGCTCCCGCCTCGCGCATCCTGAAGGAATCGCGGCCGGGCTGATCGATCTCGAATTTCTCGTGTGCGTGCTTGATGACGGAAATCGCATAGCCGCGCCTTGTCAGCTCGCCGATGAGGCGCGTCATGAGCGTGGTCTTGCCAGAGTTCTTCCAGCCGACCACTCCGAACAGGGGCGGCGTCACCGCGCTTGCTCCCGCAGCAAAGTATCGGCGAGGACCAGGTCCTCGGGCCGATTGATGTTGAAGAAGGGATCGATCGCCGTTCCGCCAATGTCGAGGTCGGGGAAAAACACCTCGATCGCGCCATGCTCGGCAACCCATGTGCCGGCTTTGCGCTCACCCGCTTTGAGCGAGACTTCCAACTCCGAGGCCAAATTCACCGGCCAAAGCCCGATCACGGGATGCGTGCCGGCGTTCGAGCGCGCCACGCAGAACCCGCCCGCAGCCAAAAAGCGCTGCACAAGATCGGGCGGCAAGAATGGTGTGTCGGTCGCGACGGTGGCCGCATGGCGCAGGCCCGGATGATTCTGTTTGACCCAGGTAAGGCCCGCATGCACGCCGGCCAGCGGGCCGGCAAAGCCCGAAATGTTATCTGGGACGACAGGCAAGCCAAAATCGGCAAAGCGGGACGGTTCGCCGTTGGCATTTATGACCATGGCACCGACCTGCGGCTTCAGCCGCTCGATGACGCGGGCAAGGATCGGCCTCCCCCCGAGTAGCCTCATGCCTTTGTCGCCGCCGCCCATGCGGCTCGATCTGCCGCCTGCCAAGAGGATGCAGGCGACGCGCTCAGATACGCTCATGCTGCAAGTGTAGGGCTAGAGGCCCAGCGCCGTCACCTCGAGATCGGGCTCCGGCACCGGCTTCTCCTTGCCATAGGCGCGCTCGATCTTCACCGCGCAATATTTGTATTCCGGAATCTTGCCGATCGGGTCGAGCTGCGGGTTGGTCAGGATATTGGCGGCGGCCTCCACATAGGCGAACGGGATGAAGACGTTCTTCTCCTGAACGCCAAGGTCGGCGCGCGCGGTCAGCTCGATCGAGCCTCTGCGCGTCGTCACCCTGATCGTGTCGCCTGGCTTGATGCCATATTTGGCAAGGGTCTTCGGGTTGAGGCTCGCGGTCGGGCCCGGCTCGAGCGCGTCGAGCACATTGGCACGGCGGGTCATGGCGCCGGTGTGCCAATGTTCTAGCTGACGCCCGGTCATCAGGACGAATGGATATTCGTCGTCGGGGACCTCCGCCGGCGGGAGGATATCGGCCGGAACCAGCTTGGCGCGGCGTGACTCGGTGGGGAAGCCATCACCGAACACGACCGCCTCGCCCGGATGATACGGGGTGGGACAAGGATAGATGACCGAGGACTCCCGCTCCAGCCGCTCCCAAGTGATATTGTCGAGCGACGGCATGGCGAGCTTCATTTCGGCAAACACCTCCGAGGGATGGCTGTAGGTCCAATCGAGGCCGAGGCGCTTGGCGAGCTCGACGATGATCCAGAGATCGTCGCGCGTGTCGCCGGGGAGCTTCAGCGCCTTGCGGCCCATCTGCACCTGGCGATTGGTGTTGGTCACCGTGCCGGCCTTCTCGGGCCATGCCGATGAAGGAAGGATGACATCGGCCATCATCGCGGTTTCGGTCAAGAAGATGTCCTGCACGACGAGATGTTCGAGCTTGGCGATGCCGGCACGGGCGTGGTCGAGGTCGGGATCCGACATGGCCGGATTCTCGCCCTGGATATACATCGCCTTGATCTTGCCTTCGTAAGCCGCATGGACGATCTCGACCACGGTGAGGCCCTTCTTCTCCGAAAGCGGCGTCTTCCACAAATCCTCGAATTTCTTATGCACCGGTCCGCTCGTAACGTCGGCATAGTCAGGATAGAACATCGGGATCAGGCCGGCGTCGGAAGCGCCCTGCACATTGTTCTGGCCGCGAAGCGGGTGGAGGCCGGTGCCGGGACGGCCGACCTGGCCGCACATCAGCGCCAGCGCGATCAAGCAGCGCGCATTGTCGGTGCCGTGCACGTGCTGGGAGATGCCCATGCCCCAGAAGATCATGGCGCGCTCGGCGCGGCCGAAGGTGCGGGCGACCTCGCGGATGATCTTGGCGTCGATGCCGGTGATCGGCGCAACGGATTCGGGGCTGTAACTGGCGAGATGCTGCTTCAGCTTCTCGAAATTCTCGGTATAGGCCTGGAGATACTGGACGTCGTAGAGCCCCTCCTCCACGATCACATGCATGATGCCATTGAGCAGCGCCACGTCGCTCGCCGGCTTGAAGCGCAGCATGTAGGTGGCGTGCTCGCGCATGGCCTGACCGCGCGGATCGATGACGATCAGTTTGGCTCCGCGCTTGGCGGCCTGCTTGAAATACGTCGCGGCGACGGGATGGTTCTCGGTGGGATTGGCGCCGATGATCATCACCACGTCGGCGTGCTCGACCTCGTTGAAGGTCGCGGTCACCGCGCCTGAGCCGATGCCCTCGATCAGCGCCGCCACCGACGAGGCGTGGCAGAGCCGCGTGCAGTGATCGACATTGTTGGTGTGGAAGCGGGTGCGGATCAGCTTCTGGAAGAGATAAGCCTCTTCATTGGTGCATTTCGCCGAGCCGAAGCCGGCAATCGCCTCGCCGCCATGCTTGTCGGCGACTTTGGCGAGGCCTGAGGCGGCGAATTCGAGCGCCTCCTCCCAAGTGGCCTCGCGGAAATGCGTATAAGGATTGGCGGGATCGACATTGACGCCTTTGGGCAGACCCGGTTTGCGGATCAGCGGCTTCATCAGCCGCTGCGGATTGGTCACATAGTCGAAGCCGAAGCGGCCCTTTACGCAGAGCCGGTTCTCGTTCGAATAGCCGTCGCGGCCCTGCACGAAGGCGATCTTCTCGTCCTTGATCTGGTAGCTGATCTGGCAGCCGACGCCGCAATAAGGACAGACGGAATGCACTTCGCGATCGACCTTGCGCGTGCCGCGCAGCGTCTTCAGGTCGACGATGGATTTCGGCATCAGCGCGCCGGTGGGGCACGCTTGCACGCACTCGCCGCAGGCCACGCAGGTCGACATGCCCATCGGATCGTCGAAATCGAACACGGGCTTGGCATCGAAGCCCCTAAAGGCCATGCCGATCACGTCGTTCACCTGAACCTCGCGGCAGGCGCGCACGCAAAGCCCGCATTCGATGCAAGCGTCGAGATTGACCGCCATGGCGGGATGCGACAGGTCAGGCTTGATCTCGCGGTTGGCCGGGAAGCGCGACTGGGTGACCTTCTGCGCCTCGGCCCAATGCCAGAACGGCGCGATGCGATCGGGCGAATCCTCGTGTGACGGCTGGTCGGCGAGCAGCAGCTCCATCACCATGCGCCGGGCCTTCACCGCGCGGTCGGTCGCGGTCTTCACCACCATGTTCGGCGCGGGCTTGCGGATACAGGAGGCGGTCAGCACGCGCTCGCCCTCGACCTCGACCATGCAAGCACGGCAATTGCCGTCGGCGCGGTAGCCGGGCTGCGGCAGCCAGCACAAATGCGGGATGTCGATGCCTTCCCGCTTGGCGACCTGCCAGATCGTCTCGCCAGGCCGGGCGCTGACGACTTTGCCGTCGAGGGTAAAGAGCAGTTGGTCGGTCATCGCGTCTCTTTCCACTTAAATCTAATGGCGATTTGCCTCATCCGCCACCGGTGCGGGCTCGCTCGCCGGGAAACAGTTCCATCGCCGTAATAAAGGCATTGGGCGCCGCTTGGCCGAGGCCGCAGATCGAGGCGTCGCGCATCGCCTGGGCTAGCTCGTTGAGCAGCGACCCGTCCCAGTTTTTCCGTTCGAGCAGCGCCACCGCCTTGTCGCAGCCGACGCGGCAGGGCGTGCATTGGCCGCAGGACTCGTCCTTGAAGAAGCGCAGCAGATTGAGCACGACGTCGGTGACGTCGTCCCGGTCGGAGAACACGACAATGGCGTGGCTGCCGACGAATGAGCCGTATTTATCGAGCGTGCCGAAATCGAGCGGCAGGTCGCCGAGCCGCGCCGGCAGAATGCCGCCGGAGGCGCCGCCCGGCAGATAGGCCTTGAATTTGTGGCCGTCCTCCATGCCGCCGGCAAGTTCGATCAGCTCGCGCGCGGTGATGCCGGCCGGCGCCACGATCACGCCCGGGTTCTTCACGCGGCCCGAGACCGACCAGGAGCGGAAGCCCTTGGCGCCGTTCACGCCCTGATCGGCAAACCATTTGGCGCCCTTATTGAGGATCTCGGGCACCCAATAAAGAGTTTCGACATTGTTATTGAGCGTGGGACGGCCGAACAAGCCGACCTCGGCGATATAAGGCGGACGGTTGCGCGGATAGCCGCGCTTGCCTTCGATCGACTCAATCATCGCCGACTCTTCGCCGCAGATATATGCCCCCGCACCGCGGCGCAGCTCGATATCGCCCTTCCTGACGATGCCGGCCTTTTCCAGCGCCTCGATCTCATGCGCGAGAATGTGCAGCACGGCTGGATATTCGTCGCGCATATAGAGATAGATGCGTTCCGCCTCGACCGCCCAGGCGCCGATCAGTGCGCCTTCGAACATCTGGTGCGGATTGCGCTCCAGGTAATAGCGATCCTTGAAGGTGCCGGGCTCGCCTTCGTCGCCATTGATGGTCATCAAACGCGGACCGGGATAAGAGCGCACGATCTGCCATTTGCGCCCGGCGGGGAAGCCGGCGCCACCAAGGCCGCGCAGGCCGGCGTCGGTCAGCTCCTTCAGGATCGTGTCGAGAGTCAGCTGGCCCGAGAGGCATTTCTCGAGAAGCCGGTAGCCGCCTTTGGCGCGGTATTCCTCGAGCGTGACATAGTTCGGAATCACCGGCTCGCGCTTGCCGCTCCTTACGGCCTGCTCGACGTTGCCCTGGGTGGCATGGTCGACATGCAGATGGCCGATTTCGGCGACCGGCGCCGTATCGCAGCGGCCCATGCAAGGCGCGCGAAGCACGCGGATCTTTTGCGGATCGGCCCAAGACTTGAGCGCTTCATAAAGCGCGTCGGCACCCTCGATGGCGCAGGTGATGGAATCGCAGACGCGGATCGTGGTGGGCGGCGGCGGTGTCTCGCCTTCCTTGACCACGTCGAAATGCGCGTAGAAGGTCGCGACCTCATAGGCGGCAGCCTGCGGCATGCGCAGCTCCTCGCAAAGCGCCTTCAAGTGCCGCGCGGAGATGTAGTGATAGCGGTCCTGAATGAGGTGCAGATATTCGATGAGAAGATCGTGTCGCCGCGGCCGGTCGCCGAGCAGCCCGCGGACTTCATCCAGGGCTTCCACATCGAGCTGGCGACCCTTGGGAAAACCGCGCGCCCGCTTGCGGGAACCGACATGCCTTGCCGGCCGGTCCGGGCCGCCATTCGTCGGGGTCTTTTGCTCCACGCGAACGCTCCTTTCCCCTCGAGACCCCAAGCGGTCTATCGTCCGCTGCCCAGCCGTGGCGAAAATTGCGGCAGCCAGCCGTTTGGTTGATACAGCGACAGACCTAGGTCGGCAAGTCGGCCAGAAGGTGCCAAAGCGGTTATCGCCAGCGGCTGGGTATGGCGCACCGCTAGCGCTTTTTTTTGCGAGAATCCCGGTCTACATACGTTCAGAGATCGGTTGCCACGCTCCATACATATAAGTGTCTAGCATCCTCATCCCATGGCCGACCTGACCGAGGCATTCCATACCGCTTTGCGGCTTATCG
>JBQGDO010000044.1:0-43614 GCA_052039105.1 Methyloceanibacter sp.
TTCATTCTCGCTCTTTGCTCCCGCGATGGCGAGGGCGAAGTCTTGCGCATCGAACGGCTTGAGATCGTCCAGACCTTCGCCGATGACGATGGCGTTGATGGGCAGCTTGAAGCGCTCGGCGATGGCGACGAGGATACCGCCTCGCGCCGTGCCGTCGAGCTTGGTCACTACGAGGCCGGTGACACCGGCGATCTCTTTGAAGATCTCGACCTGGCTGAGTCCGTTCTGACCCGTCGTGGCGTCGAGCACGAGGATCACCCCATGCGGCGCGGTCTGATCGAGCTTCTTCAACACGCGCACGATCTTGGCAAGCTCGGCCATGAGATCCGATTTATTCTGCAAGCGGCCGGCGGTGTCGATCAACAGCACGTCGCAGCCCTCGTCGCGCGCCCGCTCCAGCGCCGCATAGGCAACGCCCGCGGGATCGGCGCCGACATCCTTGGCAACCACCTCAGCG
This sequence comes from Methyloceanibacter sp., assembly GCA_052039105.1. Lineage (GTDB taxonomy): Bacteria > Pseudomonadota > Alphaproteobacteria > Rhizobiales > Methyloligellaceae > Methyloceanibacter. The sequence continues at coordinate 458 of JBQGDO010000044.1, forward strand.
CCCACGCGCTCGCCCCAGATTTTGAGCTGATCGATCGCCGCAGCACGGAACGTGTCGGCGGCCGCAAGAATGACGCGCAATCCCTTGCGCCGGAAGAGATGCGCCATCTTGCCGATGGTGGTGGTCTTGCCTGTTCCGTTCACCCCCACCACGAGAAAGACATGCGGCCGCGCCGCCGAGTCCAGAGCGAAGTCCTCGGCCAGCGGTTCGAGCACGCCGACAATCTCGGCGGCAAGAATCTCGCGCACTTGATCCGGATCGACACCGCGGTCGAAGCGCCCCTTGGCAACAGCCGCCCGGATGCGCCCCGCCATCGCCACACCGAGATCGGCCTTGATCAACACGTCCTCCAGGTCGTCGAGCGTGTCTTCGTCGAGCTTCCGCTTGACGAGCGCACTCGCGAGGCCGTCCGAGAGAGCATTGGAGGTACGGGCAAGGCCGGCGCGAAGCTGATCGAACCAGCCGCGCTTCGGCTCGGCCACAGATTTCGGCTTGTCCTTACTGCGTTCTGAGGGGGGCAAATCCTCCGTCGGCTTGGCGCCCGGCGGCGTTGCCGGACCGGAAGGTGGCGGCGTGGGCTTTGCCGCGGGCTGCTCGGCAGGCTTGGGCGGAGCGTTCTCTTTGGGTGTTGGAGCGGCCTTCTTCTCTTCGGGCGAGGGCTTCTCCCGGTCCCCGGGAGCGCGCTCGTCGGGAGGGACCTCGCCGGGCGTTGTGGCCGGGCCGGCCGGAGGCGGACCCTTCGGTTTCGGCTTGGTGGCCTTTTTAGGCGGGCGCTTCCGCTCGGGCGGCTCCTTCTGCGGGGGACGATCCTTGGGCGGCTCTTTCTTGGCAGGCTTATCTTCGGGCGGCCTACGCTTCGGCCTGTCGGACGGCGGCTCCTTCACCGGGCGTGGCGTGGGCTCGGCCGGTTTCGGCTTGTCGCCGCCCACGCCAAATAGGCGCTGGAAGAAGCCCGGCTTCTTGTCCGTCATGGGCGCACCGCGATCAGCGCGGCGCCGTCATCGCCGGCTACCACGGCATCGAGCAGAGCGCCGGCTCGCTCACCCGCATCGAGCTTGACCGGCGTGAAATCGGCCGAGCGCCCTTGCCGCTCGCTTTCCATCAGCACGGCGATGCGGCGGCCCTTGGCATTGGCAAGATGCAGCTTCAAAGCTTCGACCCCCTTTTGGCGTAACTGGGCCGCACGGCGGGCGATCACCCCGCCATTCACCTGCGGCATGCGCGCGGCCGGCGTGCCCTCGCGCGCCGAGAAAGGAAACACATGCAAGAAGGTGAGCCCGCAATCGTCGACCAGCGACAGCGAGTTCTTGAACATGTCTTCCGTCTCGGTGGGGAAGCCCGCGATCAGATCCGCCCCGAACACGATATCGGGACGGGCGCGCCGCATCGCGTCACAGAAGGCGACCGAGTCGGCGCGGGCGTGCCGCCGCTTCATCCGCTTCAAGGTGAGATCGTCGCCCGACTGCAGCGAAAGATGCAGATGCGGCATCAGCCGCTCCTCCTCGGCGATCGCGGCAATCAACGCGGGATCGGCCTCGACCGAGTCGATGGAGGAGAGCCTGAGCCGCGGCAACTCCGGCACGAGCTTGAGTACCGATCGAACCAGCCTGCCGAGTGTCATCTCGCCGGGGAGATCTTTGCCGTAGGCCGTGATGTCGACGCCGGTGAGCACGATTTCGGCGTAGCCCCTTTCGACGAGCTTACGCACCTGCGCCACCACATCGCCGGCCGGAACCGAGCGCGACGGTCCGCGGCCGAACGGAATAATGCAGAAAGTGCAGCGATGGTCGCAGCCGTTCTGAATCTGCACATAGGCACGCGCTCTGGAGCCAAAGCCTTCGATCAGATGCGCGGCGGTCTCCTTCACCGACATGATGTCGTTGACCACGACCCGCTCGGTGCTCTCGACGCCGAAGCCGGCAAAGGTCTCGGCCTCGAGCTTCTCCTGGTTGCCGATGACGTGGTCGACCTCATCCATGGCAGCGAAGCGCTCCGGATCGATCTGCGCCGCGCAGCCGGTGACGATGATCTTGGCGCCGGGGCGGGCGCGCCGCGCCTTGCGGATCGCTTGTCGTGCCTGGCGCACCGCTTCACCCGTCACCGCGCAAGTATTGACAATCACCGCGTCCGACAGGCCGGCGGCGTTAGCATGCTCGCGCATGACTTCGGATTCGAAGGCGTTGAGCCTGCAGCCGAAGGTGATGATCTCAAGCTCAGACATTGGCGGCTTCTAACATGAAAACGTGGCCAAGTCAGACCGCCGCCTGCAACAACGTCGCAGGCAGGGTGCCTTCGAAATCGAGGGCGTAGGGGCCAGTCATGAGGATGTGGCCGTCACTTTCGCGCCATTCGATCTTGAGATCGCCGCCGGGCAGGCTCACTTCGACCTTGCGGCCGGCCAAATCGCGCCGCGCCGCAGCCACCGCGGCGGCGCAGGCAGCCGTGCCGCAAGCCCGGGTCAGTCCCGCGCCCCGCTCCCAGGTGCGCACCTTCAAGTGCCCGGGACTGATGACTTGAACTAGCGAAATATTGGCGCGCTCGGGAAACAGCGGGTGATGCTCCAGCATCGGCCCGAAGCGGGCGAGATCGTGTGCCTGAACGTCGTCGACGAAAAACAGCGCATGCGGATTGCCCACATTCACCACCGACGGCGAATGCAACACCGGATCGTCAATGGGACCAATTTGCAGCTCAATGCGCCGCGTATCGTGGAACGGCTCCGACAACGGAATCTCGTTCCAACCGAAACGCGGCACGCCCATGTCGATGGTCACGCTGTCATCGTCATTGACGGTGGCAACGAGCATGCCGCTTTCGGTCTCGATGCTCGCTCCGGGGCGCCCGCGTTCGGCCGCAACCAGGGCCGCGACACAGCGTGCGGCGTTGCCGCAAGCGCCAACTTCGCCGCCATCTGCGTTCCAAATCCGCATGAAGACATCGGCCTTGGCCGACGGCTCGAGCGCGATGATCTGGTCGCAGCCCACCCCCTCTTTCCGGTCGGCAATGGCGCGCACCGCATCGGGCGAAAGCCCAAGCGGGCGGGCGCGCGCGTCGAGCACGACGAAATCGTTGCCGAGCCCGTTCATCTTGCGGAAGCTGATCGTCTGCGCCTGCATGGTAGCCTTGCCTCTCCCGCTATATAGGGCGAGTGGGCCCGTTCTTGCCAGCAAGCTCCCCCGGTTCTTGCTTGAGCAAGAGAAAAGCCAAAAGTGCCGTGGCGGCGAAGCCGGCGCCGGCCAGGAAGGTGGCCGGAGCGCCGATCCGGTCCCACAGAAGACCCGCCAGCACGCTCGCAAGCAAAGCGGCAAGCCCGGTGATGAGGCCGAACAGCCCAAAAGCCGTGCCGCGCAGGCGCTCGGGCGCAGTCGCCGCGATCAAGGCCGCGAGCACGCCTTGGGTGAGACCCATATGCAGGCCCCAGAGTCCGATGCCCAGGAAGATGAGGGGCAGCGAGGCGCCAAGGGCAAGCAGGAAGTCGGCCAAGATCAACGCAAGCAAGCCAAGCAGGAGAGGCGCCCGCGCACCCACTCTGTCTTGGAACCGGCCCGCCGGATAGGCGCTCGCCGCATAGATCAGGCTCATCACGGCGATCACCGCCGGAGTCAAGGCAAGCGCAAGACCGGCGTCTCGCGCGCGGATGACGAGAAAGGCCTCGCTGAAACGCGCCAAGGTAAAGACCGTGCCGGCGACGATGACGAGCCAATAGGACGAGCCTAGCTCGCTAATCTCCTTTGCCCGAAGCGGAGCGCGGGCCTTTCCTCTCGAAAGCTTCGGCTCCGTCACGCCAAAGACGAGTACTGCGACTGCAAGCACCGCGGGGATCACCGCGAACCACAGCACCGTGCGGATGTCGTCATCGAAGAGATACATCAAGGCGATGGCCGCGACCGGACCAAGCGTGGCGCCGAGCGTATCGAGCGACTGGCGAAGCCCGAAAGCCGCGCCTCTCTGCGCTGACGGGGTGAGGTCGGCGACCAGTGCATCGCGCGGCGCGCCGCGGATGCCCTTGCCGATGCGATCGGCCAAACGGGCGAACAGCACAAGCCCGATGGAATTGGCGAGCGGGAACAGCGGCTTGGTCGCGGCAGCGAGCCCATAGCCCGCGACGGCGAGCGCCTTACGCCGGCCAAGCGCATCGGAGAGCCAGCCCGAGAACACGCGCGTAACCTGCGCCGTTGCCTCAGCGATGCCCTCGATCACACCGAGCGCGGTGGCGCTTGCGCCGAACGTGACGACAAGGAAGATAGGGAGGAGACCATGGATCAGCTCGGAGGAGGTATCCATGAAAAGCGAAGTGAGCCCGAGCGCCCATACGGCTCGCGGCAAGCGCCGGTCGCCTGTCTTGTCCACGCGCACAGGAAGGGGCCTAGCCTTATCCGAATTTAACGATTGTCCCCTACGTATATGGCATCTCCCCGCCACGCTTTCTCAAAGCGAAAATGCCGCATGATCCACGTTCCGCTCCGCGACCCTGTCAACGCCCTCGTCCCTCATACCCTGAAGGAGCCGCTCCTTGGCCGGAAGCAAGGCCTGCTGGGCGGCACGACCTTCATGGTGAAGGATCTGTTCGCCATCGCCGGCCACAAAATCTCCAATGGCAGCCCCGACTGGTACGCGCATGCCAGGGCCGCGCCAGCCACGGCCCGGGCGATCCAATGGCTGCTCGACGCCGGCGCCTCCTGCACCGGCATCACCATCTGCGACGAGTTCTTTTACAGCCTGCTGGGCTCGAACGCCCATTACGGCCAGCCGGTCAACGCACGCGCGCGGGAACGCGTCACCGGCGGCTCGTCTTGCGGCTCGGCCGCGGCCGTGGCCGCCAAGATGTGCGACTTCGCGCTCGGCAGCGATACCGGCGGCTCGATCCGCGTGCCGGCCTCCTTTTGCGGCCTGTACGGCATCAGGCCCACGCATGGCCGTATCTCGCTGGAAGGCGTGACGCCAATGGCGCCGAGCTACGACACGGTCGGCTATCTCGCGCGCGAGGCCGAACTGTTCCGCAAGGTCGGCCACGTGCTTCTTGAGGGAGAGCCGGTCTATACCGATATCGAGCGCCTGATTCTGGCGGAGGATTTCTTCGCGCACGAGGAAGCGAGTGCCGCACAGGCGCTCTGGCAAGCGCTCGCGAGCCTCGGCCCGGAACTCCCAGCGCCCGAGCGCCGCCGCATTGCCGGCGAAGAGATCGCCGCATGGCGTGATGCCTTCCGCCTCATTCAAGGCTTCGAGATCCAGTCGACCTTGCTTCCCTTCATTCGATCGCACGATGTGAATCTTGGTCCCGGCATCAGGGAGCGCTTCGAGATGGCGGCGGCGATCAGTCCTGCCGAAGCCGACAGTGCACATGCTCTGCGCGCCAAGATCGCCGAGCAGCTCGACGCGCTCGTCCCGCCTGGAACCTTGATCGTGCTGCCGACCACGCCGACCTTGCCGCCGGAGCGAGGTATTCCGGACGGCGCCTCTTTCGCCGAGTTCCGCGCAAAGACTGTCGGCTATACCTGCCTTGCCGGTCATGCCGGCCTGCCGCAGATCTGCGTCCCGGCAGCCGAGGCTGCCGGCTGCCCGATCGGGCTTTCATTTATCGGCTGGAGGGGCGGGGACGAGGCCTTGCTCGATCTCGCCGTCCGCGTCGAGCCGCTATTTAGGAACGCAACCGTGGGGTCATCCGTTTGAGGCGCTGAGATGCAGGACAAGCCACCCCTTTCCTACGGCGTTGGCTTTCGCTCGCTGGCGCGTGAGATACCGGAACCTGTCGCGCTGACCGTTTCCGGCGCGCTGCCTTCCTGGCTCAAAGGCACCCTGCTCCGCACCGGGCCCTCCAAATTCGAAGTCGGCGCCCGCACCTATAATCATTGGTTCGACGGCCTGGCGATGTTGCACCAATTCGCCTTCGCCGATGGCAGCGTGACCTACGCCAACCGCTTCCTCAAGAGCAATGCCTTCTGCGCCGCGACGAAGACCGGCAGGATCTCTTACGGCGAATTTGCCACCGACCCCTGCCGAACCCTGTTCGGGCGCGTCATGGCGATTTTCGATCCCAAACTAACCGACAATTGCTGTGTCAATATCTCGGATTATGCGCGCCAAGCTGTCGCCTTCACCGAGACCTCGATCCCTATCCGCATCGCGCCGAAGACGCTCGAGACGCTTGGCGTGTTCGGCTACCGCAGGGCGCTGAGGGGGCAGATCTCCACTGCGCATCCGCATTACGACGCGGTGCGGCGCTGCCACTACAATTACGTCGCCGATCTCGGCATGAGCAGCATCTACCGCCTGGTCAGCATCGGCGACAACGGCAAGCAGCGGCTGGTCGCCAAGATTCCCGTCAAGCAGCCGGCTTATATGCACAGCTTCGGCATGAGCGCCGACCATTTGGTGCTCACCGAGTTTCCCTTGCGCGTCAATCCGATCGATTTGCGGCTGTCGGGGAAGCCCTTCATTCAGAATTATCGCTGGGAACCGGAACAGGGTCTCGTTTTCCATGTCGTCGAGAAGGACACCGGCAAGCTGGTGCGCATCGCCACGGCCGATGCCGCCTTCGCCTTCCATCATGTCAACTCTTTTGCGCACGGCGATGGCATCGACGTCGACGTGATCACCTATCCCGACGCCACGATCGTCGATCAACTCTATCTCGCGCCGTTGCGGGCAAGCACGCCGATCACCGCCACCGGCAGGCTCATGCGCTATCGCATTCCATTCGCCGGCGACGTCTCCATCACGTATCGGACCTTGGCCGATACGCCGCTCGAGCTCCCGCGCATCAATTACGAGCGTTGCGCGGGAAAGCCGTATCGCTTTGTTTGGGGCACCGGCATCGCCGTCGAGGGCGACTTTCTCGATTGCATCGTCAAAATCGACACCGAGAGCGGCCGAGCGGCCACATGGCACCTCACGGGGCTTTACCCGGGCGAGCCGGTCTTCGTTCCCTCGCCTCAAGCCGCGGCCGAGGATGACGGCGTGGTTCTGTCCGTCGTGCTCGACACGGCCAAGGACCGCTCCTTCCTGCTCGTGCTTGACGCGGCGAGCCTGAATGAGCTGGGCCGCGCCGAAGCCCCGCATGCCATCCCCTTCCATTTCCACGGCAATTACTTTCCCGGCGCGGCTTGACTTGCGACGCCGGGTCGCCGACATTCCGGCCAAATTCAAGGCAGCTCCGTGAAACGAGCCGCCGCCCTGGACATGATGAGCCACTTGCCTTTCTAGCGCTCAAGCAGCGCGGAGCGCGGTAGCGCAAATCAGGAGTCAGGGGGGTCAACACCCGACAGCGCGTTGCGCCCTCGGGTGACATTTTGCTTTGCGCTACCGGCCTCTGGCCTGCTTGAGCGCGTCATTGGAGACTGGGCCGGACTGATGTTCGAGACTTTATCCGAGCGGCTTGGCGCCATCCTCGACAAGCTCACCCGCAAGGGCGCGCTGACCGAGGCCGACGTCACCGAAGCCAGGCGCGAGGTGCGCCGCGCCCTGCTCGAGGCCGACGTCGCGCTCGACGTGGTGCGCGATTTCACCGACCGGGTGAAAGAGAAAGCCGTCGGCCAGGAGGTGGTGCGCTCCATCACGCCGGGCCAGATGGTCATTAAGATCGTGCATGACGAGCTGGTGCGCACGCTCGGCTCTGATGCGCAAGGCATTGATCTCGCCGCCACTCCACCCGTCACGATAATGCTGGTCGGCCTGCAAGGCTCGGGCAAAACCACCACCACCGCCAAACTCGCCAAGCGGCTCGAGACCCGCGACAAGCAGCGCGTGTTGATGGCCGCGCTCGACACGCGCCGCCCAGCGGCGCAGGAGCAGCTTCGCGTGCTCGGCGAGCAGACTGCCGTCGCCACGCTTCCGATTGTCGCCGGTGAGAACCCGATCGACATCACCAAGCGCGCGGTCGAGACTGCCAAGCGCGGCGGCTATGACGTGCTGCTGCTCGACACCGCCGGCCGCACCCATATCGATGAAGAGCTGATGGCGGAGACCGCCGCGATCGAGAAGATCGCGCGCCCGCACGAGACCTTGCTCGTCGCTGACGCGCTCACCGGCCAGGACGCCGTGAATCTTGCCAAGAGTTTCGATCAGTGCGTTTCGCTCACTGGCATCGTGCTTACTCGCGTCGACGGCGACGGACGCGGCGGCGCCGCGCTCTCCATGCGCGCGGTCACCGGCAAGCCGATAAAGCTGATCGGTGTCGGCGAGAGGCTCGATGCGCTGGAGGACTTCCATCCCGAGCGCATCGCTGGACGCATCCTCGGCATGGGCGACGTGGTCGGCCTGGTCGAGAAGGCGATCGAGACGGTCGAGATCGACAAGGCGCAGAAGATCGCCGCCAAGGTCAAGAAGGGTGCCTTCGATCTGGACGATCTCGCCGAGCAATTGAAACAAATGCAGAAGCTCGGCGGCATGGGCGGCGTGCTTTCAATGCTGCCAGGCATCGGCAAGATCAAGAAGCAGCTCGACGTCGCCAATATCGACGAGACCATCCTCAAGCGTCAGCAGGCGATGATCGGCTCGATGACCAAGGCTGAGCGCAAGAACCCGAAGCTGCTCAACGCCTCGCGCAAGAAACGCGTCGCGGCAGGCTCCGGCACGAGCGTCCAGGACATCAACAAGCTGGTGAAGATGCACCGGCAGATGGCCGACATGATGAAGGCCATGGGCAAGAAGCGCGGCATGCTCGGCCAGCTCTTCGGAGGCGGTCCTATGCCGGAGCTGCCCGCCGAGCTGCCGCAAGGCGGCCTCCCCCCGCTCCAGAAGGGCGGCCTTCCTGGCAATTTCCCCGGCCTTCCTGGCGGGCTTTCTCGCGGCCTTCCAGGGCTTCCCGATGGACTGCCCAAGTTTCCGGGTCTGCCAGGAAAGAAGAAATAGCCATGCTACACGTGCCCATACCGGTGCTTGAGACCGAGCGGCTCACATTGCGGGCATGGCGCGAGGAGGATCTTGCACCCTTCGCCGCGTTCTGTGCGGACGAAGCGACGGCCCCTTATCTCGGTGGCGCCGTTGGCCCGGCCGACGCGTGGCGGCGCATGTCCAACCAAATCGGGCATTGGGTACTGCGCGGCTATGGCTCATGGGCGGTGGAGGAGAAGGCGAGCGGGCAGTGGGTGGGCTATAGCGGCTTGTGGAATCCGCATGGCTGGCCCGAGCCCGAGGTGATGTGGGGCCTGGCAGCGAGCGCCCACGGCCGCGGCTACGCGACGGAGGCCACAAGACGCGCCCGCGACTTCGCCTATCGTGAGCTCGGCTGGACGACGCTGATCAGCTGCATCGCTCCCGACAATTTGGCATCCCAGCGCGTGGCGCTGCGTCTAGGCGCGGTCCTCGAAAGCTCGATCGAACTCAAGGGCAGCAAGGCCGACATCTATCGTCACCCCTCCCCGTCCATTTCCAACGCATGACCTAACGAAGGAGAATGAAAGCATGTCACTGAAGATCAGACTGGCGCGAGGCGGCGCGAAGAAGCGCCCCTATTACCGCATCGTCGTGGCGGATTCGAGGAGCCCGCGCGACGGACGCTATATCGAGAGGATCGGCACCTTCGATCCGCTGCTTCCCAAGGGCTCGCCCGATCGTGTGAAGCTCGTGGAGGACCGCGTGAAGCATTGGCTCGGCCATGGCGCCCAGCCCACCGACCGCGTGCTGCGGTTCCTCGATGCGGCGGGCATCCGCAAACGCGATGCGCGCTCGAACCCGCAGAAGGGCCAGCCTGGCAAGAAGCGGCTCGAGCGCGAAGAGGCCAAGAAGACCGCTGCCGAGGAGAAGGCCAAAGCCGCGGCTGAAGCTGCCGCCGCGCCGCCGCCCGCGGAAGAGCCCGCGCCTGAGGCTGCTGAGGCTGCCGAGCAAACGGCCGAGACCGACTCCGCGGCCGAGGCCGAACCGGCATAGCCTTGCGGACCTCGGCCCACCGCATGCTGCTCGGCGAGATCGGGGCGGCGCAAGGGTTGAAGGGCGAAGTGCGGCTGCGCTCCTATACCGAGGAGCCCGCCGCAATCGCCCGCTACGGCGCGCTCGAAGACGAAGCGGGCCGCACCGTCGAGATCTTGTCGGTGCGCGTCACGCCGAAGGCGCTGATCGCCCGCATCAAGGGCATCACCACCCGGAATGCCGCCGAGGCGCTCAATCGGACCAAGCTCTATGTCCCGCGCGAGCGCCTGCCCGCGCGCGAAACCGACGAATGGTACCACGCCGACCTGATCGGGCTTGTCGCAATCGGCCGAGATGGCAATGAAATTGGCACTGTGGTCGCGGTGCAGAATTTCGGCGCCGGCGACCTTATCGAGATCAAGCGCACAGGCGGGGGTGCTACGGTCCTCGTGCCGTTCACCCGCGATACCGTGCCCGAAGTCGATGTCGAAGGCGGACGACTAACGCTTGACCCCCCTGAAGGACTGTTTGAATGAGCTGGCGCGCCACCGTGCTCACCATCTTCCCCGAGATGTTTCCCGGGCCGCTCGGACTTAGCCTCGCCGGCAAGGCCCTCGCCGAAAGCAAGTGGGAGCTGAAAACCATCGACATCCGCGATTTCGCCGCCGATAAGCACCGTTCGGTTGACGACACGCCGGCAGGCGGTGGCGCCGGCATGGTGATGCGCGCCGATATTGCCGCCGCCGCCATCGACGCAGCGCGCGCAAGCGCGGCACCCTCCACGCCGGTCATCTATCTTTCGCCCCGCGGCTACCCCTTCATGCAGGAGCAGGCGCGCGAGCTTGCCGAGCGTCCGGGGGTAATCCTGCTTTGCGGCCGCTTCGAAGGGATCGACGAGCGGGTGCTGCAAGCGCGCAACGTCGAGGAGATCTCGATCGGCGACTATGTATTGTCCGGCGGCGAGCTGGCGGCACAGGTGGTCATCGATGCGGTAGTGCGGCTCTTGCCCGGCGTCGCCGGCAATGAGAGCTCCCTTGCCGAGGAAAGCTTCGCGCAAGGCTTGCTCGAATATCCGCACTTCACACGTCCGCGCGAATGGGAGGGCCGTGCCATCCCGGATGTCCTTTTGTCGGGAGATCACAAGAGAATTGCCGAATGGCGGCGCGAGCAGGCGGAGAAGCTCACCAAGCAGCGCCGCCCCGATCTTTGGGGCAAGCATGGCAAGGGCAAGCCTTGATCGAGGTCAGGACAACGGCGCGCCGCTAGTGCTACACCTCGGCAAAGAACAGAGGTGCTGGGCATGAAGGCTATGTTTCTGGCGGCTGCGGCCGTCGTCATTGGCGGGTCCGGAGCGGCGGCGCAGGACGCCGACATTGAGGCCGGCGCCGCTTACGCCGAGCAGGTCTGCGCGGCTTGTCATGCGGTACTTGCGGGCGAGACCTATTCGCCATTGCCGGAAGCGACGCCCTTCCAGACGGTGGCGAACGCGCCCGGCATGACCGAGATGGCGCTCACCGTTTGGCTGCAGACGTCGCACCCCACCATGCCCAATATCATTCTTGAGCAGGACGACCTGCGCAATGTCGTGGCCTATATCCGCAGCCTGAAGACGCCCTAGGGTGTTGGCTATGCCGAGGACCGCACTGCTCGCGTTTCTCCTGCTCCTGCATTCCGCCTTCCCCGTAGGCGCGCAGGTCTATACCGATCATCTGCTCGGCAGGTATTCCGCAACCGAGGACGGTTGTCAGAGCGGCGCCACGCCGGAGTTCGAGATCAGGCGCGGCATCGTCGAGGGTCCCGATGTGTTCTGCATCCTGGGCGCCACCAAGGAGACCGAGATCGGTACCGAGGCCTATGAGGCGAATTGTCGGCGTCCCGGCGTGATCGGCACCCTGACCTTCGACCTCTCCAAGAAGCCGGAGCACATCAGGATCATGCTGCCTGAGGGCCAAGACTGGATCACCCTTTACGTCTGTCAAGCGGGAGGCAATTAGCCTCGACAACCCAGCCGAGCTAGGCTAGGAAACCCCGGCGCGAAGGCCGCCCGCCCAGCGCTTCAAGACTTGGATCAATCAAAAAGAATGGCGTTCGCCGGAAGGCTCTAAAGGCCAAGGCAGGCGCCCAGCGAAAGGTCATTGCCATGAATATCATCGAGCAGCTCGACAAAGAGCAGGCTGCGGAACTCTCCAAGAAGCGGAAGGTCCCAGAATTCGGTCCCGGCGACACCTTGCGCGTCAACGTCAAGGTGGTCGAGGGCGAGCGCACCCGCGTGCAGGCCTATGAGGGCGTGTGCATTGGGCGCTCCGGCGGCGGGGTGAACGAGAATTTCACTGTGCGCAAGATTTCCTACGGCGAGGGCGTGGAACGCGTCTTCCCGATCCATTCGCCGTTGATAGACTCGATCGAGGTGGTGCGCCGGGGCCGCGTGCGCCGCGCGAAGCTCTATTACCTGCGCGGACGCCGCGGCAAGGCCGCCCGCATCGTCGAGCGCCAGGAGACGAAGGGCGGCAAGAAGGCAGAGGCTTTCAAGGGCTTCAAGCAGCCCAAGGGCGAGCCCGACGATCTCAAGCTGATCAAGGGCGTGACACCGGAGCTCGAGGCCAAGCTCAACAAGCTCGGCCTGATCAAGTTCGAGCAGATCGCCAATCTTACCGACGACGAGATCGCCTATATCGATGAGCAGCTGTCTCTGAACGGCGCTATCGAGCACGACGACTGGGTCGGCAAAGCGACCGATCTCATGGCCGAGACCACAGTGGACGAGGTCCCCGTCGAAGAAGAGGAAGGCGAAGAGGCTTCCACCAAAGGCGACGCCGCTCCCAAGGCCAAGGCCGAAAAGCCAGCCAAGGCCAAAGAGTCTAAAAAGCCCAAGAAGGGCTAGCGCTCTTGTGGCTTTCGCGCCACGGAGGGCTGCGATTCGGAGCGGCGCTACAACCTTCGGTTTGGTGCCCCATCCCGTCGCGCTAAAGTGACTTCGACCGATTCCGGGGCATGTCGGCGATGTCAGAGCCTATTTTGTTATGTCGACGGCGGTCGTTCTTCAGGTCGGCGGCAGCCTGCGCGCTGCTGACCGGCATTTGCGGCACGCTCTCCACGGCTAACGCCGAGATCGGTCTTTATTCGGGCATGCCCGGTCAGGGCTATTGCACCTTGCTCGGCGGCTATCAGTTCCTCGACGGCGGCGACGCCGTCGCTCCCATTGCCATCGACAACAACAACCCATTCCCCAACGGCGTGGATGCCGAAGGACTCGCGATCGCCACCCCGCATGCCACCAGCGTGGAGGTAGGGATCGAAAGCGACAACCGGAGTGCCGGGGCCGAGGCCCGCGCATCGGATCAAACCGCCAGAACTGACGTAGACGTGGAGCAGATCATCGGCGACGCCCACGGTGAGGGAAGCGCCGCGGCGGAGGCCATCATAGGCTCATCAGCAGCTAGTTCAGTCGTCGCGACGCAGTCCGATCCAAACAATCTTGCAACATCCGCCGCCGCCGCCCAAGGGACAGCCGGCACTCCCGCTGAGGCTGCTGCCGCGACCGGCACCTTTGTCGACAATAACGGCACGACCGATAACGACGCCGACGCCGACGCCGATGTGGGAAACCCGGCAAGCGCGGCTGCCGCTTCCGCTGCAGCGGTGGCGCCGGTAGAGGCAGCCGCAGCGGCGGCCGCAACGGCCAATACCGATACGGCCGCGGCCGCAACTGCGGGTACGGCAGAAGTCGATGCGACCCACCTGACAAGTGCTTCGGCGGCGGCCACTGCCGGACCTGCCATCGCCGCCGCGGCGACTGCGGCTACGACCCAGATCAACGGTTCCACGGCGTCGGCCGCAGCCGCGGCCAACACAACGAGTGCCGGTCAAGCGGCCGCAGCCGCAACCACTTTGTCCGGCGTCGGAGGCATCAGTGCCTCCGCCAGCAATACGGATGGGCAAGCGATAGCCTTACTGACGGTCGGACCCCCGGCACGCGCGGTGCTCACCAAATTGGACGCAGAGGATGGCGGCTTCGCCGGCCTGTCCTGCGGCTATGCCTTCCAGCAAGGTGTTGCGGGCTTCGTCGACCGGATCGAGGGCTACGGCACCTTCGCCCGCAATCGAGATTCCGGCGCGTTGCACCCGCTCAACTTCCTATGGGGAAGCGATGACGGCCGCGTCGCCGTGCAGGCCTTCAACACGGACGGCCTCAACGTGCCCCACCATGACGAGGTGAAGCAGCGCGAGTTCGGGCTTCGCTTCAAGTCGGACCGGATGGCGCATGGCCGCGTGCCATTGGTCATGAGCCTGGAGCCGTTCTACGTCGACTATGAACGAGAGGCCGGCTTCGGCCTCGCTGGCGTGTTCAACGTCAATGCCCAGGTTGATGGCGATCTCTTCGGGGCCCAGCTTGCGCTCGAATCGGAACTGCCGCTGATTGCCAACCGGCTTCATTGGGTCGGACGCATGGCCGGCGGCCTCTACTACCTGGATGCCGACGGTCACTTTACCGATACGCTGGGCGGAGCTGCGGTCAAAGACAGTCTTAATGAGGACGGTTATCGGCTTGGCGCCGAGACCGGCCTGCGCGTGTTCTTGAGCCCCAGCCATTTGCTGACCTTCACCGGGGCCGTGGATCATTACAGCGACGTGCCCGTTGCCGTATTCGGCGATGCGCTGGCGGGGACGGCCTCGCACGTCAAAACCGACGATTTGACCACTTACCGCGCGGTCGCGCGCCTCACTGTCCGGACTCCGCCCTCGCCTGCTCCCTGAGCCCATTTGGCGACGTTTTGGGGGTTTGTAAACCGGGGCTTGAGACGCTATCTGATGCCCTGACAAGCCCCGAAACGCGCCGAAGCCGACCGATGACGAAGCCGCGCACGCTCTACGACAAGATCTGGGACACCCATCTCGTGCATGAGGCACAGGACGGCACCTGCCTGATCTATATCGACCGGCATCTGGTGCATGAGGTGACGAGCCCGCAGGCCTTCGAGGGCTTGCGCATGGCTGGCCGCCGGGTGCGCGCCCCGGAGAAGACGCTTGCGGTGGTCGACCACAACGTGCCGACCACCGACCGCTCCAAGGGCATCGACGACCCGGAGTCGGCGCTCCAGATCGCGACACTCGCCGAGAACGCGCGGGAGTTCGGCATCGAATATTACAACGAGCGCGACCGCCGCCAGGGCATCGTGCACGTCGTCGGCCCTGAGCAGGGCTTCACCCTCCCCGGCACCACCATCGTCTGCGGCGACAGCCATACCTCGACTCACGGCGCGTTCGGCGCGCTGGCGCACGGCATCGGCACTTCCGAAGTCGAGCACGTGCTCGCCACCCAGACCTTGATCCAGCAGAAGGCGAAGAACATGCTGGTGCGCGTCGACGGCGCGCTGCCCGAGGGTGTCACGGCCAAGGACATCATCCTCGCCATCATCGGCGAGATCGGCACCGCCGGCGGCAATGGCCATGTCATCGAGTATGCCGGCGAGGCGATCCAATCGCTGTCGATGGAAGGACGCATGACGATCTGCAATATGTCGATCGAAGGCGGCGCGCGCGCCGGCTTGATCGCACCCGACCAGAAGACCTTCGACTACATCAAGGGCCGTCCGCGTGCGCCGAAGGCCGGCGCCTGGGAATTGGCCATGCGCGATTGGGAACACCTCTATTCGGATGACGACGCGCATTTCGACCGCATTGTGGGCTTGAAGGCGAGCGAGCTGCCGCCGATCGTCTCTTGGGGCACGAGTCCCGAGCAGGTCGTGTCCGTCACCGGCCGGGTTCCCGTGCCGTCGGAGATCGCCGACGAGACCAAGCGCAAGGCCGCCGAGCGCGCGCTCGACTATATGGGCCTGCAAGGCGGCGAGAAGATCACCGACATCACGCTCGATCGCGTCTTCATCGGCTCCTGCACCAATGGGCGCATCGAGGATTTGCGCGCAGTGGCCAAGGTCGTCGCGGGCCGCAAGGTCAACGAGAATATCCGCGCCATGATCGTGCCGGGCTCAGGGCTCGTGAAGGCGCAAGCCGAAGCCGAAGGCCTCGACAAGATCTTCAAGGACGCCGGCTTCGAATGGCGCGAGCCCGGTTGCTCGATGTGCCTCGGCATGAACCCGGACCAGCTCTCGCCCCGCGAGCGCTGCGCCTCGACCTCAAACCGCAATTTCGAGGGACGCCAGGGCCGGCTCGGCCGCACGCACCTCGTCTCGCCGCAAATGGCCGCAGCCGCGGCGCTCGCTGGCCGCTTCGTCGACATCCGCACGTTCCACTAGGTGACGGCAATAAGGCGCGCCATCCTCGCGCGAAGGAGGATGACGCGCCGGCGCTAGTAGTGCTTCTTCCCGTGCTTGCCCTTATGTGCGTGGTGCTTACCCTTGTTCCAGTGCTTGTAGGAATGGGACTTGCCCCACTTGTTCGCGTGGCGGCCGTACCAGCCGAAGTGATAGCCGGGATAGGACCAGTATTTGGGCCCGCACCAATTGTTCCACGGCCCGCAGGCATAATGCGCCGATGCTGGCGCCGTTCCGGCGGCCGTGCCCAGCAGCAGCGCGCCGAGAAAGCCGAAGCTGACGATCAGACTCTCGCAACATGCGTCGTCTCCTATCTCAATCGGCACCATCTGGCAGACGCTAGCCGCACGTGGATGAATGGAGACTGAGTCCCGAATTCATGCCCGGTTCAGAAACGCTTGCGCGGTGCGCGGGAATAGAGGAAAGCCAAACGCATGGCTGACTGGAGAAAGCTAGAGGCGCCGAGCCTCGCCGAGTTCGAGAAAATCGCCACGGCCGCTTACGAGAGCTTGCCGTCGCGCTTCCGCGCACTGACCGGCGATCTCCTGATTCGAATCGAGGACTTTGCCACTGATGAGGTGCTCGACTCGATGGGCATTCCGTCCGCCTTTGACCTGCTCGGCCTCTACCAAGGCGTCGATCTCGCGCACAAGAGCGTGCTCGACTCCGGCAGCATCCCCGACATGGTGTTCCTCTATCGGCGTCCGATCCTCGATTACTGGGCCGAGCACGAGGAGACGCTCGGCGCGATCATCACCCATGTGCTGGTGCACGAGATCGGCCACCATTTCGGCCTCTCCGACGCCGACATGGAACGCATCGAACAGGAGGCCGCGACCTAGGCGCGCCCTTGACGGCCCAACCTACCGCCCGCAGACTGCGCCAAGGAAGGGGACGGGCAGCAGGGGGGATCGACAATGCGGTTGGCTGCCCGTCTCATGCTCGGGTTCGCGCTTTGCCTCGGACTGCAAACCGCGAGTCTCAAGCCGGACCGCGCCGCAGCGCTCGAGCAGGGCAAAGTCGTAGCGCCCGGACGTCTTGTCGTGGCTGGCCGCCGGCTCTCCTGCGGCCGGACGGCAACGTTGATCCGCGACTTCGAGGGCTTCGCCGCCTCCTCAACCGTCATCATGCTCAACATGCAGGCGCTAAAGGATCTGCCCCGGCCGGTGCAATGGCTGATCTACTATCACGAATGCGGGCACATTCTTTACGGCCCGAGCGAAACGGCCGCCGATTGCTACGCCGTCCGCCGCGCCCGCCGTGAGGGCTGGCTCAGCCGGCAGGCGCTCGAGGACATCTGCGCCACCTTCAATATCGCCGGCCACGGCCCGGTGCATCCAGACCCCGAGGCGCGCTGCGACCAGCTCAGACAGTGCTTCGCCAAGAAGGGCGGGGCAACGGCGGAAAGATAATTGTCAAGAAGATGGTGCAAACCTGACCTTTCCGCCGCATTGCGCGTCGGGCCTTCGGGCAATACACTGCCGATTCACATGAGGGAAAGCCCGTCTCTTCGTCTTCAAGTGCTGCTCGGCGCGCTGCTTTTCGCCGCTTACACCGCCATTTCCGGCGCAACGAGCGCGCAAGAATATGTCAGCCGAACGCAGACCGGCCCAAGCCTCGACGAATATCTGAAGCAGGTCGGCCCCGACGGCAAACTCATCAGCCACGGCCAACTGACGCTCGACGGCAAATCGGTCAACTGCGGCAAGCGTCCGACCGTGCTCAATCCCAATTTCGACAGTTGGGGCGGCGCCTTCCCGGGCTTTCTGATCCTCAACAACAAGAAGATCAGCGGCCTATCCACCCAGGTGAAGCTCTACATTTACAGCCACGAATGCGGGCACCAATTCGTCGGCGCCGACGAGACCAAGGCCGACCTGTTCGCCATCAGGCGCGGCGTGAAATGGGGCTGGCTAGACGCGCAGGGCATGGAGGATATCTGCACCTTTATCTCGCAACTGAAGGGCGATTCCGTGCATCCGCCGGGGCCGAAGCGCTGCGAGACCATGCGCAAACATTACCGCGAGTTGATCGAGGACGGCCGCCAGCAGGCGGCGACGCCGGCTTCGGGCCCGAAGGCGCAGACGCTCGGGCCGGCGCAATAGCGGTCAGAAAATCCAGGCGATCATCAGCCAGAAGATCACGAAGAAGATCAGGAAGCCGAGCACGGTGAATGGTAGCTCGCCGAAGATGGCGTCGCCGCCGGAGACTACCGCCATCACCAGGATCACCACCAGCGATACGGCGAAGGAGATCAGCGCCGCATCCTTGAGGCCGAGCCCCGGTGCGAACGGATCGGCTGCGTTGAGCCCGATCAGGTAGTAGACGGCCGCGCCGGCGATCAGGACCAAGAGCACCAGCGCGGTCAGCGACGCCGCAAGCAGCCTGAGCGCCTCTTTGCGATCGCGCTTGTCGTTCGCACCCGGCATCGCTTAGCTATTTCCCGTCTCGGTCTCGATCTCGCCGCCGCGGGCTTCGAGCCTTTGCGCCGCCCGAATCGCATCGCGGATCTCGTGCGGATCAGGCAGATCCCTCACGGTGAATTCGGGTTCGTCACCGGTGCTGGAGACCTCGATGGTCCCCACGCCGAAGATGCGATTGATGAAACCCTGCGTCACCCGCACCGAACGAACCTGCCGGAGGGCGACCGAAGTGCGGTCCTTGCTGAGGATGCCGCGCTCATAGGTGATGTCGTGATCGGTGACCGTCAGCTGCGTCGCCCGCGTCAGGACGTACCAATAGAGTAGGATGATAATGCCAAGACCGAAGGCGAGGATCAGCAGGACGCAGAGGATGAACGAGAACGGCCGGGCCCGGAACATCGCCGGGTGCGCCTCGTAGATGATCTCTCCCGGCATGGCGACGCTCCCTCTCAGGCAGACCGGAGGCGACCATAATCCCGGCCCCCCGTCCTGAAAAGCGCAACATTCGCGCCCTAGAGACAACTGGAAAGCCTGCCCGCTTGGCGCTACATACCTCGCTGGAGACCAGCATGCAGAAATTCACCACGATTACAGGAATTGCCGCCCATCTGCCGATGATCAACGTCGACACCGACATGATCATCCCCAAGCAGTACCTCAAGACCATCAAGCGCACCGGCCTCGGCAAGGGGCTGTTCGCCGAGCTGCGCTATGACGAGACGGGCAATCCCCTGCCCGATTTCGTGCTGCACAAGCCGCCCTACGACAAGGCGGTGATCCTGATCACCGGCGAGAATTTCGGCTGCGGCTCGAGCCGCGAGCACGCGCCCTGGGCGCTGCTCGATTTCGGCATCAGATGCATCGTCGCGCCGTCTTTCGCCGACATCTTCTACAACAACTGCTTCAAGAACGGCATTCTGCCCATCACCCTGCCGCAGACAGAAATCGACAAGCTGATCGACGACGCCTCGCGTGGAGCCAACGCCGTGCTCACCGTCGATCTCGAGCGGCAAGAAATCAGAGGACCCGACGGCGGCAAGATCAAGTTCGACATCGATCCCTTCCGCAAGCGCTGCCTCATGGAGGGGCTCGACGATATCGGGCTTACTTTGGAGAAGGCCGAGGCGATCACGGCCTTCGAGCAATCCGCTCGCGCCGCCCGCCCCTGGGCCTGACAAGCTACTCGAATGAGGTTGGCGGCGTGGTTTGCTCGATGATCGGCTTGCCGTCGCGGCTGACCTTTACCGATGCGCTATACGCACCCTCCGGCCAGCCACCGGCGGGCACGCCACCCTTGCCGGCCAGCAAGAGGAGGCTCGTCCGATCCTCGGCCAGCGTCTCCGCGTTGTGCATGAGCGGCTTGCCGTCCTTGACCAGCGCCACCTCGACCACATCGCCTTTCTGCAGCTTTGCCACCAAAGCATAGGCCACCCCCGGCGAGTTGAACCGGGGCACGGGCAGCGCGTCGCCCTTGGCAAGCTCCTCCTCGGTCACCGCATGGTCGGCAAGCCCAAGCGCAAGCACCTTGGTTTCCTCGGCCGAGGCGGCGAAGACCGTCCCGCAGATCAAAGCCAATGCAAACAGCACCCTTGTCAGCATTTCCCACTCCCTTTAGGCAAGGCCGCGAGGATTTACAGGAACGGCGCCGCACATGACAACCTATAAGCTGTTTTTGCTCCCCGGCGACGGCATCGGGCCGGAAGTGATGGCCGAGGCCGAGCGGATCGTCGATTGGGTCAATTCCAAGGGGCTGGCCTCGATCGAGACCGAGACCGATCTCGTCGGCGGCTGCGCCTATGACGCCCATGGCGAGGCGATCTCCAACGCCACCATGGAGAAGGCGCTCGCCGCAGACGCGGTGATGCTGGGCGCGGTCGGGGGCCCGAAATGGGACGGCGTGCCTTACGAGCAGCGGCCGGAGGCGGGGCTGTTGCGGCTGCGCAAGGACCTCGAGCTGTTCGCCAATCTCCGCCCCGCCATCTGCTATCCGGCACTCGCCGACGCCTCCTCGCTGAAGCGCGAATTGGTAGAAGGCCTCGACATCATGATCGTGCGCGAACTGACCGGCGGCGTATATTTCGGCGAGCCCAAGACCATCACCGATCTCGGCAATGGACAGAAGCGCGCCATCGACACCCAGGTCTACGACACCTACGAAATCGAGCGCATCGCCGCCGTCGCCTTCGAGCTTGCGCGTGAGCGGAAGCGGCTGGTGCATTCCGCCGAGAAGCGCAACGTGATGAAGACCGGCGTGTTATGGAACGAGGTCGTGACCAGGGTGCATAAGGAGCGCTATGGCGACGTGACTTTGCAGCACATCCTTGCCGACAATTGCGCCATGCAGCTCGTGCGCGCGCCGAAGCAATTCGACGTCATCGTCACCGACAATCTGTTCGGCGACGTGCTCTCGGACGAAGCGGCGATGGCGACGGGCTCGCTCGGCATGCTGCCCTCGGCTTCACTCGGCGCGGCTGATGAAAGCGGGCGCCGGCGTGCGCTCTATGAGCCCGTGCATGGCTCCGCGCCGGATATTGCCGGTAAGGGCATCGCCAACCCCATCGCCACCATCGCCAGCCTCGCCATGTGCCTGCGCTACTCGTTCTCCCTGGGGGAAACGGCCGATACGCTGGAGGCGGCCATCGCGGCGGTGCTCGATCAGGGCCTGCGCACCGCCGACATCAAGCAAGAGGGCTGCCCCACCGTCGGCACGCGCGAGATGGGCGATGCCATCATTGCCGCCCTCGACCAATCAAGTTGAGGAGTATCAGCGATGCGACCCGTAGCGATAGGTCTCCTCGCCGTCCTGGCCTCCGCTCCGACCTTCCTTTTCGCACAGTCGAACGAAACGGAAGTCGTACCCCAGTCCACCGGGCCGGGGGGCGCGGAGTCTGGACCCGATAACACCAAGCGTGTGCTGACGCCGGAGGAGCTCGCCGAAAAGGAAGCGCGCAAGGTGTGCAAGACGAAGATTTGCGACATCATCGCCAGCCGCGATCTCACTGGTGAGGACGTGTCGTGCGACATCGTCAAGACGTGGCGCGAGGAGGACATCGTCAAGATGCTTGGCGGCCGGATCAACTGGCCCTGGGGCAAGGCGGTCTGCCAGTCGAAGCTCGAGGTGAAACGCGCGGCGCTGGCCCGCGCCATGAGCGATGCGAGCTATGAAATGTCGATGGCGCCACAGAAGGTCCGCTGCACTTTGTCGCAAAAGACCGAGGGCGATCCCTACGTTGTGGAAATAATTCTGGCGCCGCACGCCAAATTCGAGAACGGCAAGGCCGTGGAGGCGCAAGTCAATTGGGGCGAAGCCTCCGCGCCTCTGTTCATCTACCCGCTCATCTATGCCGGCACCGGCCTAGACAATTCGGCCAATGTGCTCGGACCGGAGGTGGTGCGCATGATCAACGAGTTCACCACCAAGAAATGCATTGAGGTGAAGGCGGAAGCACCGGCCAGGCCCTGACGCAGCTCAGAGCGGTACGGGGCGAGCGAGGTGCGGCGACTCCGAGCCGGAAGCGTAGCGCTGCTGCAGTAGCCAGAGCGGCACCAGTAAGGCGAAGCATAGGGCGAACAGGAACTCGCCAAGTTCCTCCTCGCGCCCTGTCGGCCAATCGGCCCAGGCGAGGAACGACCCCAACAGGAACCCGAGGACAAGCGCGGGCGGCGGACCGACCAAGCGGATCCGCCGGAACAGCCGGGCGAAGGGCACGAACCGGTTCAGAATCGGACCTATCACCCCATAGGCGAACAACGCGAGCGCGGCGATCTTTCGCGTCCAGACGATCGGGGAACCCCGCCGTTTGAGATAGTCCTGCACCACGTTGTGAAGATTGACTTCGTGTTGATCGCTGCGCTCGGTGAAGAGCTCGCCCGATTCAAATCCCAAGATCCGCTGACCCCAGCTGATCTCCTCGAGCGCCCCCAGTACACAAAACACTGCGAACAAGCAGAAGAACGGGCGAGACCAGCGCTGAGCCTCGGACATTCTAATCGCCGCGACGATGGCAAGCATTGCCGCCAAAGCCAGGAGGACGGCAGTCAAGGTTTCGACCACGCTGTCTTCGCGCAGCAGCCACCGATAAAGCGGTCGCGGACCGATCCTGATCCCGGACGCATAGGCGAGCAGCGCGAGCGCCATAACCAGCAGAACTAGCAGCACGGCGCCGATGCTCGCCAGAATATAGGCATCTGCCGCGCGCGTAGTCCCTCGCGTCACGCTCATGGGATGACTCGTCCCGCCGCCGGCGGCGACCGGCCGATAGGAGCGCCGGATCGGAGCACCGCGTAAACAACCGTAGCGGCAAGGAAGCTTGCTGCGATCATCTCGCCGCCATCTTCCAGAACTTCGCCGATGATGGACACCCAGTCCCAGCCATAGATCGTGCGGAGTTGCCGCTTCACCATTTCCAGGGCGATGCCGCAGAAAGCCAGCAGTGCGAGCCAAGGGAGCAATGCCCAGGTCAGCGTGCGGGCCGGATCTTCTTTGCTGCGCCAGTAACAAAGCGCGATTGCGCCGAGCAGCATCGTGGCCGCGCTCAGCGACACCGCGATCTCCATGAAATCCTTGCCGCGAAGGCCATATCTCGCTGCGACCTGAAAGTTTTGCGCAAGGATGGCGCTGATGGTCTCATGGAGTTCGAGCGAGTCGTCGAGTAGGAGGTAGAGGAACAACGCCGCCCAGGCGAGATAAAGAGCGTCGCGCCGGTGCACGAACGCAACCGCGCAAAGCAGGGTTGCTGTCAACCACTTCAGATATTGGAATATCTCTGGATAGCTGGCTTGCCGCCCGAGATTGAACTCCCACGGCAAATCTCCCCTCGCCCACATCCAAACGTGAACCGTGATGAAGATAATGTCCGTGCCGAGCAGGAGCAGAAGCAGCGGCCGCGCGAGCAAATAGTGTGCGACACGCTGCACCATCGAGCCCAACCCCATGCGCTCTGACGCTCAGAGGCTCAGTCTCGCGCAGGAGGTCGTGCTACGCAACTTAACAGCAAATTGCCGCGGCAAAAGCCCCGTCTAGGTCGACCATTGCCGGCGGAACGGCGTCTCGTCGCGTCAATGGCTGGCACTTGCCGGGCCGACGCGCCATACGACGTTGCCGACGTCGTCGGCGACCAGCAGCGCACCCTTGCGGTCGATGGCGACACCTGACGGGCGACCTTGCGCTTCGCCGCGCTCGCTGAGGAACCCGGTGAGCACGTCAATGGGCAGTCCCGACGGACGTCCGCCGGCGAAGGGCACGAACACGACCTTGTAGCCGCTGAACGGGATGCGGTTCCATGAGCCGTGCTCGCCGATAAAGGCGCCTGAACGATACGACTGAGGCAAGAGATCACCTTCGGAGAAGGCAAGCCCGAGCGATGCCACGTGATTGCCGAGCGCGTAGTCCGGCTTGATCGCCTTCGCCACCATTTCCGGGTTCTGGGGCTTTGGGCGGAGATCGACATGCTGACCCCAATAGGAGAACGGCCAGCCATAGAACGCGCCCTCTTTCACCTCGGTAAGATAATCCGGCACGAGGTCGGAGCCCAGTTCGTCGCGCTCGTTGACCACCGCCCACAGCGCACTCGTTTGCGGCTCGAAGGCCATGCCGACCGGATTGCGCAGGCCGGTGGCGAAGCTACGCGTCGCGCCGGTCGCGGGATCGATCTCGAGGATTTGCGCGCGATCCTTCTCCCATTCGAGACCGTTCTCCCCGGCGTTGCTGTTCGATCCGACGCCGACATAGAGCCGCTTGCCGTCCGGGCTCGCTACCAGGCTCTTGGTCCAATGATAGTTGAGAGGCCCCGCCGGAAGATCGGCGATCTTGGTGCCTTGTCCTTCGATCTTCGTCGCCCCTTCCCGATAATCGAATCTGAGCAGCGCATCGGTATCGGCGACGTAGAGTTTGTCGCCGATCAGCGCCATGCCGAACGGCGAGTTGAGGCCTTCGCGAAAGATGCTCCGCGTCTCCGCTACGCCGTCACCGTCCCCGTCGCGTAACAGGACAATGCGATTGGGGCTCGGCACGCCGGCGCCGGCAAGATTCATCGCCCACACCGTCATCAATCCCTTGAAGCTCGTCGGCAAGCCCTTTTCGGGTGCGTTTGTTTCTGCGACGAGCACATCGCCGTTCGGCAGCACATAAAGCCAGCGCGGGTGATCGAGGCCCGAGGCGAACGCCGTTACCTCGAGCCCAGCGGCTGGGACTGGCGTCCTGCCGTGCTGCCAGGACCCCGCCGGCGCAATGTTGATCGCCGGGAAGAGCGCCTTGCTCGGCGGCGGGATTTCCGGGTTTGGGCCTTCCGTCGCCGCCTCCGGCAGTTCCGCCGAGTCACAGGCGGCAAGCAGAAGAGCGAGCAGGAAAACCGTAACGTGGCGATCGGTGATTTTCATATGCAGCCGCCCAATGCTCCGGCTTGCGAATGTTCCCATTCCGCGACCTTTACAATGGGCATGGTTCCCCGTAAATCGGCCGCAAACCCCCCGCCTAGCATGTGACGTAAGGAGCGGCAGACCCATGGGCTACAAGGTGGCCGTTATCGGCGCGACCGGCAATGTCGGGCGCGAAATGCTCAATATCCTCGCCGAGCGCGAATTCCCCGCGGACGAGGTGTTCGCCATCGCCTCACGCCGCTCGATGGGCGTCGAGGTCTCCTATGGCGACTCGCGGCTCAAATGTCAGGATCTGGAGCAATTCGATTTCCGCGGCATCGACTTCGCGCTGATGTCGGCGGGCTCGGCCGTCTCAAAGGAATGGAGCCCCAGGATCGGCGCGCAGGGCTGCGTCGTCATCGACAATTCCTCCTGCTGGCGTTACGACCCCGACGTTCCCTTGATCGTGCCGGAAGTGAATGCCGACGCCGTCGTTGGCTTCACCAAGAAGAACATCATCGCCAATCCGAATTGCTCGACCGCGCAGCTCGTGGTGGTGTTGAAGCCGCTGCACGACGCGGCCAAGATCAAGCGCGTGGTGGTCTCGACCTACCAATCTGTCTCCGGCGCCGGCAAGGAGGCGATGGACGAGCTTTGGGACCAGACCAAAGGCATCTTCGTCACCGAACCGCCCGAGCCGAAGAAATTCACCAAGCAGATCGCCTTCAACGTCATCCCGCACATCGACGTCTTTCTCGACGACGGCTCGACCAAGGAGGAGTGGAAGATGTCGGCGGAGACCAAGAAGATCCTCGATCCAAAGATCAAGGTCGTCGCAACCTGCGTGCGCGTGCCGGTATTCGTCGGCCATTCCGAGGCCGTCAATATCGAGTTCGAGGAGCCGCTCTCGACGGACGAAGCGCGCAAGATCCTGCGCGAGGCGCCCGGCGTGCTCGTCGTGGATAAGCGCGAACCCGGCGGCTATGTGACGCCGGTCGAATGCGTTGGCGACTATGCGACCTTCGTCAGCCGCATCCGCGACGACCAGACCGTGGACAACGGCCTTTCGTTGTGGGTCGTGTCCGACAACCTGCGCAAAGGCGCCGCGCTCAACACGGTGCAGATCGCCGAAGTCATCATCAACCGCAATCTGCTCGACCGGGCCGCCTGATCTACGACCGGCTTCGGTCAGAACGAGCCGACTGTCGATCCTATCGCGATCACGACCGCAAGCGCGATCAGCGCGCCAACGATCGCGACCATGAAGAGATCGAAATAGCCCTCGCGATGCGTGACGCCGCAGACGGACAGCAGCGTTACCACCGCACCGTTATGCGGCAGGCTGTCGAGGGTGCCGGCGCTCATGACCGCAATCCTATGTAACAATGCGGGGTCAATTCCCTGCTCATACCCGAGGCGAAGATAGGTTTCACCAAGCGCATCGAGAGCGATAGTCAGGCCGCCGGACGCGGACCCGGTCAACGCGGCAAGGACATTGGTCGCGACTGCGAGCGAAACGAGCGGGCCGCCCTCTATCGACAACACCCAGTCCCGAACCAAGTTGAAGGCCGGCAACGCGGCGATGACAGCACCAAAACCGACAAGGCTCGCCACGCTGAACGCCGGAAGCACCGCAGCGTTGGCGCCCGCGTCCATCGTTTCCTTGAGCAAGGGGAAGCGCCGGTGGTTCAGGGCAATGACGCTCACAATCGCCGCCAGAAGGGCGATGACCACCGCCCACACACCGCCAACTGCGGCCAGAGAGGTCGAACCCCAACGCTCATCGGCTAGAAAGCTGGTATCGAGCCGCGGCAGTACGAACATGCTCATGGCGAGATTGACGAGAATAACGACGACGATGGGCAGCAAGGCCACGGAAACGCGCGGCAACGAAGCGGCATGGTGCCCGTGAGGAATTTCGGCAGGATCGAACTCGCTTGCAATGGTGGCTCGCCCGCGGAGCGTGGCATCCCCCGCCGACGGGCAAACCCGAGCTGTTCCGTAGCCCTCACCTTGGCGACGTGCCGCCCGCTCCGCTCTTCCCAGCCACCACACGCCGAAAGTCAGCATGATCGCGCCGGCGATGATCCCGAGGCCGGGAGCGGCAAACGGCGTGGTGCCAAAAAACGGCATGGGTATCGCGTTTTGCAAGGCCGGTGTCCCTGGCAACGCCGACATCGTGAACGTCATGGTGCCGAGCGCGATCGCCGCCGGCATTAGTCGAACCGGAATGTCGGCACTTCGGAAGAGGCCCTGCGCCATGGGCGCGATGACAAACAGCGCCACGAAGAGACTTACGCCGCCATAGGTCACGATCGCGCCGGCCAGGACGACGGCAAGCATCGCGCGATGGGCGCCGAGCCGATCGGTCATGAAGCGCGCAATGGCCTCCACCGAACCGCTGTCCTCCATGAGCTTCCCGAACAAGGCGCCAAGGAGAAACAGGGGAAAGAACTGAGCGAGAAATTTCGCCGCGCCGCCCATGAAGGTCTGAGTCCAGTGGGCAAGAAGCGGTTCGCCCGCCACCATCACCGCGATAAGGGCGGCGACCGGCGCGAGAAGAAGCACGCTCCAGCCGCGATAGGACAGCCAGATGAGCAGCGCCAGCGCGATCAGGATACCGGCGAGGCCCATCGCCTGTTAGACCTGTCCAACTGTCGCGTCGAGATCGAGCGTTGAGCGCACACCGAGATCGTCTGCATGGGCGTTCAGAAACGTCTCGGCTGAGCGGCGTCCCTCGTCCCGCAGCATCACCAGGAACTCCCACTCGGCGTTGAGCTTCGAGGAGTAGCCAAGTTCCGCCATGGCCGGACTCGCGATGCGGTGGATTCGCATCTGCGCCCAGCGCGCGCCCTCGCTATTACCCGCATCGGAGACATGCCGCAGCACGGCGATCATGCGCAGTTCTTTTAGCAACGTCGCATTGAAGGATACTTCATTGACGCGACTGGCGATCTCCTGCGCGGTACGCGGCGTCCCCGGCCGTTCCACGGGATTGACTTGCACAAGGATCGTATCGCGCGACTCGCATTCACGGATCAGAGGCGTGATGGTCGGATTGCCGGCGAACCCGCCATCCCAATAGGCCTCGCCGTTGATCTCGACGGCCTGAAACATCGTAGGTAGGCAGGCCGATGCCAACAGCACTTCCGGTGTAAGCTCCGCGTTGCGGAACACGTGCCCGCGCCCGGTGTGCACATTGGTGGCGGTCACGAACAGCTTGGTCGGCGCGTTCGCCACCCGGCTAAAATCGATGCAGTCCGCCAGAATCTCGGCCAGCGGATTGAAGCCGCGCGGGTTGAGATCGTAAGGCGAGAAGATGCGCGCCAACAGATCGAGGCTGCGGAACGCCGGCGAGGCATCGAGTGTCCAGCGTCCGAGAAGAATATCGAGCGGGCTGCGCCTAAAGGGGCTGAACCGGGCCGCGTCGGAGACCTTCTTCCAGAAGAGCTCAAGGCGCGCTCTCGCCCCTTGGGCTCCGTTCTCGGCGTAACCGTCGACAAGCACCGCAGCATTCATCGCTCCTGCCGAGGTTCCGGAAATACCCTCGATGGGGAGCCACGACTCCTCCAGCAAGCGATCGACCACGCCCCAGGTGAAAGCGCCGTGCGCACCGCCGCCCTGCAGCGCGAGGTCTACAAGCACCGGATCGCGACTTGAAGTCATCGATGCAACATCAACCACGTTAGCTGCATGGCACAAGCGTGCCGGCCTGAGGCGCGGCCCCGATGGCGACGATTAAGGACAAATCCTCATTAACGCGGTTGCCAACGGTTATTCCAAAACGCCAGAGGAGACCTGATACTATACGCGCGGAGATAATGTTCGCCGAGAGCAACCGACACCGTCGAACCCATGGAGAGTACCATGCTTCGTAGATTGCCGATCGTCGTTGCCGCAATTGTTGCATCCTTCGTCGCCGTGCAGCCGGTTAAGGCGGCAAGTTGCACTGCCATTGTCGCCGAGGGCCGCGGTTCCAATGAGGCCAAGGCTTCTGCCAGGTCGCTGAAGCACCTCACGTTCAAGATAAACCGGTGGGCGGCCAGGAGCGGCTACACGTCTGTGAGCGTGGGCAAATCGTCGACCATCTGCAGCCCTAAGGGCGTGCTGGTGCACTGCAAAGCGACAAAGAAGGTGTGCGCCTAGTCGAGGCAAGCATTCAGAAATCTGCGAGACCGCGCCGCTTGAGGTTGCCGCGCGCGCAGCGCCGTGTCACCGCGGCTTGCGCAGCATCGGCGTGATGCCCGGCGAATTGCCGGCCTGGATGGTGCCGAGGGCTTCGAAGCCGTGCCGCTGATAGAGCGGCACGTTCCGCGCGCTCGTCGCTTCCAGATAGGCAGGCACTTTGTCTCGATCGCACATGGCGAGCGCATGCCGCAGCAGCGCCGAACCATAGCCGTTGCCCTGTTTCGCCGGATCGGTCCCTATCAAGGGCAGATACCAGTGCGGCTCCTTCGGGTGGAAGCCGCCCATCTGCTCGAATAGGCCGAACATCACCTC
This sequence comes from Methyloceanibacter sp., assembly GCA_052039105.1. Lineage (GTDB taxonomy): Bacteria > Pseudomonadota > Alphaproteobacteria > Rhizobiales > Methyloligellaceae > Methyloceanibacter. The sequence goes on from JBQGDO010000044.1 coordinate 29,856, forward strand.
GCGATCGTCCTCGGCAGTCGCGCTTTCGACCAGCGCCATCATCGTCTCCTCGTCCGGCTCGACGCCCGGAGGAAGCCAGAGTGCTGCGGCACACCCTTCGATGTGGTGAGCCGAGCCATGGTCGAAGGCCCTTCCGCCAAAGGCTCGGACGAAACGTGGAAAGATCGCGAAATAGGTCTGCGGATCCGGGAAGCCCCAGCGGGCCCCCGGATCGCCGGAGAAGGCGAGCACGATGGTCGCGACACACCGGTCCGAGTCGGCCTTGGTGGCGGTTTTCACGTCAGGAAGGGGCATGGCCTGTCACTATACGAGGAAATCGCTTACGGTCGGAACCGGCTTCAGTGGCGGTTCGTTCTCTTTACAAATCGAAAGGGAGAACGTCATGGCCGCTATGCAGGATTGCATTACCGATTGCCTCGACTGCCATTCGGTTTGTCTCGCCACGATCGGGCATTGTCTCGAGAAGGGCGGCGCCCACGCCGAGCCCGCCCATATCCGTTTACTACAGGATTGCGTGCAAATTTGCATCACCAGTGCCGATTTCATGCTGCGCAACTCGCCGCTACATCAGATGACGTGCCGTATTTGCGCCGGCGTCTGCGAAATGTGCGCCGACGATTGCGCCAATCTTGCCGATGACGAGGCAATGGTGCTCTGTGTCGAGACCTGCCGCCGCTGCGCGCGAAGCTGCGGCGAGATGGCCGCCGCTGAGCGCAAGGCAGCCTGACCCGGAAGCCAGCTATCCTTCCGCCACCGGCTCGAAACGTCCGGTGGTCTGATCGAGGCTGAGCAACTCGCCTGTGCCAATATCGAAATGCAATCCATGCAGGGCGAGCAGCCCCTCCTTCTCTCGGTCGCGGACGAAGGGGAACGAGCGCAGATTGGCGAGCGAGGAGCGGATCGCGGCCAGCTCGAAAGCGGTCTCGTCGCCATGCGCGAAGATGTCCGCCTCTCCCGGTTCGAGATTGTCGAGCAGGGTCAGCCAACGGCCGATGAAGCCCTCCTTCGCCACATTGTCCCGCACCTTCTGCCGATAGGCCGCCACGCCGCCGCAACGCGAGTGGCCGAGCACGATCAAGTTGGGCACCTTCAGCCCCAGCACCGCGAACTCGATGGCCGCGCTCGTGCCGTGATATCTGCCTTCCGGTTCGAACGGCGGCACCAAATTGGCGACATTGCGCAAGATGAAGAGGTCGCCTGGCTTGGCGTCGAAAATCAGCGAGACGTCCACTCGTGCGTCGCAGCAGCCGACTACCATCGCGGTCGGCGCTTGCCCGAGCTCGGCAAGTTGCTGATAGCGCCCGCGGTCGCGCGCATGTACGTCGCGCCGGAAGCGGAAGTGACCCTCGAGCAGCGTGGCGGGTAAAGGCAAAATCCTACCTCCTGTGGCGGCTGTCTTTACGTCAGATTGGGCTTGAGGAAAGCCGAAAGATCAAGAGGCATCGCTAAGCGCCTGTAGCTTTTTGCAGCCGGGCTGCGTTAAGTTCGCTGCGCCGGGTTCGGACCTCGGCGGGAGCGACCCATGTTCGTGCGCCAGATGATGTATTTGGTTGCCATCGCCCGCGAACGTCACTTCGCGCGCGCCGCCGCCGCCTGCAATGTCTCCCAGCCGACCTTGAGCGCCGGTTTGCGCAAGCTCGAAGAAGAGCTCGGCATGCCGCTGGTGATAAGGGGACACCGCTTCCTCGGCCTGACGCCGGAGGGCGAGCGGGTCTTGTCCTGGGCGCGCCAGATCATCGCCGATTATGAGAGCCTCAAGCAGGACCTAACCGTCAGCGATGACGCCTTATTCGGCACGCTCAGGCTCGCCAGTATCCCGGCCACCCTGCCGTCCCTGCCGCATCTGATCACGCCGTTCTGCGAGCGCCATCAGGGCGTCAGCGTGCAGGTGCAGTCGATGAGCTCGATCGCCATCCAGCGGGCCCTCGACGATCTCGAGATCGACGCCGGTGTCACCTATCTCGACAACGAACCGCTGAAACGCGTGCGCTGCCACCATCTCTACCGCGAGCGCTACGTGTTCATCACCCAGACGGGCCGCGCCGGCCGGCGCAAGTCGATGACCTGGGCCGAGGCCGCCTCCGCCAGGCTCTGCCTGCTCAGCCGCGACATGCAGAACCGACGCATCATCGACCAGATCTTCGAGGGCGTCGGCGTGACGCCCCGCGCCCGCATCGAGACCAATTCCTTCGTCTGCATTCTTTCGCATGTCAGGAGCGGGAACTGGTCGAGCATCGTGCCGCATACCTATGTCGACCGGCTAGGCCTCGCCGGCGGTCTGCGCGCCCTGCCGCTGGTGAAACCGGTTTGCACGCATTCCATCGGTCTTGTCGTCTCCGACCGCGATCCGCTCACCCCGATCGCCAACGCTCTGCTTCGCTTGGCGCGCAGCCTCGACCTCGCGCGCGCCCTCAAATCGGCGCCCGCCCGCGCCGCCGTCGATTGACGGCGGCTATCAATCGTTTTCCGCAATCAATTTGATCTTCCCCGCTTCCGGATGGAAGCTTGGTCGCGCCGGATATCGAAGAACTGCCGCTAACGGCAGCGATCTGAGCGAGGAAACGCGAGGAAGGGGCGAACGAATTTCCTGCCCTCCTCGTTATTGGATCAACCCGCCAGGCGAGCTTCGTTCTCGTCGCGCTCGGGCGCGCGCGAATGGCTTGCCTCGCCCGCAATATGAGGAGCGGCACCATGGCAAAAGTCCTTTGCGTTCTTTATGACGATCCCGTCGACGGTTATCCGCCGAAATATGCCCGCGACGACATCCCCAAAATCACTAAATATCCCGACGGGCAGACCACGCCGACGCCGAGCGCCATCGATTTCAAGCCTGGCGAACTTTTAGGCAGTGTCTCGGGCGAGTTGGGCTTGCGCAAATTCCTGGAAAAGGCAGGTCACACCTTGGTGGTGACATCCGACAAGGACGGTCCAAATTCCGTGTTCGAGAAGGAACTGCCCGACGCCGAGATCGTCATCTCGCAACCCTTCTGGCCCGCCTACATGACCAAGGAGCGCTTCGACAAGGCGAAGAAGCTCAAGCTCATCATCACCGCCGGCATCGGCTCCGACCATACCGACCTTCAGGCGGCGATGGACAAGGGCGTCACCGTCGCCGAGGTGACGTATTGCAACTCTCTCAGCGTGTCCGAGCACATCGTCATGATGATCCTGGCGCTGGTGCGCAATTACATCCCGTCCTATGGCTGGGTGATCAAAGGCGGCTGGAACATCGCCGATTGCGTCGAGCGGTCCTATGATCTCGAGGGCATGAATGTCGGCACGGTGGCCGCCGGCCGCATCGGTCTTGCGGCGCTGCGCAGGCTCAAGCCGTTCGACGTCAAGCTGCACTATTTCGACAAGCACCGGCTGCCCGAGAGCGTCGAGAAGGAACTCGGCCTCACCTTCCATCCGAACGTCGAGTCGCTGGTCAAAGTCTGCGACGTGGTCACCATCAACACGCCACTGCATCCCGAGACCGAGCACATGTTCAACGACGAGCTGATCTCGAAGATGAAGCGGGGCAGCTACATCGTGAACACGGCCCGCGGCAAGATCTGCGACCGCGACGCGATCGTGCGTGCTCTCGAGAGCGGGCAACTGGCAGGTTATGCGGGCGACGTCTGGTTCCCGCAACCCGCCCCCAAGGACCATCCGTGGCGCACCATGCCGCATCACGGCATGACCCCGCATATCTCCGGAACCTCACTGTCGGCGCAGACCCGTTACGCCGCCGGCACGCGCGAGATCCTCGAGAGTTATTTCGCCGGCAAGCCGATCCGCACCGAATATCTCGTCGTGGACAAGGGCAAGCTCGCCGGCGTCGGCGCCCACTCCTACACGGCGGGCGACGCAACCAAAGGCTCCGAAGAGGCGGCGAAATACAAGAAGTCGACCTGAGCGATCCCCATTGGCTCGGTGCCACATTGACAGAGCCGAAGCAGGCGGCGCAAACCGCATTGCGCCGCCTTAGTCTGGCCCGAAGCGGTACACCGGCTTTGGCCTTGCGATGACGCCTAAGCCCGGCCAAACTGCCGCCCAAAGCAAAAGGCGCTTCTTGGGGGGAGTTCTATGACGAGTGCTGGAGAGTCCATGGCCGCGAGCGATCGCATCGGCCTGCTCGACAAGGCGCGTATCATCGCGCATCCGGGCTACAACCGCTGGCTCGTGCCACCCGCCGCGCTTGCCATCCATCTCTGCATCGGCATGGCCTATGGCTTCAGCGTGTTTTGGCTGCCGCTCGGCCGCGCCGTCGGCGTCTCGCAAGGCCTTGACCATCCAGTTCCCTGTCCCGGGGATGCCACCACTTTCCTCGGCAAGCTCGCCATCACCGCCAAGGCGCTGTTCGCCACCAGTTGCGACTGGACCCAATTCGACCTCGGCTGGATGTACACGTTGTTTTTCGTCCTGCTCGGTGTGTCGGCGGCGATCTGGGGCGGCTGGCTCGAGCGGGTCGGCCCGCGCCGGGCGGGCGTGGTGGCGGCACTCTGCTGGTGCGGCGGGCTGATGATCTCGGCGGTTGGCGTCTACATCCACCAGCTCTGGATGCTGTGGCTCGGCTCCGGCTTTATCGGCGGCATCGGGCTCGGTCTCGGCTATATCTCGCCCGTCTCCACCCTGATCAAATGGTTCCCCGATCGCCGCGGCATGGCCACCGGCATGGCCATCATGGGCTTTGGTGGCGGCGCCATGATCGGCTCGCCGCTCGCCGCGATCCTGATGAATTACTACCAGACCCCGACCTCGGTCGGCGTATGGGAAACTTTCGTCACGCTCGGCGTGATCTATTTCATTTTCATGATGGGAGGCGCCTTCGGCTATCGCTTGCCGCCGACTGGCTGGAAACCCGAAGGCTGGACACCACCCCAGAACACCCATGCGATGATCACGACCGGGCACGTCCATCTCAAGGATGCGCACAAGACCCTGCAGTTCTGGTTGATCTGGCTCGTGCTGTGCCTCAACGTCTCCGCCGGCATCGGCATCATCGGCGCCGCCTCGCCGATGTTGCAAGAGACTTTCGGCGGCAGGCTGTTCGGTGATCCGTCGGTCGGCTTCGCAGAGTTTACCGATGCGCAGAAGGCGCAGGCGGCGGTGGTCGGAGCGGCATTTGTCGGCCTGTTCTCGCTGTTCAACATTGCAGGCCGCTTCTTCTGGGCCTCACTTTCCGACAAGATCGGCCGCAAGCTGACCTACTACACGTTCTTCACCCTTGGCTTCATTTGCTATGCTCTGTCCCCGACCTTGGCGACGCTCGGCATGCTCGCGGTGTTTGCCGCCGCCATGTGCCTGATCGCCTCTATGTATGGCGGCGGGTTTGCCACCATCCCCGCTTACCTCGCCGATATTTTCGGTACGCAGTTCGTCGGCGCCATTCATGGCCGGCTGCTCACCGCTTGGTCGACGGCAGGCATCGTCGGCCCGGTGATCGTCAACTACATGCACGACACACGTGTGGCCGAGGGCGTGCCGCCTGATCAGATCTATCACCCGATCTTCTACGTGCTGGCTGGACTGCTGGTCGCTGGCTTCATCGCCAATCTGCTGATCCGGCCTCTGCATCAGAAATGGTTCATGAAGCCAGAGGAGGTGGAAGCGCTTCAGGTCAAGACCGCGGTGACATCGGCGCGGCGCGTGGTGGAAATCCGTGCCACGCACGAGATCAGCCGCAACATTCGGCTGCTCCAGCCGATCGGCATGTGCCTGATCGCTTCCTCGCTGGTGTGGTGGATCACCACCTACACCAAGCTGGGCGCCCTCGGCGGTGCCTGGGAGTGCCTCGTCTTCACCACCGGTGCTTGCGCCGAGGCGATGACGAGGCCGGAGCTTACCGGCTATTTCGCCTACCGGCCCTTCCTGATGTGGATCGGGGTGGCTATGTGGCTCGCCGGCGTCGTGCTCAATCCACGCCGCATCGAGATCGCGCCGCTCGCTTGGGCGGCGGTCGGTATCCCATTGCTTTGGGCGGTGTGGATCACCATCGAAAAGGCTCTGGTACTGTTCCGGTAGAGACGACGCCCGCGAAGTGCTTGCCGGCGCGCGGAAGGAGCGGGCCGAGGCCGCCTCCTGACGACCTCGCTCGATCCCCCCTCGAAAAGTCCCGATTTGCAGCACTTTCCGGCCCTTTGTCAGAATTTGTTAATGTGGCTTTCAGGGGCTGTTCATGGACAAGTCATGCGGCTTCCATCGCCCATCGCCAATTATCCTAGCGTTAGTTCACCGAACTCTTGGTAGTTCACCGAAGGAGACGACCATGAAAGAGTGGCTGAAACCCGAGATCACCGAGTCCGAAGCTGGCATGGAAGTGACGAGCTATCTGCCTGCCGAGCTCGACCGCGCTTAATCAGCGCGTCGATCGAAAGCTTTCGCTAAGATGGCGATCCCCGCGCAAGTGGGGATCGCCATTTCTGTATCTGGGGACGCCTCGCGCTCCCGGCTTCTCAACGACACTGCCCCGGGGCTAGATAGGCAACCCACCCGGGATCGCCGTTTCATTTTGAACGGCGATCTCTCGGCCATGTCGGCCGATCCTTCAGGTCTGCGGTGATAGACCCATTCATCCTGCTAATCGTCGCGGTTCTCGCCATCCCGGTTCTCGCCGTGGCGGCCATTATCATGGCGGCAGGCGCGCGCGACCGCATCAGGCGGCTGGAGTTGCGCACTGTTTGGCTCGAAGCGCGGATCGCGGAACTTCAAGGCGAAGCGCCCCCCGCCGCAGAAGCGCCCCCTGTTCTGCCGGAGCCTCAAACCATAGCGATGCCAAAGGCGGAGCCCTCGCCGCCCCCAGCCGAGCCTGAACCGCCTGCTGCCGCGCCTGCGCCGCCGCCATCCGTAGCCAAACCGAAAATCAGTCTGGAAGAGCGCTTCGGCACGCAATGGGTGGTCTGGGCCGGTGGCATCGCGCTTGCGCTCGGCGGCTTTTTTCTCGTGCGCTATTCGATCGAGCAGGGCTGGTTCGGGCCAAGTGCGCGCGTTCTGCTTGGGGCGCTTGTCGCGCTTGTCCTGATCGCCGCCGGCGAATGGACCCGGCGCCGCGAGATCCTGACCGGCCTCGCCGGCCTCCCCAAGGCACATATTCCAAGCGTCCTGACCGCCGCCGGCACCGCGGTCGCCTATGCCGATGTCTACGCGGCTTACGCGCTTTACGGCTTCATCGGGCCGCTAGTGGCTTTTCTGCTCCTCGGCGCCGTGGCACTTGGCACGCTCGCCGCTTCCCTCATGCATGGGCCGGCCCTGGCCGGGCTTGGCCTGATCGGCGCCTTCATTACACCCCTGATCGTCTCCACCGACACGCCGAGCTATTGGGCGCTCTATCTCTATCTCGCCGTCGTCACCGCCGCCGCCTTCGCGCTGGCGCGCATGCAGCTTTGGCGCTGGCTCGCCGTCAGCGCGGTCGTCGCGAGCGTGCTCTGGGCGCTGCCTGGTATCGGCGATCTTGAGGCGCTCGTGCCGCACGTCTTCCACATCGCCGCCGGCTTCGCGCTCGCAACGCTCCTAATCGTCTCAGGCCTCATCTTCGGTCCGGACACAACGGAAGGCGAGATCGACTTCGTTTCCTCCGCCGCGCTTGTGGCCTATCTCTTCGTTTCGATGCTGCTCGTCGTGATAACCGGTCACGATACGCTCGCGCTGATTCTCTTCGTCGTGCTTGTCACCGCGACGCTCGCCATCGCCTGGCGCACGGACGCCGCGGTAGCCGCAGTGCCCGCCGCGGGCATCGCCGTCGCTCTTGTCTTCGCCCAATGGTCGCTCAACCTCGACCCAAGCGAGTTCGGCCTGCCGCTCGGCACCGGACCCGAGAGTCCCTGGCAACCCGATCGATTCCTGCTTGGCGCGCCGCTCACGCTTGGCGCAGCCTTCGCCCTCCTATTCGGCGTGTCGGGATTCCTCGTCCAGGGACGCGATACGAGGCCGCTGATCTCCATCCTGTGGAGCGCCTCGGCTGTCCTCGCGCCCGTTATCATCCTGATTGCTCTCTATTGGCGCATCTCAGGTTTCGATCGCTCCATTCCCTTTGCCGGCGCGGCACTCGTCCTCGCCGCAGCCTTCGCCTTCGCCACCGAAGTACTCGGAGGGCGGGGCGATCGCCCCGGCGTGCAAGCCTCCGGCACGATCTTCGCTACCGGCAGTATCGCCGCACTGGCGCTCGGGCTCAGCCTCGCCCTCGAAAAAGGGTGGCTAACCATCGCGCTTGCACTGATGGTTCCCGGCATCGCTTGGGTCGCCGACAAGCGGCTCTGGCCCGCGCTCCGCTGGCTCGCCGCCGCGGTCACCGTGGCGCTAATCGGGCGCATCGTCTGGGACCCCTACATCGTCGGGGGAGAAATTGGCACCACGCCGGTCTTCAATTGGCTGCTCTATGGCTACGGCGTCCCGGCAATCGCCTTTTGGGTCGGCGGGTCCTTGCTTCGGCGCGGCCGCGACGATGCGCCTGCCCGAATGGTCGATGCCGCCGCCGTGCTTTTCCTCGTTCTGCTCGTGGTATTCGAAGTCCGCCACTACATCTGGAGCGGCGCGTCCTATTACGGCGGCAATCCGCTCGCTGAAACGGCGCTCAACATCTCACTTCTTCTGGCGCTGGTCATCGGACTCGAGCGCGTGCGTGCGAGGAGCGGCAGCGTGATTCACGACTTCGGCGCTCAGGTCCTCTCGGGCATCTTGCTAGTGATGATCGTGATCGAACTCGGCATCACCGAGAATCCATTCTTCACCGGCTCACCGGTCGAGAACCCGTTCGTCAATATCATCCTGCTCGCTTATGCAGTGCCGGCCGTCCTTGCCGGCGTGCTCGCCTACATCATCCGTGACACCCGCCCGAAGGCCTACAGCAACACCGCCGCCGCAATCGCACTCGCCCTGGCGCTAGCCTATTTGACCCTGCAGATCCGCCGATTCTATCACGGACCGGATCTTGCGGCCGGCATCACCACCGACGCCGAGCAATACACCTACTCCGCGGTCTGGCTCCTTGTCGGCGTCGCGCTACTCGCCGCCGGCATTTGGCGGCGCTCGCTTCCCTTGCGTGTGGCTTCGGCGGCGGTAGTCGCGCTCACCGTGCTCAAGGTGTTTTTAATCGACATGTCCGACCTGACCGGCATTTACCGCGCGCTGTCCTTCCTCGGCCTCGGCGCGGTGCTGGTCGGCATCGGCTGGTTCTATCAACGCCTGCTTTTTCCGCGCGACAGCGTTCCAGCACTGCCGCCGCTAGAACCGGGCGGACACAAGACCGCGTGACAGACAAGCCGCCGGAAATTATGGTCCGGCCGTTCGCATCAGGGCACGAGGCAAATCCCCATGGCATGGCTCTACCTCCTATTCGCTGGGTTGTTTGAGGTTGGCTACGCCTCGACCCTGAAGCTGACCGAGGGTTTCACCAGGATCTGGCCGACCCTCTTCTTCGGCTTGTGCATCGTCGCGAGTTTCATATGCCTGGCCCGGGCGGCGCGCGAAATTCCCATCGGCACGGCCTACGCGATATGGGCGGGAATTGGCACGGCGGGGACTGCACTTGTCGGCGTCCTCGTCTATAACGAGCCGGCGACGGCATTCAGGATGCTGTGCCTCGTCGCCCTCATTGCCTCGATCATCGGCCTAAGGCTCGCGACCCCGGCATGAACCACACCAAAGCGCAAAAGACCGACAAGACGGTAACCGGCAACTATTTCGAGGATTTCAAGCTCGGCCAGGAGATCGTGCATGCCACGCCCCGCACCGTCACCGTGGGCGATGTCAGTCTCTTTACGGCTCTTTACGGCCCGCGTTTCGCCGTGCAGTCGTCCGACGCCTTCGCGCAAGCGATCGGCTATCCGCGCAGCCCGATCGACGACCTCCTCACCTTCCATATCGTCATCGGCAAGACCGTGCCGGACATCTCGCGCAACGCCATCGCCAATCTCGGCTAGGCCGAATTCCGCTTTCTTGCGCCGGTCTAGCCCGGCGACACGCTCGCCTCGATCTCCGAGGTGATTGGGGTCAAGGAGAACTCGAACAAAAAAAGCGGCACTGTCTATGTGCGCTCCACGGGTCGAAACCAGCGCGGCGAGACGGTGCTGTCTTATGCGCGCTGGGTGATGGTCAATAAGCGCGACCTCGATGCGCCGGCGCCGGCGCCCGTCGTGCCCGAGCTCGCCGCCAGCGTCGACCCGGCGACCCTCGGCGCGGCCCTGCCCAAGCTCGACCTCAAAGGTTACGACTATGCGCTCGCGGGCTCGATCCGGCGCTGGGGCGATTACGCAGTGGGCGACAAGATCGACCATGTCGACGGCCAGACCATCGAGGAGGCCGAGCATCAGCTTGCCACGCGCCTGTTCCAGAACACCGCGCGGGTGCATTTCAACCAGCATGTCGAGGGCAAAGGCCGCTTCGGCCGGCGACTCGTTTATGGCGGCCATATCATCTCAATCGCGCGTTCCTTGAGTTTCAACGGGCTTGCCAATGCCTTCCACATTCTCGGGCTAAACGGCGCGCGCCATGTCGCACCCTCCTTCGCCGGCGACACCATCTATGCCTGGAGCGAGGTGCTGGATAAGACCGAGCTGCCCGGGCGCAGCGACATGGGCGCGCTGAGGCTGCGTACTTTCGCCGTGAAGGACTGCGCCTGCGCCGATTTCCCCGGGCTCAAGCCCGACGGCAGCCACGACGATGGCGTCGTGCTCGACATGGACTATTGGGTGGCGCTGCCGCGCTAGGGGAACCGCAAAACCTCCTCCCGCGTTTAGGCCGAGGAATTGGCGCAGCGTCCCCATAGACGACCCCCCGTCCCTCAAGCAGCGCCGGTTCCGCTTTGAAGTTCCGTTGAAGCCCGGCTGCTCCCCCCGCATGCCGGGCTTCTTCGTTGCACATTTGCTATGTGGCCGTTAGGTCTCTCTTTACTGGAAGTTTGCGAGCCTCTCGGAACGGCACTGCAATTTCGGCGTTGTCGCTCGTGAAACCAGTCGCGTGCTGCCAGAACGGGGCAGAGAAATGTTGAGCACTGAAACCAATCGCGAGAATCGCAGCTGGAAACTGCCGGGCTCGACCTGGGCGCTACCGGCTGTCACCGGGCTCCTCGTCTTATTGGCGGTGGTGGCGGCCCTCGCTTAGCTTGGCCGCATTGGACCGCTGAGCCGCATCGGGAGTGATTGTATGCGACAACGCACGTTGGGGCTGGCCCTGGCGGGGGCCCTCATCCTCGCCGCGCCCGCGCTTGCCGCGGACCAGGCGAGCGCCGTCTTGAAGGATGCCGACGGCAAGGAGATCGGCAAGGCGAGCCTCCTCACCGCGCCAGGCGGAACCTTGATCACGCTCGAGCTGACCGCGGCCCCTCCTGGCGCGCACGGGTTCCATATCCACACCACGGGCAAGTGCGAGCCGCCGAAATTCGAGTCGGCCGGCGGCCATTTCAATCCCGACGAGAGCAAGCACGGGTTCCTCAATCCGGAGGGCCCGCATGCCGGCGACATGCCAAATATCCACGTACCGGAGAGCGGCAAGCTGACTGTGGAAGTGCTGAACACCTTGGTGACCGTCGGGGGCGAGAACGCCCTGCTGGATGAAGATGGCGCGGCGCTCGTGCTCCACGCGGACCCCGACGATTACAAGTCCGACCCGGCCGGTCATGCCGGTGGCCGTATCGCCTGCGGCGTCATCACGCCTTAGCTTCGCTACCCCTAGAAGGGGGAGGGAAGCCGGCTCGATTGCCCCAGGGGCGGCACTTGCGTTATGACAAGGCTCGTCTGGGCAATAGCAGCAAGAAAACCCCATGAGCCACGCCAAAACGGGGGCCGAGCGGCCGCTCTCCCCGCATCTGCACATCTACCGGCCGATGCTCACGATGCTGATGTCGATCGCGCATCGCGTCTCCGGCGTCGGCAACGCGATCGGCTTCCTGCTGCTCGCCTGGTGGCTGGTGGCGATCAGTGCCGGTCCTGAGGCTTATGCCCAGGTGTCGGAGTTCTTCGGCAGCATCTTCGGCCGCCTCCTCCTCTTCCTGTTCTCCTGGTCGCTGATCCATCACATGCTCGGCGGCATCCGCCATCTGATCTGGGATACCGGGGCTGGCCTCGACAAGATCAGCATCGAGGTGTTCGCCTGGGCAACCATCATTGGCTCGACCCTGCTCACCGTGTTGGTCTGGGTGCTCGGCTACTGGCTGAGGGGGGGAGGATTCTGATGGCGACACCACTGAAGCGCGTGCGCGGACTTGGCGCGGCAAGGAGCGGCACCGAGACCTTCTGGCGCCAGCGCCTGACCGCGGTCGCCAATATCCCGCTCGTAATCTTCCTCATCTACACCATCATCACGCATATCGGCGCGGACTACGCGGAGGTCAGGGCCTATATCGCCAAGCCCATCGTCGCAATCTTGCTGCTCGCGCTGGTGATCAACGCCGCAATCCATATGCGAATCGGGCTGAAGGAGATCATCGAGGATTATGTGCACGGCCCGGGCAAAGTGCCGATGCTCCTCCTCGCTACCTTCTTCGCTGCCGGCGTGGGGCTCGCATCCGCCTTCGCCGTTATCAAGATCAGTCTCGGATCGTAGGTCATGCCGCAAGACGCCACGCCCAAGGACACCCCGCCGCATAACGCCGTTCAGGTGAACGGCCGCGCCTATCCGGTCATCGACCATGCTTATGACGTGGTGGTGGTCGGCGCCGGCGGCTCGGGCTTGCGCGCGGTGGTCGGCTGTAGCGAGGCGGGCCTTCGCACTGCTTGCATCACCAAGGTGTTCCCCACCCGCTCGCATACCGTGTCGGCGCAAGGCGGCATCGCCGCCGCGCTTGGCAATATGGGCCCCGACGACTGGCGCTGGCACATGTATGACACGGTGAAGGGCTCTGACTGGCTCGGCGACCAGGACGCCATCGAATATCTCTGCCGCAACGCGCCCGAAGCCGTGTACGAGCTCGAGCATTGGGGCGTGCCCTTCTCGCGCACCGAAGACGGCAAGATCCTGCAACGCGCCTTCGGCGGCATGACCACCGAGTTCGGCAAGGGCCAGGCTAAGCGCACCTGCGCCGCAGCAGACCGTACCGGCCATGCCATGCTGCACACCATGTATGGCCAAGCGCTGCGCCACTCCGCCGAGTTCTTCATCGAATATTTCGCCATCGACCTGATCATGGACGACGAGGGCCGCTGCCGCGGCGTGATCGCGCTGTCCATGCAGGACGGCACCCTGCATCGGTTCCGCGCGCATCAGACCATCCTCGCCACCGGCGGCTATGGCCGCGCCTATTTCTCCTGCACGAGCGCGCATATTTGCACCGGCGACGGCAACGCCATGGTGCTGCGCGCCGGCCTCCCGCTGCAGGACATGGAGTTCGTGCAGTTCCACCCGACCGGAGTCTACGGCGCGGGCGTGCTGATCACCGAAGGCGCGCGCGGCGAAGGCGGCTTCCTGCGCAATGCCGAGGGCGAGAAGTTCATGGAGCGCTACGCGCCGTCGGCCAAGGATCTCGCCTCGCGCGACGTGGTCTCGCGCGCCATCACCTTGGAGATCCGGGCGGGAAAGGGACACGGTCCGGAGAAGGACTACATGCACCTCCATCTCGACCATCTGCCGCCGGAACTCTTGCAGGAGCGGCTGCCCGGCATCGCCGAGCTTGCGCGCATCTTTGCCGGCGTCGACATCACCAAGACGCCGATCCCCATCATCCCGACTTGCCACTACAATATGGGCGGCATCCCCACCAACATGCATGGCGAGGTGATTTCGCCGAAGAACGGCGATCCCGATGCCACCGTGCCCGGGCTAATGGCGCTCGGCGAGGCGGCTTGTG
>JBQGDO010000045.1:0-58101 GCA_052039105.1 Methyloceanibacter sp.
CAGGCCGACCTTGCGCTTTATGGCGCCAAGGACGAAGGCCGCAACTGTTACCGCTTCCACAGCCGCGATCTCGATCGTGAGGTGCACGAACGGGTGCGGACCGCCGAGGAATTGCGGGTGGCTTTGGAGCAGGGCGAGCTCGAGCTTTACTACCAGCCTCAGGTCGAGCTCGAAACGGGACGCATTATCGGCATGGAGGCTTTGGTTCGCTGGAACCACAAGACGCGCGGCCTGCTCACGCCCGGCGCCTTCATTGCCATCGCGGAAAAGACCGGCGCGATCCTGCCGCTCGGGCGTTGGGTGTTCGACGAAGCGTGCCGGCAGTTCAAATCCTGGCATTCCCAGGGGATCGCACCGCAGGTCCTCTCCGTTAACGTGTCGGGGGTGCAATTCAAGGGCGCTGCGGAGTTGGAGCGCGAGGTCGAACAGAGTTTGACACGCTGGGACGTCGATCCAGCCAATCTCGAGCTCGAATTGACCGAGTCGGTATTGATGGAAGTCACGCAACGGCACGGCAATACGCTGGAGAAGCTTCGCCAGCTTGGCATCAAGATCGCCATCGACGATTTCGGCACCGGCTATTCCTCACTGAAATATCTGACCACTTATTCGGTGAACCGGCTCAAGCTGGCGCCGGAATTCGTGTTCCGCGTGACCGTCGACTATCGCAATGCCGCCGTGGTGCGGGCCGCGATCCGGCTGGCCAACGAGCTTGGTCTCGACGTCATCGCCGAGGGCGTGGAAACCGAGGCGCAGGTACGTTTCTTGATGGGGTCGGGCTGCGAGCAAGCCCAAGGCTTCTATTTCAGTCCCCCGGTCGCGGCGGAGAAAGCCACCGAATTGCTGCGCGCCGGGCGCCTCGTGCCCGGCGCCGCTTCCCCGCGCCGTATCGCCCCCTCGGCGGCGTGACGGGACGCATCGATAGCTAGCGATCCGAACTCCGTAGCGCATCGAGCCGGCGCCGATCGCGCTTGGTCGGACGCGGCCCGGCCTGACGCTTCGACTCTGGCGCAGGCAGGGGCGGCGTGAGGTCTTCGTAAAGGCTACGCGCGAGAGTGGCTGGCCCGCGCCGTTCGGCCGCGTCGATGACGCGGACCACGGACAGCCTGCCCAGCAAGGTCGCGGTGACCACATCGCCTTGCTGCACGAGGCGGCTTGCTTTCAGCGCCCGGATGCCGTTGATGCGTACCTTGCCTGCCTCGATGGCGCGCTGCGCGCCGGAGCGGGTCTTGGCGAGCCTTGCGCACCACAGCCATTTGTCAAGGCGTTGCGCCTGCATGGCGTCGGATCAGCTTCCCTCCGGGTGACGTGAGGTGAGGCGCCCCTTCAAGGCCTCCAAGACAGCAAACGGCGAATGCTCGATGGCCCGCTTCCGCTCGGGCCGCGGCCTTTGCGCCTGTGGCCTTTGCCCCTGCCGCTTCGAGCGTTGTCCCCGCGCTTCGTGCTTCGCCTTAGCGCCCGGTCGCCTTCCATGCTGTGGCGGGTCCTTGCGCTTTCCAGGGCGCCAGATCTCGTCGAAGGCCTCGACCGGCGCTTCCTTTGGGCCTGACACCGGAGGCTCGGCCGCTGAGAGGACGGTCTGAAGCATTGCCTCAGGCGTTACGGCAAGCGGACGCCGCTCGCGCCTGAAGCCGAGCGCCTGGAGGATCGAGGCAAAGTCTTCACCGGAGCAGCCGACGACAGACATCAGCTCCGGCACGACCCGGAAGCCGCCGTCTCCTGTCGCACCCGTCGGCTGCGTGACGCCCTCGGCGGGGCGATAGGCGATGCGCGCGCGTATCAGATCTGACAGCCGCTCCAGCATGTCGATGCGGACGGCACGAGAGCCTGCGAGATGGAACCCGGCCGCGCGCCAGTAGGACTCGGGGATGTGCTTATCTGCTTCGACCGAGGTCAGTCCCTGTTGAGGCCGCGCCGGCAGCGCGTCAAGGTCGAGCCCATGCGCTTCGCCCGAATAGAGCGACCACAACAGCAGGAGCAAATCGCCCGCAGCCGGTTTGAGCAGGGCGGGCAGATACACATTGAAGGCACCGAACCTGACGCCGTATTTGCGGAGCTGGGCCCTGGCCGGCTGGTCCAATGCCTTGAGGTCGGCGGAGACCGTCTCCCGGCGAAGCACGCCGAGATTTTCGGTCAACTGATAAGCAAGTCCTTTGGCCAGACCTGACAGGTCCGAGGCTTGGCTTAGCAGCATGAGCGGCTTCAACTTGGCCTCGAGCTCGGCATCGACCCGCCCCTTGAGACGCTTCAGGACCCGCTCGCGATCGGCGGGCGGCAGATGCTCGTCGGCCAAGATCTGGATGCGGGGGCCGAGCGCCGTCTCGCCCTTGTCGAGCCGGGCGACCGCCGATCCCCGCCACACCAGGTTGCCGTTCTGCGCAAGCGAGATCGCATCATCAGGCGCCGCGACCAGCGCATCGGCCCGCTCGGCCAGCTCGCGCGCCAGCACCTTGGCGGCAACATGCCGCGCCGCGCGCCCATGCACGTCTTCGCCTGCGGCGTCCGGCGTGAAACGGAAGCCGTCCAGGCGCCCGACAAAATGGGTCTCGACAAAGATCTGTCCGTCGGCGCCGATATCGGCCGTCATCTCTTCCTTGTCGCGCAGCCGCCGCATCAGCACGCTTGTGCGCCGATCGACGAAACGCTGCGTCAGTCTTTCATGTAGCGCGTCGGACAGATTGTCCTCGATCGCGCGAGTGCGGCCCTGCCAATGTTCGGGGTCGTGCAGCCACTCGGCGCGATGCGACACGAAGGTCCAGGTGCGGATCTGCGCGAGCCGGCTGGAGAGCGTGTCGAGGTCTCCGTCGGTGCGGTCGGCTTGGGACACTTGATGCGCGAACCAATCCGCGGGGATCTTGCCCTCTTCGCTCATCACGAAGCGGTAAAGAGTAGCCACCAGTTCGGCATGGCTTGTGGCCGAGATCTTCCGGTAATCGGGGATCTGGCACATGTCCCACAAGAGAGCCACCGCGGCCGGGCCTTGTGCCATGTCGCGCACCTCCGGATCGCGGCTCACATTCTCGAGCGCGATCACGTCGTCGACCATGCGGGCGCGGATCAGCCGCCGGTGGTCGGGCATCTCGCGCAGACTTTCCTTCAGCCTATCGACCGAGTGGAAATCGAGCTTGCGGTTGCGCCATTGCAGCACGCCGACCTGATCGAAGGAGTGATTTTCGAGGCGATCGACCAGGTCCGAATCGAAGGGCGGCACTTGGCCGGTCACGCCGAACGTCCCGTCATTCATGTGCCGGCCGGCACGCCCCGCGATCTGCCCGAGCTCGGCAGGCGTCAGCTCGCGATGGCTTTGCCCGTCGAATTTGCGGATGCCAGCGAATGCCACATGGTCGAGATCGAGATTAAGGCCCATGCCGATGGCGTCGGTTGCCACCAGGAAGTCGACGTCGCCGTTCTGGTAAAGCGCGACTTGCGCGTTGCGAGTGCGGGGCGACAGCGCCCCGAGCACCACGGCGGCACCGCCGCGCTGGCGCCGGACTAACTCGGCGATGGCATAGACGTCGTTGGCCGAGAAGCCAACGATGGCCGACCGGCGCGGCAGGCGCGTGATCTTCTTGTCGCCGGCATAAGTCAGTTTGGAGAGCCTTGCCCGCGACACGAGATTGGCGCCGGGGAGCAGCTCGCGGATGGCGTCCCGCATTGTGGCGGCGCCGAGCAGAAGCGTCTCGTTCAGTCCGCGCGCATGGAATAGCCGATCGGTGAACACATGGCCGCGCTCGCCGTCGGCGGCGAGCTGGATCTCGTCGACCGCCACGAAATCCGCCTCGATCTCCAGCGGCATCGCCTCGACGGTGCACACATAGAAGCGGGGGGAGGGAGGTTTGATCTTCTCCTCCCCGGTGATCAGGGCGACTTGGCTCGCGCCGACCCGCGCGGCCACCTTGTCATAGACCTCGCGCGCGAGAAGCCGCAGCGGCAAACCGATGACGCCAAGATCGTGGGCGAGCATGCGCTCGATGGCGAGATGGGTCTTGCCGGTATTGGTCGGACCGAGAACGGCGGTCACGCCGCGGCCACGTTGGGGGTTTGTGGAGATCGGGGATAAATTCCGGCTCATCACTTGACTGTCTCAAACGTCCAACTGGTTCCAACGCGGAACGCGTGGGGAACGAATCTCGTCCGAATCGCTGACTCTGCCCATTCGGATTTCGTTCCAGGCAGAATGGAGGCGGTTTTCGCTCGGCCGCCTGGGGTGAGCCGAGCCGGTCGCCCGAGCACCATATCTTGGATTTGCGGCCCAGGCTCCCTTTAGAAGCTCGGGAAAGCAAAGGGAACGGAGGACGCACGAATCAGGAGACGGTTAATCTTCGACATCTGTTCCATACTACATCTTGGGATTTCGGGTCTCGCTGTTAACGTCTGGCCCCGAGCCCTTGCCGATCACTCGGCGCTCGCGCGGCGGACGCCCGAGACTTGGATCGAAGTCACCAGCGCCGAGCCATATCCGGCCGGCGTCGGCAGCACAATGCGATAGGGCACATACATGGTCGATCCCCGCACCGGAATTAGCCAGACCTCGATCTCGTCCGATGCGGCCATGAGTCTGATCCCGGGGTTGTCCGGCTGATGGCCGGCGATGGGGATGAACTTGACCGCACAGACTACGGCAGGGCCTCCATAGCCCGCTGGCGTCGTGCGCTTCACATAGGTCGAGCGCTTTGGCGTGACCACGAGGTCGTAGCGCTGCCTGCCGTCGAACACCGGCAAAGTGTGATTGCACACATTGAGGTCCCCATTCGGGTTGCTCGACTTCGCGGTCAAGAAGGCGCTGCTCATTGGATCGAGCACGCCGTCGAGCTGTTCGCTCGTCACAGGAATGGTGCGCGGCAGGGGGCGCGTGCGCGGCACGATCGAGACGCCGCTGACCGAGCGGCCGTCGAATGTGATGCGCAACCGCTCAAATTTCTTGCCGCTGTCCGAGTAGTTAAAAGCATACATCGCGGGCTCGGGTCCCGCGCTCGTCACCCGGCCGGTACTCGCTGTGACCCCGCGCCACTCATAGATGA
Source organism: Methyloceanibacter sp. (assembly GCA_052039105.1). Lineage (GTDB taxonomy): Bacteria > Pseudomonadota > Alphaproteobacteria > Rhizobiales > Methyloligellaceae > Methyloceanibacter. Next base: position 5,022 of record JBQGDO010000045.1, read on the forward strand.
GCCCCGCAAGCACGGTGAACCGCCCTTCGCCGCGCATTTGATAGCCGTCACCGCGGAAAGTGGTGGTCAGCGTGAACGTGCCGAGATTGAAGCTGCCGACGTCGACCCGGTAGACGGCGGTGATCCGGCCCGGAGTGGCGAACCCGTTCTCGGCAAGGGCATCCCCGACGGGGAGGGTGCCTCCGAGCGCGCAGCTCAAGCCTGCAGCCATGGCTAGGCTCAAGTAACAACGCGCTCTTTGCATGGCTTGAAACCCCCGAGGGGCGAGGCCGCCCGAAACTTGCCGGCGAATGTCAGATTATTCGCAGGTTTCGTCAATTAACACCTTGGCGGAGCTTTGTGGCAACGCCTTGACCCTCCACCGCCATCCCCGTATATCTCCCCGGCCGGTGGCACCCCTTTGCGGCCCTCCGCAAAGACCCCGGCTCCACCAAATCCCAGGGGAAGAAGGATAAAAGCGCCATGGCCCGTCGTTGCGAGCTCACCGGCAAAGCCGTGCTCACCGGCAACAATGTGAGCCATGCCAAGCGCCGCACCAAGCGCCGCTTTCTGCCTAATCTGTGCAATGTGACGCTGGAAAGCGAGGCGCTCAAGAAGCGTGTTCGGCTCACCGTCAGCGCTCACGCTCTGCGCTCGGTCGAGCATCGCGGGGGACTCGACGCCTATCTGATGAAGGCCGGCGACGACGAGCTCTCGTTGCGCGCCCGCCGCCTGAAGCGCGACATCGCCAAGAAACAGGCCGCCCAAGCCGAAGCTGGCGCCTAGCCGCGCGGGCCGGCCACCACCGGCGCCGTCTCGGGCAAGGTGAACTGCAAAATCAAGCTCCGCTGAAACGGGTTGAAATTGTCGTCCGACATCAAGGTGAGCACCGTCTCTCCGGACGGGGCACGATGCGCGGCAATCGCCTCCATATTGTCGATGTTCAAGCTGTCGGTTGCCTCCAACAGCACCTCGCCTCTAAGCACGGCTCCGCGTTTGATCTCGCTCGCCGGGATGCGGCGGATTCGCATCTTCACGCCCTCGCTGAAGCGGAACCTCCGTTCCAGAACGACGATACCGCCGTCGGGGAGGGGAGCTGCGTCGGTGACGTCGAACCCGCCGATCTGCTTCAAGAAGATGCTGCCCGGCGTGGGTCCGCCAATCAGCCACCCCAGCACATTGCCATTCTTGTCGACGCGCCCCTCGCTGAAGGCGAGCAACGTACCCTTGAGCTTTCCGGCGCGGATTGGCGCAATCGCTTCAATGCCGCGATTGGCGAGCAAGCCCTTTGCCGCTGCCGGCAAGGGGAGGGTGCCCGAAGGCGGCCCGAAACGCTCCGCCGTGAAAGGATAGCGGGCGATTGCGTGCTTGCGCTCGAAAGACACATAAGCCGTGCCACGCCGCGTATCGCCGTCGACCAGCGCAATGCTTTCCGAATCCCGGTCGGAGTCGTCGCGGAGCGGCTTGCCGTTGGCGCCGAGCAGCGGTCCGAGCACGACGTCGTTCAATCCCTTCAGCCGCCTGCCGTCATAATCGAGCGTGGCCCGCATCCAGGTGCCGGCATCGGAGATGGCGAGGATCGCGCGACCCGAGGGATCGATGGCAAGCCCGGAATAGCCGCCGAAATGCCGCGACTTGGCGAAGAGGTTGAGCCCGCTCCGAAAGATCAGCTTGCCGAATTCCTTGCGCCGGGGATTGTCGCGATCGAAATCGATTGGGATGGCAGTGACGATCGTCGGCGTTGGCCCTTCGAGCACCGTCGCAGGCTTATCGGCGAGCGCCGTCCCGAAGGCGAAGCTCGTCACCAGCGCGAGCGCCAAAAGCGCCGTGTATCGATGAGTGAGGATGCGACGAAGCTTCACGCTAATGCAGCTTCCGTCTGGCCCGCGCCGTCCCCGGGCGGACGCGATAGAGCTGCCGCCAGCCAAGATCCTCGTCGAACAGCTCGGCAAGCTTCTCGGTCATCACGCCGGCGAGCTCCTCGGCATCGGTCACCGTGACCGCGCGCCGGTAGTAGCGCGTGACGTCATGGCCGATGCCGATGGCAAGCAATTCCACAGGGGAGCGGGTCTCGATCTCATTGATCACCTGACGGAGATGACGCTCCAAATATGACCCGGAGTTGACCGAGAGCGTGGAATCGTCGACCGGCGCGCCGTCGGAGATCATCATCAGGATGCGCCGCTGCTCGGGCCGGGCGACCAGCCGGCTATGCGCCCAGGCGAGCGCCTCGCCGTCGATATTCTCCTTCAGCAGCCCTTCGCGCATCATCAGACCGAGATTGCGGCGCGCCCGGCGCCAGGGGGCATCAGCCGCCTTGTAGACGATGTGCCGGAGATCGTTGAGCCGGCCGGGAAGGGGCGGCTTCAACGCGTTGAGCCAGGCCTCGCGCGCATGCCCGCCTTTCCAGGCCCGCGTCGTGAAGCCGAGAATCTCCACCTTGACGCCGCAGCGCTCCAAGGTACGCGCCAGAATGTCGGCGCAACACGCCGCCACCATGATGGGCCGCCCGCGCATCGAGCCGGAATTGTCCAGCAAGAGCGTGACCACGGTGTCGCGAAATTGTGTGTCGCGCTCCTGCTTGTAGCTCAGGGGATGCATCGGATCGACGATGACGCGGGCGAGCCGCGCGGCATCGATCATGCCTTCGTCGAGATCGAAGTCCCAACCTCTATTCTGCTGTGCGAGCAGGCGGCGCTGCAGCCGGTTGGCGAGCCGCGCCACCGCGCCGTGCAACGAAACCAGCTGCTTGTCGAGGAAGGCACGCAGGCGGTCGAGCTCGTCGGGGTCGCAAAGCTCTTCCGCGTTGACGGTCTCGTCGTAGGCGCGGGTGAACACCGTGTAGCCGAAGGCCTCCGGATCATCGAGCACGGAAAGATTGGGACGCCGCTGGTCCGAGCGGCGTGGCAGTTCGGCAGACTCGGCCTCGCTGTCGAGCCGGTCGGAGTCTCCATCCTCCTGCTGGTCGAGCGCCTGCTCGCTCAGCATGTCCTGCTCGGCGCGGGCGTCGGCCGAGAGCTCCGCGCGCGGCTTGCCTTCGCCATCCTCCTCTGCCTCGGAGCTGTCCGATTCCGCTTCGCTGTCGTTTTGCGACTTCTCTTCGTCCTCGCGTGTATCGAGCTGATCGGCGAGGTTGAGCGCCGCGAGCAATTCGCGCGCGAGCCTGCCGAAGGCATCTTGGTCGAGCACCATGTCGGGCATGCGCTCGATCACGTTGCGGGCGCGTCCCTCGATCCATTGCCGCCAGAGATTGACCACGGGGCGCGCCTTTGTAGGTGGTGCTTGGCCGGTCAACTCCTCGCGGACGAGCAATGCAAGCGCGTCGGCGAGCGGCGCCTCGGAGCGGTCCTTCACCTCGGCAAAGCGGCTCTTCTCGTAGCGCTGCTCGATCCGGGCGCTGAGATTGGCCGCCACGCCCTGCATGCGGCGCGCGCCGATCGCCTCGACCCGCGCCTCCTCGATTGCCTCGAATACGGCGCGGGCTTCGCCGCCCGACGGCGCCAAAGTCTCGTGCAACGCCGGATCGTGGCAGGCAACCGAAAGCGCCGCGGCATCGGCATGGCCGCGGATCACGGCGATCTCGCCCTTGGTCGGCACGCGCGACGGCTCGGGCAGCCGCGCGATCTTGCCGGCAAGCCCCGGTGGATCGCTGGTGAACACCACCTCGACCGCACTGTCAGCGGCGATCGAGCGGGTGGTCAGACTTACCGCGCGCTTGAACGGATCGAGCGGCGCTTCTTTGCGCCTGGTGAGCGGCATGGCTAGCTCAAAGCAACGTTGGCGGTCGACTGCGGCAGATCCTCGCCGAAGCAGCGCTGATAGAACTCGGCGATCAGGCCACGCTCGAGCTCATCGCATTTGTTGAGGAAGGAGAGAGCGAACGCCGTGCCGACATCGCCGAAGATCTCGGCATTCTCCGCCCAGGTGATCACCGTGCGCGGGCTCATCACCGTGGACAGGTCGCCGTTCATGAAGGCGTTCCGCGTCAGCTCGGCCACCCGCACCATATTGGACACTGCCTTGCGACCGGCCTCGGTATTCCAGCTCTTGGCCTTGGCAAGCACGATATTCACTTCATCGTCGTGCGGCAGATAGTTGAGCGTGACCACGATCGACCAGCGGTCCATCTGCCCCTGATTGATCTGCTGCGTGCCATGATAGAGCCCGCTCGTGTCGCCGAGCCCAATCGTGTTGGTGGTGGAGAACAGGCGGAAGGCCGGATGCGGCCTGATCACCTTGGACTGATCGAGCAGGGTCAGCTTGCCCGAAACTTCGAGCACCCGCTGAATCACGAACATCACGTCCGGGCGACCAGCGTCGTATTCATCGAAGCAGAGTGCGGTGTTGCTCTGCAGCGCGTAGGGCAGAATGCCCTCGCGGAACTCGGTGACCTGCTGCCCGTCGCGCAGCACGATGGCGTCCTTGCCGACGAGGTCGATGCGGCTCACATGACTGTCGAGGTTGATGCGGATGCACGGCCAATTGAGCCGCGCCGCCACCTGCTCGATATGGGTGGACTTGCCGGTGCCGTGATAGCCCTGGATCATCACCCGCCGGTTGTGCTTGAAGCCGGCCAAAATCGCCAAGGTGACATCCCGGTTGAACAGATAATCCGGGTCGATATCCGGCACATGCTCGTCGGGGCGGGAATAGGCGGGCACTTCGAGATCGGTGTCGATGCCGAAGACTTGGCGAACGGAAACGGCCATGTCCGGCAGGCCGGCGCCGTTACGGGCAGTTTCGAGTGTCATGGTCGATGAAAGCCTGTGTTGTCGCGTTGCATAAGGCTAGCCGGAGGCTGAGCCTGGATCTTGGAAGAGGGGGGCCGCCCAGCGACGATTACGCAAGCCCTGCCTGCCTCAGATAGTTATAGGCTTGGATGACTTCGCGCAACTTGTCCTCGGACCGCCGATCGCCTTGGTTGTGGTCCGGGTGGAGCCGTTTAACCAGTTCCTTGAATCTGGCCTTGATGTCGGCCTTGGTGGCCGTGTCTTCAAGGTTGAGCTGGCGCAAACATTTTCGCTCCGCGCGCCGGAGCGGCCGCTCCGGCTGGCCCGCCCCCGGCTTGACCGTGGGACGCTCGGCAAACAGCCCGAACGGGTCATAGGCGGTGAATCGGTGGACGAAGCCGCCACGCGCCCCATTCCGGCCACGGCGCTGCCGCGCCCAGGGATTCACGCCGATGAACCACGTGGGACGATGGCCGATGGTGTCGTCCTTCTGGTGTTGGACGACCTCTTCGTCGGGGAGGCCGGCGAAGTAGTTGTAGGACTTGTTGTACTCCCGCACATGGTCGAGGCAGAAGCGGTGGTAGTGGCCTTCGCGCCCGCGTCCCTTCGGCGCCGGGTAGAGCCCGGGCTCGGTGCAGCCCTCCCACTCGCAAGCCGGACAGGAATCGCGCAACAGCCGGTTCTCGTCCGGCTTGACGCGCAGGCGGTCGAAGAATTTCGAGTCGAGCTTCATGGAATCGGCATTATGAGAAGCTGCGTCCGGCACGACAAGCATGGCTCCCCGGGCGCGAAAGGGATAATCTGACCGATTGCCTCGCGCCCTCGTTTAGGAACACAAGTCCATGTCCGTCGCAGAACGGATCAGAGAAAAATTGACAAAGGCCTTCGCCCCTCAGGCGCTCGAAGTCGTCAACGACTCCCACCGCCATGCCGGCCACGCCCGCTCGCCTGGAACCGGCGAAAGCCATTTCAGCATTAAAGTGGTGTCGGCCGCCTTCGCCGGCAAGTCGCGGCTCGAGCGCCACCGTATGGTCAACCAAGTCTTGGCGGAAGAGCTTGCCGGCAAGGTCCACGCGCTTGCCGTCACTGCGCTCACGCCGGACGAGCGCTCCCTGCCGCTATGAGGCCTTGCTTGCCTCGGTCTTGGCCGCGACCTTCTCGGCAAGCGGGGTCACCCGCAACGAGGTGAGGCGGTTCCGTTGCCGCCGCAGTACTTCGAAGCGATAGCCGTGAAAGGTGAAGGCCTGGCCGGGGTTGGGGATGGTCTGCGCCTCGTGAATCACCAGTCCGGCGATCGTCGTCGCTTCCTCGTCCGGCAAGTCCCAGTCCATCAGCCGGTTCACGTCGCGGATCGGCACGCCGCCGTCGACGATCAAGGAGCCGTCGGCTTGCGGCCTGGCGAGCGTGGCAGCGACGTCGGTCTCGTCGCTGATCTCGCCGACGATCTCCTCGATGATGTCTTCCAGTGTGACGAGTCCCATCACCTCGCCGTACTCGTCCACGACGATGGCGAAATGCGCCTTCTTCTTGAGGAAGGCGTTGAGCTGGTCCTTCAGAGTGGTGGTGTCTGGTACGAACCAGGGCGGCGCCGCAAGCGCGAGAATATCGATCTTGCTCGTGTCGCCGCGCGCCTCGCGCAGCGCCCGAAGCAGTGTCTTGGCATGCAAGACACCCACGATCTCCTCCCGCTCGCCGCGCCAGAGCGGCAGTCGCGTATGCGGGCTCTTCAGCGCCGCGTCGATGATCGCCCCGGTGGGAAGCTCGGCATCGATCGCGTCCATCTTGGTCCGGTGCACCATGATGTCGGAGACGGTGAGCTCGCGCAGATCGAGCACGCCGCCCAGCATGTCGCGGGTCAGCTTCACCATGCCGCCGGCCTTATGATAGAGGTCGATCGCGCCGCGAAGTTCCTCGTGTGCCGAGAGGACCTCGGCGTCGTCCGCAATCGAAGCGCCGAACAGCCGCAAAGTGTGGCGCACCACCCATTGCATCGCCGCCGTCACCGGCGCGAGCACTGCCACCAGCAAGCGCACCGCGGGGGCCACGAACAGCGCCATGCGGTCGGCATTGACGATGGCGTAGGTCTTGGGCAGCACCTCGGCGAACAGCACGACGATCGCCGTCATGACCAAGGTGGCATAGACCACGCCTTCCTCGCCGAACAGGTTGAGGAACAGGCTGGTGGCGAGCGCCGAGGCGGCGATATTGGCAAGATTGTTGCCGAGCAGGATGGCGCCGATGAAGCGCTCGCGGATTTGCAGCAGCCGGTTGACCGTGCGCGCGCGCTTGCTGCCGCCCTCCTCGAGCGCATGCATCTTCGCGCGCGAGGCCGCCGTCAGCGCCGTCTCCGACCCCGAAAAGAACGCCGATACCAGCAACAGGCCGAAGATGGCGCCGAGCGTGATGCCAAGCCCCATCGTCATTGCCGCGCACACTCTTGTTCGAGAAAGGCCGTCAGCCGGTCGAGCGCCACGTCGCGCTCGACGAAGGCCTGGCCGATGCCACGCACCAGAACGAGCGCGAGCTTGCCGCCTTTCACTTTCTTGTCCTGCGCCATCAGCCGCAAGAGCTGCCCGGTTGAGGGCGCCTTGCCGGGAATGTCGGCGATGTTTGCCGGCAGTCCCACCGCCTTGAGATGGCGCTCGACGCGCGCCGCATCCTCGGGCGGGCAAAGCCCCTGCTCGACCGAGTAAGTGAAGGCGAGCCGCATGCCGATGGCGATGGCCTCGCCATGCAACAGCCGGTCGGAATAACCGGCGAAGGCTTCGAGCGCGTGGCCGAACGTATGACCAAGATTGAGCAGCGCACGTTTGCCCGACTCCTCGCGCTCATCCGCCTCGACGATCGCGGCCTTGGCGCGAATACTGGTCTCGATCGCTTTGAGTCGCTCGCCTTCCTTGCCGGAGAAGATTTGCGGCCAATGCTGCTCGAGCCAGGCGAAGAACGGCGCATCGCCAAGCAGCCCGTATTTCATCACCTCGGCATAGCCCGCACGGAATTCTCGCTCCGGCAGCGTGGAAAGGGTGGAAATGTCCGCCAGCACCAGGCTCGGCTGGTGAAAGGTGCCGATCAGGTTCTTGCCTTGCGGCGTGTCGATGCCGGTCTTGCCGCCGACGGAAGAATCCACCTGCGCAAGTAAGGTGGTCGGCACCTGCACCAGGCGCACGCCCCGGCGCAAAATGCTTGCCGCGAAGCCGGCGAGATCGCCGACCACGCCGCCGCCAAGCGCCACCACGCAATCGCCGCGCTCGACGCCGAGCTTGAGCAGTGTCTCGCACAGCCGTGTGAGCACCGGGAAGCTCTTGCTCGACTCGCCCGCCGCCACCACGGCATCGCCAAGAAACAGGCCCTTGTCTTCCAGGCTGGCCTTGAGCGGCGCGAGGTGCAGCGCGGCAACCTTCTGGTCGGTGACGACCGCGCAGCGCGCGCCGGGAAGGCTTGCGGCAATCCACTGTCCCGCGTCGGGGAGCAGCTTATCGCCAAGCGCGATGGGATAGCTCCGCTCTCCAAGCGACACTTTGATGATCGTCTCACACGCGCCATGTGCGAGAACGTTTGCGCCGTCGCGCATCACTTCACCTTCTTGCGAGGCTTTGCCTTGGGCGCCTCGCAGCCGAGCTTGACCGCGAGCGCGTCGATCACCGCTCCGACGATCGTTTCATGCGGAACGTCCCGGCTTTCCACCGTGACATCGGCCTCGGCATAAACCGGATAACGCTCTTGCATCAATTTCTTCATCACTTTTTCCGGGTCTCCGCCCGCGAGCAAAGGCCGGGTTCCGCGCCGTCCGACGCGTTTCAGCAGGACCTTCACATCCGCCTTCAGCCAGACCGAAGTCCCGCGCGCCTTGATCGCGGCGCGGGTCTCCGGGTTCATATAGGCGCCGCCGCCGGTGGCAAGCACCTGCGGACCGCTCTGCAGCAGCCGCGCGATCACCTTGCGCTCGCCCTGCCGGAAATAGGCCTCGCCGTGCTCGGCGAAAATCTCGCTGATGCTGGCGCCGGCCGCGACTTCGATCTCGGTGTCGGCATCGATGAAGGGCAGTTCGAGTTTATTGGCGAGCCGGCGGCCGACCGCGGTCTTGCCCGCGCCCATCAGCCCGATCAGCACGATGCTGCGTGGACCAAGCGCCTGGCGGATCTGCGCCAACCGGTCTTGCCGGTCGTCTTTGCTATGCTGGGCCAGAACCATGCCGGTCTGAAACGTGAGGAATTACTTTGGGCGAGCGACTCGGGGGCATGAATTTCCCATGCTGGCAGCGCCCTGTCGAATCGTCCATGATGCAATCGAGGATAAGCGCTCGCGACGTTTTGGGTCATAATAACGCCCTGTTCGCGACTAAAAGACCGTTAGGAACACGAGCGCCGCATGCCGACACTGTTTCGTTTCCTGATGATTTTGGGGGTGATCGCCGGTGTTATCACTGGAAGCCTCTATGTGCTCGCTGAATACTTCCAGCCAGAGCCCAAAGAAATCACCAAAGCCTTGCGCAACGTCAAAGGCACGATCGACGAGACGACGGCCTCTACTGCTGCTCCTGCTGACGTTCAGCCTGAGCCTGCCGGAATCTCAACTCAGAGCTCAGGACGTCGAGCGCAGTGAGCTGCCGCCGCTCCCCGGAGCCGCATCGCCTGATCCAGGCGGGGTAAGCCCGTCCGCGCCGCCCCTGGCCGACTTCCCTTCACCGCCGCCACTCGGCGCTCCGCCCCCGAGCCTTGTTCCCGAGACCGGCCCCGGAATTGATACCAGCGCGCTTCCCGACGACCTTTGGCGTGGAATCGACGCCGAAGCCTTGCAGCGCCTCTTGCAAGCGGTGCCGCTGCCGGCTCCCTCGCCGGTGCTTGCCGGGCTCGTCGCCAGAGTGCTTGCGGCAAGCCCGCCAAGCGATCCGCGCGAGCTTGAGGTCCGCGCGGCCGCTCTCCGCAAGGCTGGCCGCATCGACGAGTTGACGGCGCTGATCGGCGCGCCGGAAGACGGCCCGCCCCCTCCAGCCAGGCCGAACGTGGCCAGGGCCTCGCCCGAGTTGCTCTATCGCCTTGCGCAGAACGAAAGCATCGCACCCGAGGTCAGGCTGGCCGCTGCCGAACGCGCCGCCGCGCTCAATATCGTCGATGGCGAAGGCCTGGCGCGCGCCTATCGCGAGGGCGCGCAGGCCTTGACCAAGGCGGCGCAATCGCCGCCGGCGCTTCGGGCCAGGCTGTTCGCCGCCTTCGAGAGCGCGCCCTCGGCCAAGATCCGCGCCGAATCGATCGAGGCGCTGTTGGCGAGCGCGCGCGACCAAGGGATCGAGGCGCCGATCGCCCAAGCTTTGGCGCGGGCAAGCGCCGGCCTCGTGGAGGACCCGCAAGCCAGAGCTTTCGCCGAGACTGGTGTCAGGGTTGCGGCGCTCGCCGGCGATGAACAAAGCGCCTGGGCCTGGATCGATGCCGGCGGCGAGCGGCTGCAGAGCTGGCAACTCTTGCTCGCGGCAAGCGATCCCTTTGGGCCGCGCGCCGAAGCGGCGCTGGCGGAAGGCGTGGAGCTTGCCCTCAAAGGCGGCCTTCCGCCGCCGCTTCTGCATCGCCTCGTCACCGTGCTCGACGCGCTCGAGTACGACGTGCCGATTCCGCTTTGGGAGGAGGCGAGCAAGAGCCCACAACCCATGGACGGCGATTTGCCCGCGACCGGCATGCTGACAAGTCTGAAGGAGGCCGCCGATGCCAGCGAGGTCGGCCATACCGTGTTGCTTGTTGCTGCGGTTCTGGGACCGAAGGGCGCAAAGGGCGCCCATCTGATCGCCCTCGGCGATGCTTTGCGTGCGCTGAAGCGCGTCGGCCTCGATGCGGAAGCGCGCCGTCTCGGCTTCGAGGCGCTCTACGCGCATTGGCCGACGCGCGGAAAGGCTTGATCTTGGGCGCCGGCAAATTGTCTCGCGGCAAAGGCTCTTCCGAGCTTGCGCTGTTTCTCGACATGCTGTCGGCCGAGCGCGGCGCTGCAACCCACACGATCGAGGCCTATACCCGCGATCTCTCCGAGTTCCTCGCCTTCCTCGCCGCCAAAGGCAAGCATGCCGGGAACGCGACGGCAGATCATCTCCGCGCTTTTCTCGCCGGACTTGCCCGCAAAGGTCTCGCCCCGACCTCGCGCGCGCGCAAGCTCTCCGCCATCCGCCAGTTCTTCCGCTTTCTGCTCGCCGAGGGGATCCGTGCCGACGATCCGTCCTCGGCGATCGACAGCCCGCGGCTCGGGCGCCCGTTGCCGAAAATCCTGTCGCTTGCCGAAGTCGAGACCTTACTCGAAACCGCCAAACAGGCCAGCGAGACGGCGGCGGACGGTGCGGCGCGCCGGCGCACACGGAGACTCTATGCGGCGCTCGAGACGCTCTACGCCACCGGCCTTCGCGTGTCGGAACTGATCGCGCTCCCGCGCAAAGTGCTTGCCGCCGACGACCGCGTTCTGACCATCAAGGGCAAAGGCGGCCGCGAGCGGCTCGTGCCCTTGAATGACGCCGCGCGCGACGCGCTCGCCGCGCATCTTGCTGCCGTGCGCGACGACGAACCGCAGGGGAAGCCTGTCTCGCCCTGGCTGTTCCCCTCATCCGGCGGCGGCCATCTGACGCGCCAGCGTTTCGGCCAGGAGTTGAAGGCGCTCGCGCTTGCCGCGGGCATCGAGCCGGCGCGCGTTTCGCCACACGTGCTCCGCCATGCATTCGCCAGCCATCTGCTCGAGCGTGGTGCCGATTTGCGCACGGTGCAGCAGCTGCTCGGCCATGCCGATATTTCGACCACGCAGATCTACACCCACGTCATCGAGGAGCGGCTCCGGCGTCTCGTCGAGGAGCACCATCCGCTGGCTCAGCTCCGTTTAACCAAGCGGAGCTAGACTGGCCTTTGCGCGGAGTTTGGTTGACAGGGCTTAAGCCTGGGGCCACTTACAACCATATTCCCGTTGTCTTATTCGTCTTTGTCTGTCGACTGCCGGGCCGTGGTCCCAAGGGCATAACCAAGCCGGATGCGCACCTATCTCGATTTTGAAAAGCCGATTGCCGAGCTGGAAAGCAAGGTCGCCGAGCTCAAGGCGCTCGCCGGCGAGCAGCGTTCGGTCTCCATCGAGGAGGAATTGGCACGGCTCGAGACCAAGGCGCACGATGCCCTGGTCGAGACCTATGCCGAGCTTACCCCCTGGCAGAAGACGCAAGTCGCCCGCCATCCCGAGCGCCCGCATTTCCGGCATTATATCGACACCCTGGTCGAGGACTTCACGCCGCTGGCCGGTGACCGCTATTTCGCCGAGGACCAGGCCATTATTGGCGGCGTCGGGCGGCTGGAAGGCCGCTCCGTGATGGTGCTAGGGCATGAGAAGGGCTCCGATACCGAAGGCCGCATCAAGCACAATTTCGGCATGGCCCGCCCCGAAGGCTACCGCAAGGCGGTCCGCCTGATGGAGATGGCCGGCCACTTCAATCTGCCGGTGGTGAGTCTGGTCGATACCGCGGGCGCTTATCCCGGCATTGGCGCCGAGGAGCGCGGCCAGGCGGAGGCCATCGCCCGTTCCACGGATTGCTGCCTCTCGCTCGGCGTGCCGATCGTGTCGGTGATCATCGGCGAGGGGGGCTCCGGCGGCGCCGTCGCCATCGCCACCGCCAACCGCATCTACATGCTCGAGCACGCCATTTATACCGTGGCCTCGCCGGAGGCGGCGGCCTCGATACTCTGGCGCGATTCCACTCGCGCGGTCGATGCCGCGACCAACATGAAGATCACCGCCCAGGACCTGCTCAGGCTGGGCATCATCGACGGCATCATCGCCGAGCCGGTCGGCGGCGCGCATCGTGACGGGGTGGAGGTGGTGCGCGCCACGGGCGAGACCATCGTCCAGGCGCTTGCCGCCTACGACAATATCGGCCCGGCCGATATCCGCAAGGAACGGCGCGAGAAATTCCTTGCCATGGGCCGTCCGAGCTAGTCTCCCGCCCAAAAAAGCGCCATTTTTTGAGTCCAACTGCGCTTTGAGCAGGCTTATAATGAGGGCCAAATCGGGGGGAGACGAAGGGCCGCTTCAAGCCTAAGCGCCGATAACTTCGATTTAACCCCTCACCGTCGATCTTGGCCGAGGTGCGCAAGGGGCACTGCGTATGCTTCGTTCAAGCTCTTTCAGGGCCGTCGTGGCGGCGAGCGTGGTGGCTTTGTCGGCCGCGCTGGCCGGCTGCGGCCAATTCTCCCCCGCCTACATGAAGCCGCTCTCGGCGCAGACCCGCGCGCAGCTTGCCGAGAAAGGCATGACCGAGGAGCAGCCCATCCTGATCCGCATCTTCAAGGCCGAGTCCGAGCTGGAAATCTGGAAGGCGCGTGATGACGGCCGCTTCTATCACTTCAAGACCTATCCGATCTGCGCCTATTCCGGTGGGCTGGGGCCGAAGCTCAAGCAGGGCGACCGCCAGGCGCCGGAAGGATTCTACATGGTCTCGTTCGATCAGCTGAATCCGCGCAGCAAATATCACTTGGCCTTCGATATGGGCTTCCCCAATTCCTATGATCGCGCCTTGGGCCGCACGGGCCAGCACCTCATGGTGCATGGCGACTGCACCTCGTCCGGTTGCTACTCGATGACCGACGCGGTGATCGAAGAGATCTACATCCTGGCGCGTGAAGCCCTGTCCGCCGGCCAGGGCGCGTTCCAGGTTCAGGCCTATCCATTCCGCATGACCACCGCGAACTTGAATGCGCACAAGAGCGACCAGTGGATCGACTTCTGGAAGAACCTGAAGGAAGGCTACGACTATTTCGAAATCAGCCGTCTGCCGCCCAAGGTGGCCGTATGCGAGAAGCGCTATCTGATCAACGCCGCGTTCAACGGCAATGCGCGGCCCAATCCAGTCGGCGCCTGTCCCTCCTATCAGAAGCTGCCGATCCCGCGCGCGCCCGCCATGCAGGAGGCCTCGTTCAAGCCGAAGAAGAATTATTCGAGCCTCTCCAAGCCGCTCGGCAGCGTGCTCGGCCTGACCTTTGGGCCGGCCAAGAACAATTATCGCGCCTTCACGCTCGGCCCCGCGACGCCGGGCCGGTAGCTGAAATCAGAAGTCGGAAGTCTGACGCGGCGCGCGCTATACTGCGTTCCTGATTTCCGACTTCTGGCTGCTGACATATGCGGATCGTCGCCGTCATCATCGTCATCGCGCTTGGCGCGGCCGGCTACTACCTGCTGACGCCCGCGGGCCGGGAGCTGATCGACCGCGCCCACAACCATCTGACGCGCTCGGATCACCTGGCCCGCTTTCGCGCCGGCGAGACCTTGCCCGGCACGCCGGATCTTGCCCGTTTCGACGAGCGGCTTGCCGCGCACGGCGCCTCGCCCGGCGTGCCGGTGTTCATCCGCATCTTCAAGCTCGAATGGGAGCTCGAGCTCTGGGTCAAGAAAGACGGGCGCTTCGTACACTTCGCCACCTATCCGATCTGCAAATGGTCCGGGCGGCTCGGGCCGAAGTTGCGCGAAGGCGACCGCCAGGCGCCGGAGGGCTTTTATACGGTCGATGCCGACGCCCTCAATCCCGACAGCCGCTGGCATCGCTCGTTCAATCTCGGCTTTCCAAACAGCTTCGATCAGGCGCATGGCCGCACCGGCTCATTCCTCATGGTGCATGGCGGCTGCGGTTCGATCGGCTGCTATGCCATGACCGATCCCGCGGTCGATGAGATTTGGCGCATGGTCACGGCTGCGCTCGAAAACGGCCAGCCGCGCTTCGCTGTGCATGTCTTCCCCTTCCGCATGACCGAGCGCAATCTCAGGCTGCGGCGCGGCCAGAAATGGGAAAGCTTCTGGGCCGACCTGAAGCTTGGCCATGACCTGTTCGAGCAGTCGCGCGTACCGCCCGCCGTCAGCGTCTGCGACGGGCGCTACGCATTCGCGCCGGGCGATATCGCGGGCGAAACGCCCGTCATCGAAACCCGCTGCCCGGCCGAAGTCGCCGGAAATCAATAACTTGCTGAACTGCCGCGGCGCCGCCGCTAGAAGTCGCAACCGATCTTGCCAAATACGCGCTAAAGTCGAGCGTCGCCGGGGATGCACCGGGTCAGGCTAAATGACGTGAGGGAGGACTCATGCGTAAGCAATTCTTGTTCACCATAGCGGCGTTGGCTCTCGGCTTGGTCTTCACGCCGGGCAATGCTTCGGCCGAAGACGAGGGATACAACACCAGCGATACCGATACCGTGATTATCGGTTCCGATCCGATGACCGGCGGTCCCACTCAGGAGGACTACGACGCGATGGACTCCATCCAGCAGCAGATGCAGGACCTGAAAGATCGTCACAGCGGCGAGTCTGCTGAGGGCAGTTCGGAGAGCGGCGAGTCGTCCGGCGAGTAAGTGCTCCGGGGAACTTGCCGGACCGTGATGCTTGGCCGACTCTAGCTCGTTTTCGGCGCAAGCCAGTTATAGACCAGGCCGAAAACTACGGCTGCGATCCAGGCGAACACGACGTTCCAGATGATGCCTTCGGTCAGCTGTCCCGCCGATCCCATTGGCTGCGTCGAATAGAGGTTGAGCCAGTTATGCGTCAGCGCCGCATTTGGGAACAACAGTGCCGCAAGGAAGCAAAGGACGAACAGGAGGACGAACGTCGCCGTAAGTCCCCAACCGAGCGGGACGATGTGAACGGGACCTTTCCAGTCGATATGCGCGAGAGCGGTTGCTTTGGCCATGGCGATTCTCCTTGGCAAGGTGCGCCACTCGCAACCAATCTTACGGTGCTTGGGCGCACCGATCTTGCGGGAGTCTAACGCGCTTCTGCCGCTTGGCGTTGCGCCAAATCAAAAACGCTGGATAACCGGCCTAGTCGTAGGCGCCGTGGCAGTGCTTGTATTTCTTGCCCGAGCCGCACGGGCAGGGCGCGTTGCGTTGCACTTTCCCCCAGGTCGATGGATCGGCCGGATTGAGGGCAGAGGGCGCCGCTTTCCGGGCGCGCGCCGTCTTGGCAGCACCGCGCCCATTGCCGCCGGCGCTCGCCGTCTCCAGCGCCATCTCGTCTTCGCCCGTGGTCGCATCGACGTGATGCACCTGCATCGGCGGAAGCTCCGCGCCCTCGAGCGGCGGAACCTCGTCCTGATGCGCAAGCTCGACATGCATGAGCTGGCCGGTCACCGCCTCGCGCAGGCGCGCCAGCATGTGCTCGAACAGGGTGAAGCTCTCGCTTTTATACTCGTTCAGCGGATCGCGCTGGCCGTAGCCGCGCAGCCCGATCACCTGGCGCAGATGCTCGATCATCACCAGATGCTCGCGCCACAGATTGTCGAGCGTCTGCAGCAGCACCGCGCGCTCGATCTGCCGCATGATCTGCGGCCCGATGCTGACCGCCTTCTGCGCGAATTTCTCGTCCGCTGCCTTCAATAACCGCTCATGCAGCTCAACCTCGCCGATGCCCTCTTCCGCCGCCCAATCCTTGAGCGGTAGGTCGAGATCGAAGATGTCCTGCATCGCCTGCTTCAGCCCGTCGATGTCCCACTGCTCGACGTAGGACTTCTCCGGGACATGCGTGGCGACGAGGTCGTCGACAACCTGATGGCGCATGTCGGCGATGGTCTCGGACAGATCGGCGTCGCTCAGCAGTTCTTTGCGCTGCTCGAAGATCGCCTTTCGCTGATCGTTCATCACGTTGTCGTATTTGAGCAGGTTCTTGCGGATGTCGAAGTTGCGCGCTTCGACCTTGCCTTGCGCCTTCTCCAGCGCCTTGTTGATCCAGGGATGGACGATGGCCTCGTCCTCTTTCAGGCCGAGCGCCTGCAGCATGCCGTGCATGCGCTGCGAGCCGAAGATGCGCATCAGATCGTCTTCCAAGGAGAGGAAGAAGCGCGATCGCCCAGGGTCGCCCTGACGGCCCGAGCGGCCGCGCAGCTGATTGTCGATGCGGCGGCTTTCATGCCGCTCGGTGCCGACCACGTACAACCCGCCGGCCCGCAGCGCCTCTTCCTTTTTCCTGGCGACGTCGTCGGCAATGTCCTTGCGCTTCTTGGCGATCTGATCGGGGGCGGGCGCTTCGCCGTGCTTCTCCGTCTCGGCGGCGATCCAGTCCTGGAGCAACATGTCGGGATTGCCGCCGAGCTGAATGTCGGTGCCGCGCCCGGCCATGTTGGTGGCGATGGTCACGGCGCCCGGCACGCCCGCTTGCGCGATGATATGCGCCTCCTGCTCGTGATAGCGGGCGTTCAGCACCTGATGCGGCACTTTCTCCTTCTTCAGGAGCTCCGAGAGGATCTCCGATTTCTCGATCGAGGTGGTGCCCACCAGCATCGGCTGGCCGCGTTTGCGCGCCTCCCTGATCAGGGCGATGATCGCCCGGTATTTCTCCTGGGCGGTGCGATAGACCTCGTCGTCCTCGTCGTCGCGGATCATCTCCATGTTGGTCGGCACTTCGACCACGTCGAGGCCGTAGGTTTCGATGAACTCGTCGGCCTCGGTCGCCGCCGTGCCGGTCATGCCGGCGAGCTTCTGGTAGAGCCGGAAATAGTTCTGGAAGGTGATGGTGGCGAAGGTCTGGTTCTCGGGCTGGATCGAGACGTGCTCCTTGGCCTCGAGCGCCTGGTGCAGGCCTTCTGAATAGCGCCGTCCCTGCATCATGCGGCCGGTGAACTCGTCGATGATGATCACCTCGTCATTCTTGACGATGTAATCGCGGTCGCGCTGGAACAGCTTGTGCGCGCGGAGTGCCTGCTGCACGTGATGCACCACGGTGACGTTCTCGATGTCGTAGAGCGAGTCGCCCTTGAGCAGCCCGGCCTCGCTCAGCATCCGCTCGACCTTCTCGTTGCCGGCCTCGGTGAGGGTGACGACGCGGGTTTTCTCGTCGAGCTCGAAGTCCTCCGCCACGAGCCTCGGGATGAACGTGTCGATGGTGTTGTAGAGCTCGGATCGGTCGTCGAGCGGCCCCGAGATGATCAGCGGCGTGCGCGCCTCGTCGATCAGGATCGAGTCGACCTCGTCGACGATGGCGAAGTAGTGGCCGCGCTGCACCATCTCGCCGGCCGAGTATTTCATGTTGTCGCGCAGATAATCGAAACCGAACTCGTTATTCGTGCCGTAGGTGACGTCGCGGCCATATTGCTCGCGCCGCTCGACGTCATTCAGCTCGTGCACGATGCAGCCGACCTTGAGCCCCAGGAACTCGTAAATGGCGCCCATCCACGCCGCGTCGCGCTTGGCGAGATAATCGTTGACCGTGACCACATGCACGCCCTTGCCGGTGAGCGCGTTGAGATAGACGGGCAGCGTGGCGACCAGGGTCTTGCCTTCCCCGGTCTTCATCTCGGCGATGCGGCCTTCGTGCAGCACCATGCCGCCGATCAGCTGCACGTCGAAATGGCGCTGGCCGAGCGTGCGCTTGGCCGCCTCGCGCACCGTGGCAAAGGCCTCGGGCAGCAGCGCGTCGAGGTCCTCGCCTTTGGCGAGCCGCGCGCGGAACGTCTCGGTGCGCGCCCGCAGGTCGGCGTCGGACAGCTTCTCGACCTCGGGCTCGAGCGCGTTGATCTTGGCGACGAGAGGCCAGTACTTCTTCAGTTTCCGGTCGTTGGACGAACCGAAGACTTTGCTGGCGAGGGCGCCTATGGACAGCATGATCTAGGCCTCTTGGGCAGGGAGTCCCCGGGCCGTCCCATCGCACGGCAAAGCGCCCAAAAAAGCCCGGGAAACGGACGCCCGTGAGACATAAGTGGGGCGCCTACCCTTGTCAACGCGACCCGGGGCTGCCCCCAGGCCAGGCATCAGTGCCTAGAATGTCTCACCGGCACCGGTCCATTGTTCGGGAAGTGAAGCCAGCGCCGCCGGTGGGATTGATCTTGATCGTGTCTCCGCTCACCAAGAGCTGCACACCTTCATTTGTGACGGCGTTGCCCTCATTGAAGCATTGCATGGTGAGGATCGCGAGATCGCCCTTGATGCGCCAATCCTTGATATCGCAGCCCTGCTCCCAGATCTCGAAATGGTCCGGCTCGATCAGCATATCGTAGCTGTCGTTTTGGCATGTCTCCGCGGCGATGGCCCAGCGCCCGAGCCACGCCGCGTTGTCGGCCGACAGGGCGGAGTTGCCGCCGCCGCTCCAGGCCGCGACGCCAATGATGGCAACGAGCGCCAAGGCGCCGACATTGCGGGGGACTGAATCTGCGGGGCGATCAGGCATCTTAGGTCGATCTGAGCGAGCCACCTAGCCCAGCAATCATGCCGGGAAGTTCTGCGCGCGCCAAGTCTGATGCGGGCCTCGGAACGGTGCGCTCAAGCGGGCTCTTTCGAAGGCGCTTCCCGCCGCATCTTGCCGATCTCCTCGAGGTGGTGCTGCAGTGACAGTTTGCTCAAATTCTCGATCGGCAGATTGACGAAGATCGAGATGCGCTGGGTGAGCATGCGGAAGCAATCGTCGAAGGCGAAGGCCCGTTCCGCGTCGTTGCCCTTGGCCTTGGCGGGATCGGGCAGGCCCCAATGCGCGCTCATCGGCTGGCCCGGCCAGATCGGGCAGACCTCGTTCGCCGCGTCGTCACATACCGTGAACACAAAATCGAGCTTTGGCGCGTTTGGCGTGGCGAATTCGTCCCACGACTTCGAGCGCAGCTTGGACACGTCGTAATTCGTCTTGCGCAGCAGGTTCAGCGCCAGCGGATTGACCTTGCCGGTCGGCTGGCTCCCCGCGCTATAGGCCTTGAACTTGCCGGCGCCGAGCCGGTTCAAGATCGACTCGGCCAAGATCGAACGGGCCGAATTGCCGGTGCAAAGAAACAGCACGTTTAGCGGCTTCAGCTCGCTTGCGGTCTTCTTCATGGGCGTTTCCTCACTGACACGCGTTGTTGGTTAGCTGGGGCAGCAGTCGGCGAGCGTCGCCTCGATCAGCGGCGCGCAGAGCTGAGGCTTGCCGCGGCAGCAATCCTCGAGCAGGAAGGAGAGCAGCGCGCGCGTGCCGCCGAGATCGACCGCGTAGATCACTGAGCGGCCATCCTTGCGCGACGAGACCAGCTTGGCGCGCGAAAGGACCGCGAGATGCGCCGACATGGTATTGCGCGGTACATGCAGCTTCTTGGCGATGTCGCCCGCCGCAAGTCCCGCGGGCCCCGACCTGACCAGCAGGCGGAACACTTTAAGCCGGCTCTCTTGCGCCAGAGCGCCGAGCGCGTCGACCGCAGCTGATAGTTCCATGTATCTAGAAATATCGAAATTATGCCGGCAGGTCAATCGCTCCAAGCCTGTGGCGAAGGGGCAACAGGGGCGGCGGATTCGGCCGCGCGGACGGACATTTGCGGTCACTGGCGCGCGAATCCCCGGCTAAATTCAACTTAGAGCAAGCGTCTTGGGGGGCGCTGGTGGCGAGGACAGGGAGCAAGCGCGGCGGGGCGAGACCCCGGCGCGGCGGCGTGGGGCTACGGCATGCCCCAGTCAATCCCATTCGCCCGCCCTCCGGCAGCTATTCCCGCATCCACAACTACAGCGCCGATGCCGGCGCCGGTTCGCGGATCGTCACCAACATCGCGGAGAGTCCGCGCTGGCGCGCGGCCCTGCTCGGCACGGTGGCTGCCGGTTCGCTCTGGCTCTATTCGGCACGGCCAGCAAGAGCCGGTCCCGATGCCTGCGATACGTCGACGCCAGGCGTGGCGACATGCCAGGGCAATCAATCCGCCGGCATAACGAGCGCGGGTGGCACGCCCGATTTTAACCCCGCGACAACCACCACGCTCAACGTCAACACTCTGACGACCAACATCACGCCCGCCAACAACGTCGACGGCATCTATTTCCACCGCACCGGCGCCGGGCAGAACGTCATCATCAACAGCGACACGGCGCCGTTCGCCATCATCGTCAACGACGCTGGCGCCTTCGGCATTGACGCCTATTCGCAATTCGGCTCGGTGACGATCAACCACACCGGCGACATCGATGCCAGCGCCGGCAATAGCGGCATCATTGCCACCGTTTCACCGAGCGGCACCGGTGGCATCAGCATCACCAGCACCGGCGACGTTGCCGGCAATCTTGCCGGCATCGTCGCAAACGATCAGGGCGGGGGCGCGGTCAGCATTGAGGCCAATGGCGATGTAACGGCGGCGCTGACCGGCATCACGGCGCTGAACTTTAACGCCGCGGGCACCGCGCTGACCATTATCGCCAATGGCGATGTCACTGGCACCACCAACATCGGCATCTATGCCAAGAACTACGGCGTCGATGCCACCACCGGCATCAGCCTCAGCATTACCAGCGAGGCCGTCACCGGCGGCGTCAACGGCATCGTTGCCCGCAACTACGGAACCGGCGCGCTGGAGATCGTCGCCTATGGCGATGTCGGCGACCCGATGGGAATTGTCCCCAGCAATACCGGCATCTTTGCGCGGAACGACGCTGCCAGCACCGGGTCCGTCAGCATCACCACTTACGGCAAGGTCACCGGCGCCACGCGCGGCATCGACGCCCGCAACTACGGCACAGGCGCGATCGAGATTGTCGCGCATGGCGATGTCGTGGGGACCAACATCGCCGGCATCAATGCGCTGAACAACAACGTCCTTGGAACCGGTCCGCTTGGCATCACCACCTACGGCAAGGTCACCGGCGGCACTTTCGGCATTCGTGCCCTCAACTATGGCACCGGCGCGCTTGAGATCGTCGCCCATGGCGATGTGGTGGGCACCGCCGCCAATTCCACCGCCATCCTTGCGCGCAACTATGGCAACGATCTCCTCCAGGTGACCACTGGCGCCGGCACCACCGTCACCGGCGGCAATTACGGCATCCTTGTCGCCAACTTTGGCACCGGCGCGCTGACCATCGTCGCCAATGGCGATGTCGAGGGCACCAACAGCCGAGGCATCTATGCGCGGCAGTTCAACCCCGCCGCGACCGCCGTGAGCATCATGACCGAAGGCGTCACCGGCGGCTATCGCGGCATCGAGGCCCGCAACTACGGCACAGGCGCGCTGACGATTGTCGCCAGTGGCGATGTCGAGGGCACCACCGACACCGGCATCCTTGCGTACAGCCAGACCACTGCGATCGATATTACCGTCGGCGCCGGAGCCACGGTCGCAGGTGACACGGGCGTGCGGATTCTCGACGGCGCGGCGAACACGCTTAACAACTTTGGCCACGTGAGAAGTCTTGGCCCGGTCGGCGGCGTTCAGATCGCGATCTCCGGCGACACCGGCGACGAGACGGTGAACAATTTCGGCGTGGTCACCGGCGATGTCGTACTTGGCTTCGGCACCAACGTCTTCAACAACATGGCGGGCGGGCGATTCAACTCCGGCACCACGGTCTATCTCGGTTTTGGCCCTGCCGACGTGCTGACCAATCACGGCACCTTGTCGCCGGGCGGGGCGGGCACGATCCTCACCACGATGCTGTGGGGCGACTTCTCCCAGCCGGGCTCGGAGCTCGAGATCGACGTCCAGGGGGCAGACGCCGACCGGCTTATTGTGGCCAACGGCAGCGCCACGCTCGCCGGTAAGGTCAAGCCGCTATTCACCTTGAGCGGGCTCGGCTCTTCCACGCAATGGACGGTGCTGAAAGGCTTGATCGTCGATAACGGCATCGAGGCGGTCGACACGGCGGCGGTCGATTTCGGCCTGATCTTCCCCGATCCACTGACGATGGATCTGGTGCTGCTCGGGGTGAACTTTGCGCCGAAGGGGCTGAACAAGAACGAGACGGCGATCGGCGACAATCTGACCAAGATCTACGAGAATGGCAGCGGCGGGCTGGTCAAGCTGCTCGATGCTCTGGCCGCTCTGCCCAATGTCGGCGATCTCGCGCACGCGCTCGACCAGCTCAGCCCCGAAATCTATCTCGACACTCAGATCGCCACCTTGTTCTCGGCGCAGAATTTCACTTCGAGCCTGATGACCTGCCCGGTGCGCGAGGGCGTGGCCTCCTTCATCCAGGAGGGCCAATGCGTCTGGGCGCGACTGTCGGGCCGCGACCTCGACCAGAGCGCCACCTTCCAGACCTTGGCTTCGACGAGCGGTCCTTCGAGGTGGCGGGCGGCGTGCAGGGCGCGCTCGGCGATGTTTGGCGGGTCGGCTGGCCGGCGCTTACGAGCGCAGCCATCTCGATACCACCACAAATGCATCGAGCGATGCCGACCGCCTGCATGGCGGTGCGGTGCTGAAATATAATCCCGGCGCGCTGCTGCTGGCCGGCGCAGTGTCGGGCGGATGGGGCTGGTACGACACCGACCGGCCGATCGCTTTCCCAGGCTTTGCGGCCTTGGCCCAGTCCGAGCACGACGTCGGCTACGTCAACGGACGCTTACGCGCCGCCTATCAGCTCGGGTCGGGCACTTGGTACTTGAAGCCGATGGTCGATCTCGACGCCACGCATATCAGCCTCGACGGGGTGAATGAGACCGGCGCCGGCGGCGTGGGCCTGAATGTGCGCGGCAACGACGAGACGGTGCTCAGCGCGACCCCCATGCTGGAGCTTGGCGCGCAATTCGGCGCGCCTTACGGCACGTTGGTCAGACCCTATGTGCGCGGCGGCGCCACCTTCTACGACGATCCAGACTTTGTCGTCCTGGCGAGCTTCGAGGGCGCGCCGTCCGGCGTCGGCCCGTTCCGCATCGCCACCTCGACCGACGATTTGATCGGCAATGTCGGCGCCGGCGTCGATGTGATCGGCGCCGAAGGCGCATCGTTCCGGCTCTATTACGAAGGCCGCTTCGGCGATCTCGTCGAGCAGCACGCGGGCGGCATCAAAGGCACCTTGCCGTTCTAGCCGGTCCTTCGGCCCGCTGTTTCTAGCCGTATTCGCGGCTTGGCAAGCTCCCGGCCAGGGTCTACAAGCCGCCCGGGGAAGCGAAACCCAACCTGCTCGCCGGGCCTTCAGGGGCAGTCCAAGGGCGGGCAAGAAGATGAGGACCGTTCTCGTGAAAACCTGGTCTGCCTTGCTGCTCGTCGCAGCCTTCATCGGCCTTGTTCCCTTGTCCGCCACGGCCGCCGACGATCCCGTCCTGGCGCGTGTCAACGGCGTCGACATCAAGCAATCCGATCTCGATTTTGCCGCCTCCGAGGTGGGGCCGCGGATTGCCAGCCTCCCCATGACGGATCGCCGGCGCGTGCTGCTGCAATATGTCATCGAGAACGAGCTGATGGCCGGCGCCGGTCAGAAGGACAGCCTCGACAAGACGGAGAACTTCTCCGGGCGCGTCGCCTACCATCAGCGCCGTGCGCTGCGCGACGCCTTCTTCGACGTCAAGATCACCGGTGCCGTCACCGAGGCCGATGCCAAGAAGATTTTCGACGAGAAGATCAAGGAAGTTAAGCCCGAGCAGGAAATCCACGCCCGCCACATCCTGGTCGCCACCGAAGCCGAGGCTAAGGAGATCGCCGAGCGTTTGAAAAAGGGCGAGGATTTCGCCGTGCTCGCCAAGGAAAAGTCGAAAGACACCGGCGCCGAGGGCGGCGATCTCGGCTTTTTCACCCGCGGCCAGATGCTGAAGCCGTTCGAAGAGGCCGCCTTCGCACTCGATGTCGGCGAAATTTCCGAGCCGGTGCAGACCCAGTTCGGCTGGCACATCATCAAGGTCGAGGAGAAGCGCGATCAGCCGCTGCCCACCTTCGATCAGGTGAAAGAGGCGATCATGTCGCAGCTCGTGCAAGCCAAGGCGCAAGAGGTGGTAACCGGCTTGCGCGACTCCGCCGCCATCGAGGTTGTCGATCCCGAGCTGAAGAAGTCGATGGAAGCCGCCAAGGTGCTGCCCGGAGATCTGCCCGACGACCTGTCCGGCGGCGACGCCGACAAGAACTGACGGCATTCGGGGGGCGCGCTTGGGCAAAATCTCGCCTTTCGCCCCGCAAATGCTGCCCGCTTTGCCGCCGATCGAGGGCGTGCGCCTTGCCGGGGGCGCGGCGGGCATCCGCTATCCGGGCCGCATCGATCTCATGCTTGCGCTGTTCGATCCCGGCACCACGGTGGCCGGCGTGCTGACCAGGTCGAAGACCGCCTCCGCGCCGGTCGATTGGTGCCGCGCGCGCCTCGACCACGGCATGGCCCGCGCGCTGGTGGTCAATTCCGGCAATGCCAATGCCTTCACTGGCCGGCGCGGGCGCGACGCCGTCGAGCAGACCGCCCAGGCCGCGGCCGCGGTGGCGGACTGCCTCGAAGCCGACGTCTATATCGCCTCGACCGGAGTGATCGGCGAGCCGCTCGATGCCGGCAAGATCGCCGCCCTCCTGCCGCGCCTTGCGGCGGAGGCGCAACCCGGCGCCTATGAAGCCGCCGCGCGCGCCATCATGACCACCGACACCTACCCCAAGCTCGCCACCCGCAAGACCAAGCTCGACGGGGTCGACATCGCCATCAACGGCATCGCCAAGGGCGCCGGCATGATCGCCCCCGACATGGCCACCATGCTCGCCTTTCTGTTCACCGATGCGGTGATCGAGCCCCGCGCCCTGCACGAGATCATGGCGCCGCTGGTCGAGGACAGCTTCAACGCCATCACCATCGACAGCGACACCTCCACCAGCGACACGTTGCTGCTGTTTGCCACCGGCGCCGCCGCCCGTCGTGGCGCGCCGCGCATCGCCCGCGGCGACGACCAGCGGCTCGACACTTTCCGCGTCGCTCTCTTCGAGGTGATGTGCGAGCTCGCCCAGGCCATCGTCAAGGACGGCGAGGGCGCGACCAAATTCGTCAGCGTGACCGTCAAGGGCGCCGAGAGCAAGCAAGCGGCGCGGACCATCGCCAAGTCGATCGCCAACTCGCCGCTGGTCAAGACCGCGATCGCCGGCGAAGACCCCAATTGGGGCCGCATCGTTGCCGCCGTGGGCAAGGCGGGCGAAGCCGCCGACCGTGACAAGCTTGGCATCTGGTTCGGCGATATCGAGGTCGCCCGCGACGGCGCCAGAGCCCCGTCCTATCGGGAGGAACTGGGCGCCGCCTATATGCGCCGTCAGGAGATCGGCATCACCGTCGATGTCGGCGTGGGCCGGCACGCGGCAACCGTCTGGACCTGCGACCTCACCAAGGACTATGTCGCCATCAATGCCGACTACCGGTCCGGAAGCACCAGGATGACGCGATGCGCGGGGGCGACGAGCGCAAGCAAAGCCGGCCGATCCTGATCGTCGCCGCCTGCGCCCTGATCGATGCGAAAGGGCTCGTGCTTCTGACCCGCCGGCCGGAGGGCAAGCACTTAGCCGGGCTGTGGGAATTTCCGGGCGGCAAGGTCGAGGCGGGGGAACAACCGGAAGCTGCACTAATCCGGGAACTTCGCGAGGAACTGGGCATCGAAATCGAGCATCGGAGTCTCGCTCCATTAACCTTTGCCAGCCATGCTTATCCCGAGTTCCACCTGCTCATGCCACTCTATCTGTGCAAGCAGTGGGAAGGAACGGTAGCGCCCCGCGAGGGGCAAGCCATCGCTTGGGTGCGCCCCGACGCACTCGACGCCTACCACATGCCTCCGGCCGACGAGCCGCTCAAGATCGCGCTACGCGGTGCCGTTGGAAGGGAAGGGGAGTGACCGCGATGAGAAAGCCTGGAAGTCCCGCGCCACGCTCTACTCTCATGCGCTTCGTGGCGAGTGAGTCGGGAACCACGGCCATCGAATATGCCGTCATGTCTTTCATCGCCGTTGCCGTCATCGCTGTGGTGGCGAGTCTTGGCGAGACGCTCGGCGGTCTCTATCAAAGCGTCTACGACAAGGTCGCGAGCGTCATCCCCGACTAGTCCTGCTTCCGCGCTTTCGGCATCGACGACGGGAAGGCGGCCTTGTCGCCTGCGGATTGTTCCTTGGTCCCGAGCGCATCGGCGAGCCGCTGTGCGGCGCTGCCCGGTTTGAGCGGCTTTTGCTGGCTCGGGTCCGGCGCCCAACCGGTGAGATAGACGATCTCGTAGCTCGCCCTGACCAGTCCGTCTTCCGTCGCGTGACGCTCCCGATAGAGTGCCTCGGCGCGCTCCAGCACCTGGCGTGACAGCGGCTTGCGGCTGCGGGCAAGCAGCACATTGCCGCCACCGAGCGCGCGCACCTCGCGCATCACCTCGCGCGGGCTCGCATAACGCACCGTAAGCGTTTCCGCGTCGGCCACGGGGAGAGCAAAGCCCGCCCGTTGCAGCAGCGCGCCATATTCGCGCACGTCGCCAAACGGGGAGACGCGGGGGCTCGCCCCGCCCTCGGCTTCGGCCTCCGCCTCGAGCAAAACCTCACGCAATTCGCCGAGCGCGCCCGCGCCGAGCAGCGCCGCCATGAACAAGCCGTCCGGCGCGAGCGCGCGTCTGATCTGGATGAGCGCGCCGGGAAGATCGTTCACTCTGTGCAAGGCGAGGCCCGAGACGACGAGATTGATGCTTGCCGCCTTGAATGGCAGCAGATCCTCGTCGCACACGAGCGCCGGGCGGGGGCAAAGCGCGGCGAAGGCAAGGGCGCTCTCGGCAAAGACCACCGTCTTCACCGAAGGCAGCTCGGCCACCTTGCGCCCCAACAATCCGTGATAGGCGCCGAGATCGAGCGCGAGCGGAAACGGCCTCAGCATCAGCTCGATCCGCTCCACGATCTCGCGTGCGACATGCGCGAGCAGGAATTCGCGCATCTTGATCTCAGGCGCGAAGCGGGCACGCCGGGTGCGCAGCAGCGCGCGGTCGAACAGAAGAGCCTCGTCGCTCATCCTCGTGCCAAGCTCCGCGCTTTGAGCCACGCGCCATTGCGGCTTATGATAGGCGTCATGGGCGACGGGCAGCTTGGCCAGGCGATGTCAGCCGCGCCTTTGGGCAATTGGGCGAGGGCAGGCGCGTTGCGGCCCATGCTCGGCCGTTTTGCCGATCTCGTTTTGCCGCCGGTCTGCATTTCCTGTCGCGCTCGCGTTTTGAGCCACGGGCTTCTTTGCGGCGCTTGCTTCGCCAAGATCGATTTCATCGCGCCTCCGCTTTGCGCCCGACTCGGCATTCCGCTCCCCTACGATGCGGGCGATCCCGCGCTGTCGGCCGCGGCAATGGCCTCCCCGCCAGTTTACGACCGCGCCCGCGCCGCCGCCCGCTATTCGGATACGATGCGCGAGCTTATCCAGAGCTTCAAGTACCGGGACCGGCATGAGGGCTTGGCGCTGTTCGCCCGGTGGCTGCAACGAGCCGGCGCCGAGCTCCTCGCCGATGCCGATCTGATCGTGCCCGTGCCGCTCTATGCGTCGCGGCTCTGGTGGCGGCGCTTCAACCAGTCGGCCATGCTGGCCACGCGGTTGGGACGGCTTACCGGGATTGCCGTCGATTGCTTCGTCTTGAAGCGCGTGCGGCGCACCACGAGCCAGGTGGGGCTCTCCGCCGAGCAGCGCCGCCGCAATGTGGCCGGCGCCTTCCGGGTCGAGCCAAAGCGCGCGCATAGCTTGAAAGGAAAGAACCTGGTGCTCGTCGACGACGTGATCACCACGGGGGCGACGGCCGAGGCGTGCGCCCGGGTGCTGCGCCGGGCCAAGGCCGCCAGGGTCGACGTGTTGGCGCTCGCCCGCGCGGTCGAGCCCACCGCCTTCGTGCTTTAGGCTTGCGTTAGGCGCTAGCGTCGCCCAGTTATCAGGGTGAAAGGCCTCGCTCGAGGCGACGGAATATGGCTCGAATCATCATCTACACCACCCCCTTCTGCGGCTATTGCCGCGCCGCCAAAACCCTCCTCGGCAACAAGGGACTCGAATTCGAAGAGATCGACGTGGCTTTCGACGCCGAGATACGCGCGGAGATGATCCAACGCGCGCAAGGGCTCCGCACCGCGCCGCAAATCTTCATTCACGGCCGTCATGTCGGCGGCTATGACGAGCTCGCCGCGCTCGAGCGGGAGGGCAAGCTCGATGCGTTGCTTGTGTCGGCCGCAGAGACGCTCGCCGAGGAGACATGATGACCGCGCCAGAGAAACGCTTCCGCGCCGCGCTGGTGCAACTTCGCTCCGGCCGCTCGGTGGATGCGAATCTGGAGAGCGCCGAGGCGTTGATCAGGCGCGCCGCCCGCGGCGGTGCGGTCTATGTGCAGACGCCGGAGAACACGGCCCTGATGGAGCTCAATCCAGAGCTGACGGTGCAGGCGGCTCAGTCGGAAGAGGAAAGTGTCGCGCTCAACGGTCTGCGGGCGCTCGCTCGGGAGCTTGGCATCTGGCTTCACATCGGCTCGCTCGGCATCAAGCTCGACGGCACCCGCGTCGCCAACCGCTCATTCCTGATCGATCCTGAAGGCGAGATCGCCGCGCGTTACGACAAGCTGCATATGTTCGACGTCGATTTGCCGGGCGGCGAGAGCCATCGCGAGTCGAGCCATTGCCGTCCCGGCGGCACGGCGAT
This sequence comes from Methyloceanibacter sp., assembly GCA_052039105.1. GTDB lineage: Bacteria > Pseudomonadota > Alphaproteobacteria > Rhizobiales > Methyloligellaceae > Methyloceanibacter. The sequence continues at coordinate 33,993 of JBQGDO010000045.1, forward strand.
CGTCGCCGATCTTCCCTTCGGCCGGCTCGGCTTGAGCATCTGCTACGATCTCCGCTTTCCGCAGCTCTATCGCGCGCTTGCCGTGGCCGGCGCCGAATTCATCGCCGTGCCGGCCGCCTTCACCAAGCAGACCGGCGAGGCGCACTGGCATGTGCTGGTCCGCGCCCGCGCCATCGAGACCGGTGCCTTCGTGCTTGCCGCAACCCAGGGCGGATTGCATGAGAGCGGGCGGGCGACCTTCGGTCACAGCCTGATCGTCTCGCCCTGGGGCGAGATCCTGGCGGAAGGCGGGGAGGAGCCGGGTGTCGTCTTCGCTGACATCGACCTCGCCAAATCGGCCGAGGCCCGCGCCAGGATCCCCAACCTCAAACATGGGCGGGAGTTCGACTTGGAAGTGGCCGGCGTGGTGCCGGAGCCCGCGCGGAGCAAAGCCTCATGATCCGCTACGCGCTGATTTGCGATCAGGGGCACGCATTCGACGCCTGGTTCGGCTCGGGCGCCGCCTATGAAGACCAGGAGCGTTCCCACAAGGTACCGTGCCCCTGTTGCGGCAGCGTCGCGGTGGAGAAGGCGCCGATGGCACCGGCGGTGAAGCGGTCGCGCGAGCAGCCTGCCAAACAGGCCGCCACCGATGAACGCAAGAAGACCTACGCCTTTCTCAAGGGGCTGCGCGCCCATCTTGAAGCCAACGCCGAGAATGTCGGACCGGCTTTCCCGGAGGAGGCGCGCAAGATGCACTATGGCGAGGCGGAAACTCGCAGCATCTATGGCGAGGCGAGCCTGAAACAGGCCGAAGAACTGCGGGAAGAGGGCATCCCGGCGATCCCGCTCCCGCCTTTGCCCGAGGATCATAATTGACGCTTGCACGTTACAATCCTTCGGTAACCAGTTGTTGGGTCCTTGCGTGTACAAAAATGCCGAGGCGCCCTGGTAAAGCCTTTTTGAAACCCTATCTAGGGGGCTGCCGGGCGTTGGTTTCTGCGCAACCAGGGTCTTCAAGCATGCGCCTCTCAGTCTCTTCCCCACACCTTCGCACTCTGTTCGTGGTCCCGTTTTTCGCGGCGATGCTGGCTCTCCCGGCGCTCGCCGAACCGAATCCGGGTACGCCACCGGACGCTCCCGCTGCGTCGAATGCGCTGCCCGAATCCGAAGACGCTGCTACGCCCGAGGCCGGCACGAGCGCTGAGACCGACGTTAAGCCCGAGGGCGGTGCCAACGCTGCAACTGGGGAAGTTGAACCCGAGAGTGGCGAAAGCGGCGCCAACGCCGCTACTGACGAGGCCAAGCCTGATGATGCCGACCCGGACGCCGATGCCGCGGCGATTGAGGCGCCCAAATCGAGCGTCGTGATCAATATCGACAAGTCGACCCAGGAGATGACCGTCTTCAAGGACGGCGTGGAACTCTATGCCTGGCCGGTGTCGACCGGCACGCGCGGCTATTCTACTCCGTCCGGCAGCTACACCGCCTCGTCGATGAACGAGATCTGGTACAGCAAGCAGTGGGACAACGCGCCGATGCCGCATGCGATCTTCTTCACCAAGAAGGGTCACGCCATTCACGGCACCCTGGAGGAGAGGAACCTCGGCAACGCCGCCTCGCATGGCTGCGTGCGCCTTTCCCGGGCGAATGCCAAGACCTTGTTCCACCTGGTGAAGGAGACCGGCTTGGAGAACACCCAAGTCGTCCTCACCGGCGTGACCAAGGGTGGCGAAGGCCCGAAAGTCGCAAGCCCCGGGCCGCGCGAATACCAGGCCTTTCCGCCGTGGTTCGAGGGGGCCCCTGGATTCTATGTCCAGCCCGGCAAGAAGCAGAAGCGCCGCGGCCTGTTCGGCCGGCGCTGGTTCCAGCCGGAAGCGCAAGGGTACTACTATCGCCGCGGTTACTAGCCGCCGGGCCAGAGCGCCGTCGCGAAATAGTTGACGTCGGTATCGCGCGCCAGCCGCCATTCGTCGGCGAGCGGGTTGTAGACCATTCCCGTCATGTCTGAGAGATTTAGGCCCGCGCCCTTGAGCGCGCGCCGCAACTCCTCGGGTGTGACGAAGCGCTGCCAATCATGCGTGCCGAGGGGCAGCCAGCGCAGGATGATTTCCGCGCCGATGATGGCCAGCGCATAGGCTTTGAAGGTGCGGTTGAGCGTCGAGACGATCATCATGCCGCCGGGCTTCACCAGCGGCGCCACCGCTTTGAGGAAGGCCGGCATGTCCGGCACGTGCTCCACCACCTCGAGCAAGAGCACGCAATCGAACGCAGCGCCTGATGCGGCGAGATCTTCGGCGGTCTCAGTCCGGTAGATAATGTCAAGTCTCGCGCCTTCGGCATGCGTCTTGGCGGCTTCGATATTCTCCGCCGCGGGATCGATGCCGGTGACCTCGGCGCCGAGTCTGGCCAGCGGCTCCGCCACCAGGCCGCCGCCGCAGCCGATATCGAGCACGGTCAGGCCCTTCAGGCACCCTGCCGCATGCTTGTCGCGGCCGAACTTCCGGCAAAGCTGGTCGCGGATATAGGTGAGCCGGGTGGGATTGATGCGGTGCAGCGGCCGGAACGGGCCGTTGGCGTCCCACCATTCGCCGGCGCGGGCGGCAAAGCGGGCCACCTCCTCCGCATCCAGCGTCTTCTGGGCCTCGGCCATGCCAACCAAAGGCCCCTCCCGCGCTTACCCTGTCAAGCCGCGCATCCCAGGTTGCGGTGCGGGGCCCCAATCAGTATGAATGGCCCAGTTTCCGGCCGGTCCCTCCAGGGCCGGCCCTCTTCTTGCCGGCGCACCGCAAAGCTCCGCAAAAGTCCGCATTCGATACGCGTTATGACCATATTAGTCCTCAAATTCGGCGGCACCTCCGTCGCCGATCTCGATCGCATCAGGAGCGTCGCCGCCCACGTCAAGCGCGAGGTCGACGGCGGCCACGCTTGCGCCGTGGTGGTCTCGGCTATGGCCGGCGCCACCAATCAGCTCGTGGCCTTGGTCGAGGAGGCTTGGGGCTTCAAGGAGCGTTCGGCCAATGGCGGCGAGGCGTCGGCGCATTATGACGCGCGCGAATATGATGCCGTGGTCTCCTCCGGCGAGCAGGTTACTTCGGGCCTGCTTGCCCTGGTACTCCAGTCTATGGGCCTGAAAGCGCGCTCCTGGCAAGGCTGGCAAATCCCGCTGCATACCAATGCCGCCCATCGTTCCGCCCGCATCACCGGGGTGGACGTTGAGGAGATCAAGCAGCGCATGCTCGACGGCGAAATTGCCGTGGTTGCGGGCTTCCAGGGCATCGCCCCGGGCAACCGCATTTCGACCTTGGGCCGCGGCGGCTCCGACACGAGCGCAGTCGCGCTCGCCGCCGCGCTTCAGGCCGACCGCTGCGACATCTATACCGACGTCGACGGCGTCTACACCACCGACCCGCGCGTGGTGCCAAAGGCTCACCGTCTCGACCGCATTTCTTACGAAGAAATGCTAGAAATGGCCTCGCAGGGCGCCAAGGTGCTGCAGACCCGCTCGGTCGAGCTCGCCATGCAGAAGGGCGTGCGCGTGCTGGTCCGTTCGAGCTTCGACCCGCCGGACCTTGACGGGCGGCCGACCGACGATGCGGAGCAGCTTGGAACACTGGTTTGCCATGAGGATGAGATCGTGGAGCAGAACGTCGTCAGCGGAATTGCCTATGCCCGGGACGAGGCCAAGGTGACCTTGCTCAAGGTCGCCGACAAGCCGGGGGTCGCCGCCCAGGTGTTTGGCCCCTTGGCCGAGGCCAATATCAATGTCGACATGATCGTGCAGAACGTGTCGGAGGATGGGCGTTATACCGATCTCACCTTCACCGTGCAGAGCGCCGACCTCGACCGGGCACTCGAAGTCTTGCGTAAGGCCAAAACCGATATCGGTTATTTGGACTTGCGCGGCTCGACCGACATCGCCAAGGTATCGGCGATAGGTGTCGGCATGCGGAGCCACGCCGGGGTTGCCGCGCAGATGTTCAGCGCGCTTGCCGAAAAAGGCATCAATATCGAGGCGATCTCCACGTCGGAGATCAAAATCAGCGTATTGATCGATGCGGCCTATGCCGAGCTTGCGGTGCGAACCCTGCACTCCTTGTTCGGTTTGGACAGCCGCTAGCGGATTAGGCGGCTAGCCCGAAATTTTCCTACAATGCGTGGCAAGCCGCCCCGCCGGCCGGCGAGGACCTTTTTAGCGATGCCCGTCTCTGTTGGCGCACCCAGACAATTGCTCCGCCGCCTGCGCGAGGTGATGGCGGTGCACGAGAGCGCGCAAGCGCGCCTCGACAAGGTGGTGGTGCTGATCGCATCGAACATGGTGGCCGAGGTGTGCTCGCTCTATCTGAGCCGCCGCGACGGCTCGCTCGAGCTGTTCGCCACCGAAGGCCTCAATCCCGAGGCGGTCCACAATACGCATCTGAAACCGGGCGAGGGTCTGGTCGGTCTCATCGCCGAGCAGGCCGAGCCGATGCAGTTCCCCGACGCCCAGCATCATCCGGCGTTCTCCTTCCGGCCGGAGACCGGCGAGGAGATCTACCACTCCTTTGTCGGCGTGCCGATCCTGCGCGGCGGTCACACCATCGGCGTGCTCACCGTGCAGAACCGCACCCAGCGCACCTACAGCGACGAAGAGATCGAGGCGCTGCAGACCACCGCCATGGTGCTTGCAGAGATGATCGCCTCAGGCGGGCTGGTGACGGAGGAGGTAAGCGCCGAGCCGCGCCGCGAGCTTGCGGCCCGTTTTACCGGGGTTTCGATTTCCGAAGGCGTGGCCCTCGGTCATGTCGTGCTGCATGAGCCGCGCATCGTCGTCACGCGGCTGATCGCCGAGGATGTCGAGCTCGAGCGTAGGCGCCTCGGACAGGCGGTCGAAGAGCTGACCGGACAAATCGACTCCTTGATGGAGCGCGGCGACATGGCCCGTGCAGGCGAGCATCGCGAGGTGCTAGAGGCCTTTCGCATGTTCGCCCATGATCACGGCTGGAGGCGCCGCCTCGACGAAGCGCTGCTGACCGGTCTGACCGCGGAGGCGGCGGTGCAGCGCGTGCGCAACGATACCCGCGCGCGCATGTTGCGGATGCCGGATCCTCGCATGCGCGATCGCCTGCATGACATCGACGATCTGTCCAATCGTCTGTTGCGGCTTCTCTCCGGCGGGGTCGGCACAGCCGCGACCGGAAGCCTGCCGCAAGACGCGATTGTCATCGCCCGCACCATGGGTCCGGCCGAGCTGCTCGATTACGACCGGCAGCGCCTACGCGGGCTGGTGCTGGAAGAGGGAGGAGCCGCCAGCCACGTCGCCATCGTCGCCCGTGCGCTCGGTATCGCGGCGCTCACCCAAGTCAAAGGCGTGCTGGAAACGGTCGAGCCTGGCGATGCGGCGATCGTCGACGCCGAAGGCGGCGAGCTGCACGTCAGGCCCACCCAGGAGGTCGTGTCAGCCTATGCCGACAAGGTGCGTTTCCGCGCGAGGCGGCAGGCGCAATACGCGGCTCTGCGCACCGTGCCGTCGGTTACTTTGGACGGCGAACGCATTGCCATCCACATCAACGCCGGCCTGCTGTTCGACCTGCCGCATCTCGATCAATCCGGCGCCGACGGCATTGGCCTGTTCCGCACCGAACTGCAATTCATGATCTCGGCCACCTTCCCCCGACTCGAGCAGCAGACCCGTCTCTATAAGGCGATCCTCGACGCTGCCGGCGATCGGCCCGTGGTGTTCCGCTCGCTCGATGTCGGCGGCGACAAGGTGCTGCCCTACTTTCGCGGCAGCCACGAGGAGAACCCGGCCATCGGCTGGCGCGCCATCCGCATGGCGCTCGACCGACCGGCGCTCTTCCGCACCCAAATCCGCGCGCTGCTTAGGGCCGCGGCGGGACGCGAGCTTAGGGTCATGCTGCCGATGAGCGCCGACGTCTCGGAGTTCGAGGCGGCGCGCGCTCTGATCGACCGCGAAGTGACCATCCTCAAGCGCCACGGCAGGCCCGAGCCCAAGACCCTGATGGTCGGCGCCATGATCGAGGTTCCGGCGCTGCTCTGGCAACTCGACCGCCTTTTGAGCCTGGCCGATTTTGCCTCGGTCGGCTCCAACGACCTGTTGCAATTCCTGTTTGCCGCCGATCGCGGCAACACGCGGGTCGCCGGCCGTTTCGACGCGTTGAATCCGGCCGTCCTCAAGGCGCTCAAGCTGATCGTCGTCACCGCCAAAAAGCACGATGTGCCGCTTAATCTCTGCGGCGAAATGGCCGGCCGGCCGCTCGAGGCGATGGCCCTGATCGGGCTTGGCTTTCGCTCGATTTCCATGGCCCCGGCCTCGGTTGGCCCGGTCAAGGCCATGATCTTGTCACTCGATGCCGGAAATCTCGCGCAAAGACTGGACGAACTCCTGGAAAGCAAGGATACCTCTTTGCGCGAAGAACTTAAGCGCTTTGCCGCCGAACAAGGCGTGCAGATTTAACGTTTTGCAGGGTATGAGAAGCCTCCATCATAGGCTGCGATATGCTAGTCTCGGAAAAACTTGCAGACCCAACGCGGTTGGGCTTGTGTTGGCGGAGACAAGCTTGAAATGGGATCGGCCCTGCGATGCCGACCGAGCCGCGCCACGTGCCGGTAAGCCCACAACCGGATGCCGCGGAACGGCGTCTGCACACTCACGGGATCAATGCGATGCCGGCCGGCTATGATGCTGAGGTAGCTGAGCTGTTTCGGGATTTGAGGGCCGCGACCACTCTTTCCGAAGCCGACCTCGCCATGCGGCTGGGGACCCGCCCGGAAGTGGTCCAGTCGCTTGAGCAGGGTGCGCTCTATGCGCTGCCTGCCTGGCCCGAGACCTGCCGTGTGGTGAACGGCTATGGTGCCTTGCTCAATCTCGACGTGCGGCCGCTCTTGCGGCGGATCTACTCGCAGCTCGAGGCGGGCATCGTCGAGCTTCAGCCCAAGCCGATCCCCGAAGTGCCGATGATGACGCCCTCCGATACACGCGATTTTGGCTTTGCCGCGGGCCATCCGGCCGGGGGGAATAATGCCGGCGGGGCTCACGCACCCAATCCTCTCGATATTCCTTGGCCGCCTGCGCCTGCCCCGCAGACGCCGCCGCCTCAGAATGTCTGGCAGAACGCGCAAGGCGCACCGGCGCAGCAGGCGCCCCGGCCGAGAGCCCCGGCGCCACAGCAGCCGAATGCGTGGCCCCAGGCTCAGCCACAGCCACAGCCCCAGCCGCAAGCCTGGTCGGCGCAGCAGCCAATGCCGCAAGGCGCGCGACCGGCGCAGCAGCCTCACCCACAATATCCATCGGCGCCGCAGCCGCGTCCGGATGGCCGCGCGCCACAGCCTCGTCCGCAAGCGCCCCAGGCACCACAAGCGCGGCCGCAGCAACAGCCCCAACCGCAGCCACAGCCTCAACCCCAGGCACAATTGCAGCCGCAGGCCCAGCCGGAGCCGCATCCGCTCGATGCCGAGTTCTCCGCTGAGCTGCTTGAGCCTGCCCAGCCAAAGAAGAAGAAGCGCGGCCGGGGGTTGCTCTTGAAGGGAGGCTTGGCCGCTCTCATTATCTCGGCAATCGCATTCGGACTTTGGTTCGCGCTCACTCAGGCGCCTGGGCCGTCCCAAGGACCAACTGCCGGCCAAAGCCAGGACGGCGCGCTCGATCCCGACGATCCGCGCAGCCGCAAGTCTGACCGGTTGCCGAGCGCCTTCTAGCTGCCTCCAAGCTCATTCAATGACCACGATTCCTGCCGATAAGCTCGACAAGCTCGTCTCACGTTGGCAAACGGTGCAGACCACCCTCGCCTCGGGCACCGACCAGGAGAGCTATGTGCGGCTCTCCCGCGAATTCGCCGAGCTCGATCCGATCGTGGCGACCATCAACGAACTCCGGCGCGCCGCCAAGGAACGCGAGGACCTCCAGGCGCTGGTCGACGACCCGGCCTCCGATGGCGAGATGGCGGCGCTTGCGGAAGCAGAGCTTTCCGAGATCGATCCCAAGATCGAGGCGCTGGAGCAGCAGCTCAAGATCCAGCTTCTGCCCAAGGATGCCGCCGACGAAAAGAGCGCCATCCTCGAGGTCCGCGCCGGCACCGGTGGCGAGGAGGCGGCGCTGTTTGCCGGCGACCTCTTCCGCATGTATCAGCGCTACGCTGATCGTCACGGCTGGAAAGTCTCGGTGTTGTCGGCGAGCGAGTCGGCGACCGGCGGCTACAAGGAGATCATTGCCAACATCACCGGCAAGGGCGTGTTCGCGCGGCTCAAATTCGAGTCCGGCGTGCATCGCGTGCAGCGCGTGCCCGAGACCGAGGCGCAAGGCCGAATCCATACCTCCGCCGCAACGGTGGCGGTGCTCCCCGAAGCCGAGGAGGTGGACATAAAGATCGACGACAAGGATCTGCGCATCGACGTGTTCCGCTCGAGCGGGCCCGGCGGCCAGTCGGTCAACACGACCGACAGCGCGGTCAGGATCACGCATCTGCCGACCGGGCTCGTGGTCAGCCAGCAGGACGAGAAGTCTCAGCACAAAAACAAGGCCAAGGCGATGAAGGTGTTGCGCGCGCGGCTCTACGAGATGGAGCGCTCCAAGCTCGATGCGGCGCGGGCGCAGGACCGGCGCAGCCAGATCGGTACCGGCGACCGCTCCGAGCGCATCCGCACCTACAATTTTCCGCAAGGCCGCGTCACCGATCACCGGATCGGCTTCACCACGCATCAATTGCCTTACGTGCTCGAAGGGGCCGAAGCGCTCGACGAGATCATCGACGCGCTGATTACCGAGCATCAGGCGACCCAGCTCGCCGCGATGCAGGAAGAGGCGCATGTCTGACGCCGGTACCTTGAGCAGCGCCTTCGTTGCGGCGGCAGGCGCCCTGCGGCAAGCAGGGATGGAGACGCCCGAGCTCGATGCGCGGCTGCTGCTATGCCACGCCGCAAAGGTAACTCATGAGGGCTTTATCGCGCGCGGGCGCGAGAAGCTTGATCCGGAGGCTGGAGCGCGGCTCGAACGTGCCCTGGCGCGTCGGCTGAAGCGTGAGCCGATGTCGCGGATCACCGGCACCCGCGAATTCTACGGGCGCGAATTTTTGCTTGGGCCCGAGACGCTCGACCCGCGAGCCGACACCGAAACCTTGATCGAAGCGGCGCTCGCGCATGTCTCGGCAAGGGGAGGGCGCAACCGGTCGCTCACGATTCTCGACCTCGGCACCGGAACCGGCTGCATTCTTATCACCCTGCTCGCCGAGCTGCCCAACGCGCGCGGGCTCGGCACCGATATCAGCCAATCCGCACTCGCACTCGCCGCGCACAATGCGGCGCGGCTTGGCGTTGCCGATCGGGCCTGTTTCCTTGCCGCCGACTGGCTCGACGCCATCGAGGGTGGCTTCGATCTCATCGTCGCCAATCCGCCTTATCTCGCCGCGGAGGAGATCGAGCGCTTAGCCCCTGAGGTGGCGGTTTATGACCCGCCAGGGGCACTCTGCGGTGGGCCGGACGGGCTCGAGGCCTATCGGCGCATCGCCGGCCGGGTGCACCGGGTGCTGGCGCCCGACGGCAGGCTCTTCGTCGAAATCGGTCCAACCCAAGCCCAGGAAGTTACAGAGATTTTTCGTACCATCGGGCTTGAAGTCGGCGCCCTGGGGAGGGACCTCGCGGGCCGCCCCCGGGTGGTGGTTGCCGGACGTTAACTCTCGGCTTGGAACCCGGGCCTGCGCCAAAAATTCACTTGGAAAACCGCCATGTTCAGGCTAGGTTCGAACTTAGCAAGACGGCTATTCGGCCATTTCGCGCTATCGAGCGCGGGCCGGTTGCAAAGGCAACGCGAGCGGATCCTTAAGAACCTCGATTGTAAGGCGTGACGCCTCTCGGGACGTTCTGGATCGGCTCAACCGCCCATCAGATTGAGGTTGCTGGCGCAAGCTTCAGAGGTCTTTGGACGCTTAGGCGCCGGGTATCGACTCATAACCAGAGCAAGAACAGCGCAAACAAGGCTGCACGGCTGGTCCGGCTCACTGGACGCAAGATGCGTCGAGCTCCGGATCGGTCATTGAAGGAAGTGAGCAGGGAAGGACGCGGGGACGCGGAAAGCGGGCCCCGCCTATCAGGTGAACAGAAGGAAATGAGGCAAGGACAACAGAATCGCCGGGGACGCGGCCGCGGTGGCCGCAAGCCCCAAAATCCATTGGCGCGGAACTACGAATCAAACGGCCCCGATGTGAAGATCAGGGGCACCGCGGCGCATATCGCAGAGAAATACATGTCGCTCGCGCGCGACGCGCTCGCCTCAGGCGACATGGTGAGGGCGGAGAGCTATCTGCAGCACGCCGAGCACTACAACCGCATCATCATGGCGGCGCAGCAGCAGATGGCGCCGCAGCACGGCGGCCATCAGAGCGAGCCCAATGGCGGCTTCCGCCAGCCGGCGCGTTTCAGCCCGGAGGAGGAAGGCGAGGAGGAGTTCGCCGCCGAGGGCGGTGGCGAACCGAGCGCCGGGAGCCAGGACCAGCGGCGCCATACGGGCGACCGTGAGCATCATGGCGGCGGACGCGACCAGCGGCGCCATGGCGGCAATGGCCGCGACGGCGGACGCGACCGCGGCGAGAACGGCTCGGACCAGCCCGAGGCGCAACCCGCCGACGAAACCTCCGACCAAGTGAGCTGAAGCTTACTCTCTTTTAGCCTCGAGTTTACGGGCTGGCGCGCAGCGCCTCGCGCGCCCAATCTTCCTTGCGCTTCTTCGCCACGGCCTCGTTGCCGCCGCGCGTGGCGCTATAAAGCTCGAGCGTGTCGAGTTCCTCAGGCAGCGGTGGAGCGATAGCGAGATCGCTGTAGGTCCAGCGATCGGGGGCCGCGAGGCATTCTTTCAGTATCTTCTTGTGTTCTCGGTAGACGCCCCAATATCCCCAAGCCTTGCGCACGATCTCGCCAAGATAGCGCGGATAGAAGATCAAAGGACTTTCGCGCGGCAGGCCGTGACGCCGATCGCGCCGGAACTTCATGCGGAATGCGCCGCCCTCGAGCGGATGCACGCCCTCGAAGGCGATCATGAGATAGAACCAAAGGATGGTCGAAAGCGTTGTCGACGGGCGCCCCAGCTTGTTGGCGGCGACACGGCGCAGAATGGAACGCACGTGGGCGGGCGTGTAGTAGGCGAGCCACGCGGCACGATAGGCGTCCTCCCACTCGCTGTCCGACATTTTCGGATGGTGACTCACGCGATGGTCCAGATCGTATTTGTTCAAATCCGAGTCCATCCAGTCGCCCTTGCCGAGTAGAACCTTATGGTCTTCCGAGCCGGGCAGGGGAGTCAGGAAAAAGAATTCCAGGACGTCGAGCGGTAGCTCCCGCTTGATGATTTCGATGTCGCGCAGAATCGATTCCTTGGTGTCCCCGGGGAAGCCCAGAATATAGCCGGCATAGGTCGTGGCGCCGTGCTCGCGCCATTTCTGCAGCATGTAGCGATATTCGGTGATCTTGTTCTGCCGCTTCTTCGCAGCAATCAAATTGTCGGGATTAATGTTCTCCAGGCCGATGAAGACCCGGCGCACACCGGCTGCGGTGGTCTTCTCGATAAAATTCGGAATACGGTGACAGAGCGTATCGACCTGTATGGTGAAGCCGATATTGAGCCCTTCGCGCCGCAGCTCGATCAGCCGGTCGATCAGCTTTTCCCAGTCCCGATTGCGGGCAAAATTGTCGTCGGTGATGAAGAAGCGGTGGATGCCTTGTGCGACGTTCTCGCGCACCAGCTGCTCCAAATCGTCGGCCGAGCGAAACCGGCTCTTGCGCCCTTGGACGTTGATGATCGTGCAGAAGGAGCACTGATAGGGGCAGCCGCGGCCGAGATCGATGCTCGAAAGCGAGCCGGCCGTCCGGCGCACATGCTTGCGCGGCAGGATCGGCGGCGGCTCGCCCGCTAGCGCGGGAAGATCATTCATGTGGTTATAGAGCGGGGCCAATGCGCCGTTCCAGGCGTCGCGCAGCACCTGGTCGAGACGCTGCTCCTCGGCTTCGACGGCGAAGAAGGAGATGCCAAGCGCCTGCGCCGCCTTCATCTCGGCCGGCATCTCGTCCAGCATGGAAATGCAGCCCGACACGTGAAAGCCGCCAATGCACACCGGAAAACCGGCGGCGATGAACGGCCGGGCCAGGTCCACCGCCCGCGGGAACTGGTTCGATTGGACTCCGACCAGTCCGATCAGGGCCTTGCCACCTTGCTTGCGGATCGTCCGCATGATCCGGGCCGGCCGCACCCGCCGGTTAGTCTCGTCATAGGTGTGCAGGTGCAAATCGACGTCGGGACCGAGTATGTGGCGCTTTCGAGCATCGTCCGCGAGAGCGAAAAGACAGGCCAGGGTGTTCGAAGGAATTGCCGAGCGCAGCCACTGAATGGGATAGCCGTCGTCGTCGTAATGCGACGGCTTGATCATGACGAAGTGAAACGGTTCCCGCCGCGTTACGGTCACACCCCTCCCGCCTTCCTGCTGTGGGGCTGCGATGCGCGCAAAAAGCCCAGCCGCGAAGCGCGAACGGGCCGAGATGCGTGGAAGAGTGGCGATCACCCTGTCCCCCCACAGAGGACGCTGCGCCTGATCTGCGTCAATTGCAAGGCGCGGGAGAGATGAGTTGATCCAAGCCCCTTTTTCCCGCGAATTCCCGGCGCTATATGTCCGTTAACGCGCCTTGCGCTATAGCCGCTAAACTCCCGCCAGCAACCCTTCAAATGCCAGCCTGACCCCAGAGGGACGAGACCCATGGATTTCGAGAAGCTTTCCGACCGCCTGAAGGGTTTTCTCCAATCAGCGCAGACGCTTGCCGTGCGCGAGGGAAACCCGCAGATCACCCCTGAGCACCTGCTCAAAGTGCTGCTCGATGATCCCGAGGGGCTCGCCGCGGGGCTGATCAAGCGGGCCGGCGGCAATGCCAAGCGGGCGCTGGAGCAGACCGAGGCGGCGCTCGCCAAGCTGCCCAAGGTCTCCGGCGGCGGCGCGGCGCAGCCGCATATGGCCGCGGCCCTCGCGCGCGTGCTCGATCAGGCCGAGCAGATGGCGACCAAGGCCGGCGATTCATTCGTCACGGTCGAGCGCGTGCTCCAGGCGCTCGGCATGAGCAAGGAAGCCGAGTCGGGCCGTATCCTGTCCGATGCGGGCTTAACCCCGCAGGCGCTCAACGCCGCGATCAACGATCTGCGCAAGGGCCGCACCGCCGATAGCGCCGGCGCGGAGCAGGCTTACGATGCGCTGAAGAAATATACCCGCGATTTTACCGAGGCCGCGGCCAAGGGCGAGCTCGATCCCGTCATCGGCCGCGACGAGGAGATCAGACGCACCATCCAGGTGCTCTCCCGCCGCACCAAGAACAACCCCGTGCTGATCGGCGAGCCGGGCGTCGGCAAGACCGCCATCGTCGAGGGGCTGGCCCACCGTATTGTGCAGGGCGACGTGCCGGAGAGCCTGAAGGACAAGAAGGTGCTCTCCCTCGACATGGGCGCGCTGATCGCCGGCGCCAAATATCGCGGCGAGTTCGAGGAGCGGCTCAAGGCCGTGCTCAACGAGATTCAAGCGGCGCAAGGCCAGATCATTTTGTTTATCGACGAGATGCATACTTTGGTCGGCGCCGGCAAGGCCGAAGGCGCGATGGACGCCTCGAACCTGCTCAAGCCCGCGCTTGCCCGCGGCGAGCTGCATTGCGTCGGCGCCACCACCCTCGACGAATACCGCAAGAACGTGGAGAAGGACGCCGCCTTGGCGCGGCGCTTCCAGCCGGTCTACGTGGCCGAGCCCACGGTCGAGGACACCATCTCCATCCTGCGCGGGCTGAAGGAGAAATACGAGCTGCATCACGGCGTGCGCATCTCGGACGCCGCTCTGGTTGCTGCCGCCACGCTCTCAAACCGCTACATCACCGACAGATTCCTGCCCGACAAGGCGATCGACCTGGTCGACGAGGCGGCCTCGCGCCTGCGCATGCAGGTCGACTCCAAGCCCGAGGAGCTTGACGAACTCGACCGCCGCATCATGCAGCTCAAGATCGAGCGCGAGGCGCTGAAGAAGGAGAAGGACTCTGCCTCCAAGGACCGCCTCGCCAAGCTCGAAAAGGAGATCGTCAATCTCGAGGAGCAGGCAAGCGTGCTCTCGAGCCGCTGGCAGGAGGAGAAGCAGAAGCTCGCCTCCGCGCAGAAGCTGAAGGAGCAGCTCGACGCCGCGCGCATCGAGCTCGAGCAGGCGCAGCGGCGCGGCGACCTCGCCAAGGCCGGCGAGCTGGCCTATGGCGTGATCCCGGGCCTCGAAGCCGAGCTGAAAAAGATGGAAGAGACCGAAGCCAAAGGCGGCGTCATGGCCCAGGAGGTGGTGACGCCGGACCTGATCGCCGCCGTGGTCTCGCGCTGGACCGGCATCCCCGTCGACAAGATGCTGGAAGGCGAGCGCGAGAAGCTGCTCGCGATGGAGACGCAGATCGCCAAGCGCGTGATCGGCCAGGAGGAGGCGGTGGGAGCCGTCTCCACCGCGGTGCGCCGCGCTCGTGCCGGCCTGCAAGACCCGAACCGGCCGATCGGCTCGTTCATGTTCCTAGGCCCCACCGGCGTCGGCAAGACCGAGCTCGCCCGCGCGCTCGCCGAATTCCTGTTCGACGACGAGCACGCCATGATCCGCATCGACATGAGCGAGTTCATGGAGAAGCATTCGGTCGCCAGGCTGATCGGCGCGCCGCCCGGCTATGTCGGCTATGAGGAGGGCGGCGTGCTCACCGAGGCGGTGCGCCGCAGGCCCTATCAGGTCATCCTGTTCGACGAGATCGAGAAGGCGCATCCCGACGTATTCAACGTGCTCTTGCAAGTGCTCGACGACGGCAGGCTGACCGACGGCCAGGGCCGCACCGTCGATTTCCGCAACACCTTGATCATCATGACTTCCAATCTCGGCTCGGAATATCTGGTCAACCAGCCGGAAGGCGAGGACACCGACCAGGTGCGCGATCAGGTGATGAACATTGTGCGCTCGCATTTCCGACCCGAGTTCCTGAACCGCGTCGACGAGATCATTCTGTTCCACCGGCTGAAGCGCGAGCAGATGGGCAAGATCGTCGAGATCCAGCTCTCCCGCCTGATGAAGCTGCTCGCCGACCGCAAGATCGCGCTCTCCCTGGACGACAAGGCGAAGGACTGGCTCGGCCAGAAGGGCTACGACCCGGCCTATGGCGCCCGCCCGCTGAAGCGCGTGATCCAGAAATATGTGCAGGACCCGCTCGCCGAGATGCTGCTCGAAGGCAAGATCCGCGACGGCGAGACCGTGAAGATCACCGCCGGCAAGGACGGCCTCCTGTTCAACGGCCAAGCCGTGCAGCAAGCGGCTTAGTCACATCCTAAAGGTAACTCGGCCCTGCCCTGCCCTGCGCGGGGGGGGGTCTGTCCAGAAGTGCCGCTACCGAGAAGCCGGCTACCAATACAGACGAGAAGCACCCCGCCGCGTCGAGCACGACGGGGTGCGTAAGGCAGAGCCTAGTTCACATCAAGTTTCAGCCGTGCCCGATGAGCCAGGCTCTTAACGGTGCCGACAGGAATGCGCATGGCTTCTGCGATCTCGGCATAGGTGTACCCCATCGCCAGATCGACCAGGATGCGCAGTTCGGTCTCGGCGAGGCCCGTTGAAATCTTCCGAAGTTGGCGCCGGGCCTCGAGAGCCTGCCTCGGATCAGTCTGGGGATATTTGGCGAAGTCGGGATGCTGTAGCAGAAGGCGACGGCGGTGCCGGTGCTTGGCCCGCCGGTTAGCAAGCATCCCATCAAGAGTCTTTTCGGAAGGAAGGGCGTGGTGAAGCGAAATCAAGGTCAGACAATCGGTGAGAAGATCGTCCGTGCCCCAGGCCCGATCATTAAGCGTATCGCTATCGGCGAGGGGCTGAAGGCGGGCATAGCCCGCCCATTCAGGATCGTCCATTTAAGTACCTCTTGGCTATGAGCGTGCTTTCCGCTCTTCGACTTGATTGGGGACCCCCTACCGACCTAAGGCGTGCACGGGCGCTGTGCCGAGCTTCGCCGTCAACGATCGGGATGGACTCCCTCAACCTGTTCGGTGCCTGCGGGCGCCGAATGGTTGCAGAATAGTTAAAGGCGGGCCCATTTGCAATGGACCCGCCTTGCTTGCTTACGACGTGAGGAGCTGCGTTCTCAGATTGTCCGACCACTCGCGTTGCAGAGTCTGGAAGAGGAGGGCATGCTCTCCCGTCGCATCGCCTTGTAACATTTGACTCTGAGCGCGCGCGAGGCTGAGAAGCATAAGCTGCAGTGGTACGAGCAACTTGCCGTTACCTTCGTTGGCAACAATGGGCCCGAGCTCCTCATCATCACTATTTGGAGCCGCCTCGCTCAGGGGCTGGTACAGTTGCGAGTAGAACGGATGCGCCGTATTGATGGTTAGAATGATCCTCCCAAGCTGATAGTCGACAGCATAGAACGGCCAGTGCTGGTCGTGTTTCAGATGGGTCACATACTTCGATGCCCTGATTCTCTGGAAAGCCTGCTCGTCTGTCTCGTCTGCCCGCTTGAGCGTGACCGCGAGTGAGCGGAGATTTTCCTCAAGTACCTTTGCTTCCTCATCTGTATTGGGTGCTGGCGCATGAAGAGGCTTGCCCAAAAGAGCCTCGACGTTAGTCGCGCGCTGTTCGGCCTCAGAAAGTTGCCCCTGATTTAGGCTCTTCCGATGGTTGGCGCGGTATTCAGCGGTTTTCTTTCTGACTCGGGAGACGTCATCGCTGATTTGCGCGCTTATGGCATCAAGCACATACTGTTTCGGCCTGACACCTTGCTTGGTCATGGCGACGCCGAACGCCTCATCCAAGCGACCATCGAAGTCCACTTGGATTCGAAGCCACGCTGCATCCCCATGGCGCTTGCCCGAGAGCTTCGGTACTACGCCGATGAAAACCTCGCGGTGATTCCTCATAATCGAAACCTGGTGGTCTTCGAGAATTTGGAGCTTCTTCTTCGCAGCCAAGGGAAGCGAATACCAGTCCTCAATTGGAAGGGCATACAAGCGCACAGAGACAGGCGCAGTAACTGAACCACCTTCCTCTACGGGGATTTGGATTTCAGGCCACGAATTGACGAGCCGGCTGCGTGTTTCTGTGATGCCCTCCACCTTTGTATGACGCGCTCCGGCCATCCAATAGGTCGGATCAAACGGCTCCACCGGTCGATTGTTCACGAAAATTCTGACACCCTGGGAAAGGAAGTGCCTATAGACGCGGGCCATCTCAATGGTGGCTTGATCTACTAGTGCCTTTGCGGTTCGGAATGACAGCCGATCGCAATCAGGCAAATAAACCAGCGTTCCGTTTGGCGGGAGTGCCTCCAGAACCGAAGTCTCGTCTTCCGAGACTAGCTGCTGGGAGAGCTCAGGATTTTTCGGGTAAGCCATGTACCGGGTTAAGATCGAGGCAATCTCACCGGGGAAGCGGTCTCTGAACTGGGGCTCAGAAAGCTCGATGAGGTTGCGGCTACTCGAGCTTATCTCCTCAACGTCAAGTTCCATTGAGTAGATTGCCCCGCGCTCTTGCCAAGAGAAGACCTCCAGTCGGGATCCCATGCTGAGTGAGGCCGTCTTCATGCCCACGCCAAAACGACCAATTCCTTGTCGGTGTTGGTAGACCATGGACCCGCCGAATGACATCGCCACCTGTAAAACGTGAGGCGCCATGCCCTGACCGTCATCGAGAACAATTACATCTAGTCTTTGCTGTCCTCGCCTTCCTGTCTCGTTGAAATACACGCGGATGCTTTTTGCTCCCCACTCAATTGCATTATCAACATGCTCGCAAATCGCCGAGACAGTGTTGTTGTAACCAACGTCACGGAGAGAACCGAGGAAGGTTTGCCCCAAAAACAGGGGTACCTTTGTGCCCTCGCGGAGCATTCGGTTCATAACAATTCTGCCGCCACGGGGGGCGTTGTCGCCCCAACGAATTACCGATGGGGCGGAATCATCATTGTTCAATTCCGGGCTATTTTCGTTGCTTTCCATTTCAGCCTCCTGGTTATGGGTCCGCTGTGGACACCGGCCATGACGGTGATTATCCGTCGTACTTATTCTGTGGGCGAACCTGGGTATTGGTTTCACGCCAATTGAGTTTTTGTTTTTCGTTCAACCTTATCCCCGGCCTCCGCGGCGGCATTAAAATGCATCCACCTCGTCCACTGAAGGGGCGTTTCTCGAGGCGTTCGTGAGGCGGGACGGGGTGCGGCGCCCGCGGGCTTGGCTTCGCAAGCTAGGCACTCGGGCCGCATCGGGGCTCCCCCCGGGACCATTACGGGTCCCTGTCAGGAGCTGACTGACGACTTGGTCTATTGCGCTACCGGCCTTCGGCCTATTTGAGCGCGATGCCTATCGCGCTTTCGGCCTCACGGTTCGAAGCGCAGTGCAAGACCAATCGAAAGCGGGGCCCGGTGCCGAGCAAGACGCCGCAAATGAGCAAGTGCTTGCGAGCGCAAGCGCGTGGCGCATTTTTTGATGGGCTACCGCTTCGCTACTTGAGCCCTTGTTGGCGCGCCGGAAGGCGCCCGCCGTGGTCCCAAAAGGATCGCGGATACCATAGGTTTGCGCTTTTCGGCGCGCCACCCCCTCTGGGAGGCTGGGGAAATGCATAGACCGGACGCGCTTGCGCCGCGGTGAGGATGAAACGCGTCCGCGCTATCTGCAGAATTGCGGGGTCTTGATCGCGGGGGCCTTCTCGCTCACGCCGGCGAACAGCGACGACTTGGCGCTTAGCCGCACCGCTTGGTCCCAACAGCCGTAATCGTTGCAGCGGTCATAGCTGAAGCAGATCCGGCAGCTTGTGTCGTTCTTCCAGGTGAACTCGTATTTCGCTTTTCTGTCCGGTTCTTGCTTCACCGGTTTCTGTTTCAAGCGCTTTTGCGTCGCGGGTGCTTGCTTTGCGCGCTGCGTTGCCGCGAGTTCCAATCCTTCGGCGAGTTCCGCGCCTTGCTGCCGCAAAGGCGCAAGCGTTTCCGATTGAGCCGGCGGGACGGAGACCGAAATCACGTCGATCTTGGGCGCGCCGCCTTCGGGGCAGGGCGCCGGTTCCACCACGGCCGGCTTTTGCGCTTTGCCCATGACCAGCTCCCTGAAGTCCCCCTCGAGGCCAACGACGATCGTATAGTTCTGCTCGTCGCTGTAGGGCTTGCCGCTCTTCGCCTTCGGTCCGTAGGCCACAGATATGCCCTTCAGGATCAGGCGGCCTTCCTTATCTGCAGCCGGAGCCGCCTGCGGGTGAGCGGCGTGCGGAAAGCGCGGGCGGCGATCCGTGAGCGCGAACACCGCGCCTCCCGAACCGCCCACGTCGAAATCGATGTCGGCGTAGTAGAACGGCGGCCCGCCGAGCACGCCGTCGAGACCCCGCCGGACCTTGCCCTTCGCAATCACCGGTTCCCGGTTCGAAAGTTTATTCAGGGTACGAAACTGCCGAGCGGTGACGGAAAGGACCTGCTGTCCTTCGTGCAGAGACGAATCGGAATCGCTTAGCGCAAACGGGCTGCAGTCCTCCAATGCGCGCTTGAGGCGCAAAACGATAAAATCCTCATTGTTGAAAACGTATCCCTTCCTCTGGTCTTTCTCGACGACGATCGGAATGGCGGCCTTTTTGCGGGCGTAGCTGCGGAAGCTGCAGCTGCCGAACGGCACCACTGCTGTTTTGCCTTTGAAGAAGACATGCTTCGCCGTCACCAGCAGGTCGGGCTTGAGCACGCTCGCCGCGCTCGCGGTGACTTCAATCCCGATCCTGTCCTCGTCCTCGGTGCGGATGTCGGGCGTCGCGCACACGATCTGCCCCGTGCAGGCCATCAATTGTTGCGTCGCCTCGGCCGAAAGCTTGATGCCGAGCTTGGATTCGCTCTGAGAGAGGTTCCAACGCCCGTCGACGAGTTTTCGACTTCCGTCCTTGGCGTAGATGACCGCGCGATACAGCAGGGAGATTTGCGGGGAGGCGGTTTCAGACGGGGAGCTGTTCCGCATCAGCGGCGAAGCGCCTACCGCGAATGAAACGAGCGCAGCCATGATGGCTGCCGATGCGCCGGCGGCGAGGCCTCTTCTCAAGGCTCGGCGCGTCGGGCGCGATTCAAAATGACTTCCACGCACAATTCTTCGTGTTGACGACAAGTCAAAAATTCCCTCGGCCCCCTTAGGGGTGAGTGCGAATAGAACCCCAAGGCCGAGCTATTGTCGAGCGAGCCTAAGGGCCAGAAGGGGATGGGCCGAAGCGCAATTGCGGCGGAAAAGCGACAAGAAAAACAAGGCCAGGTGTGGCCGGCGCGCGCTTGCTTGCCGACGTAATCTGTTGTCTGTTGAGGCGGGAAGGCCGATTTCGGGGGATTCCAGGCGTGCTAGGCCGTGTGCTGATCGTGCTGCTCTCGGGCAGCCTTGCCGCTTGCACGCAGACCGGCGGCGCAAGCGAGGTCGGCCGGCATTATGTCGAGTTCGGCGCCGAGCCGCCCAAGGGCAACCGCATTACCGTCTGCCACGCTTATACCTGCAAGATGCAGACGGCCTACACCTTCAGCCAGAAGGATATCGCCGAGATTCGTGCGGTGATGGCGCGGGTGATAAAGGCCGACACCGCGGCGGAGGAACGCCGCGCCATCGCCTATGCCATCGCCCATATCGAGGTGAAGGTCGGCGCCAAGCTCGGCATCAAGGATCGCGCCGGCATGCAGTTCGGCTCCTCCGGTGATCCGGAGCAGCTCGATTGCGTCGACGTCGCCACCAACACTACCAGCTATCTCTTGGTGATGCAGCAAAACGGCCTCCTGAAGTTTCACACCGTGACCATGACGCAGTCGAAGGAAAATCTGCTCAAGGGCTTCGTGCAGCTCAACCCGGTGAAGTACTGGCCGCATTGGAGCGCCATCATCATCGAGACCTCGACCGGGCAAAGATGGGCGGTCGATCGCTGGCCGTTCGATCAGGGCGAGAACCCGGCGGTGCAGAAGGTCGAGGAGTGGTACATCCCCGACGACGGTAGCGACCCGACGAAGCCGCGGCCGACGCGAGCCCCGCAGACCAACTAATCCCCGCAGCGCTATCCCCGAATTAGATTGTCGCGCACGCGAAAGCGGATCGCCCGGTCAAGCCGCGCCATGACAAAAGTCAGGCCGGAATCCATTCAAGACAAAAAAGGGGGGCAGGGAGAGGAGCCGTCTTGGGGGTAAAGGAAGGTGAGCGTCTAGTTGACTTGCGCGACGCGGCTCGTCACCGGGTCGAGCTGCATCAGGTATTCGATGCGCTTGCGCTCTCTTTGGAACTCGGCGAGCTGTCTGCCGGTAAGCTGCAGGCCGCGCGGCACTTGGATGGTCATCGGATTTACGAACTGGTTGTTGACCATCACTTCGAAATGGCAGTGCGGGCCGGTGGAAAGGCCCGTAGAGCCGACATAGCCGATGATCTGGCCCTGCTTCACTGAGACGCCCTTCTCCATGCCGGGGGCGAAGCGGACCATGTGGCCATAGGCGGTGGCGAAACCGTTGGCGTGCCGGATGCGTACGTAATTGCCGTAGCCGCCCTCGCGTCCCACCTTCTCCACCGTGCCGTCGCCGGCGGCGAGAATCGGCGTCCCGGTGGGGGCGGCCCAGTCGACACCCGTATGCTGGCGGCGATATCTGAGCAGCGGATGGTTGCGGGCGCCGAAGCCCGAAGTGTAGCGCCCGCCCTTCACCGGATTGCGCATCAGGAACTTCTTCGCGCTGTTGCCCTGCTCGTCGTAGTAGTCGACCACGTCGTCGGGAGTGCGAAAGCGGTAAAATTTACGAGTCTGCCCGTCGATCGTCATCGAGGTGTAGAGCAGTTCGCCCGCTTCCTCGTCGCCTGCGCCGTCGAAGAACATCTCGAACGAGTCGCCGGGCCTCACTTTCTGCTTGAAGTCGACGTCGTAGGAGTGGACCCGGAGCAGCTTGAGGATGGTCTCGGCCTTGAGCCGCTGCTGCAACGCGGCCTGATAGAAGCTGTGATAGAGCGTAGTGCGGGCGGAGGCTTGCGTCGACTTCGTCTCGTTGCCGATCGGGTCGGTCGAAGCCACATAGTCGCCCTGCCGGTTGCGCGCCACGGTGGCGACGTGGCCGCCTTCCTTGGCGTGGATCGAGACTTTGATTGGCTCCATCTGCCCAGTGTCGGACGGAGCAGGCACCAGGCTGAAGCGCACTTCCTGGCCCGCCTTGAGGTCCTTGTTGGCGAAGATCGGCGCAAACGCATCGATGATCGCCGCAGCCTCCTCCGGCTCGGTACCGACCTTAGTGAACAGGTTCATCAAGGTATCGCCGCGCCCGACTGTGAGGATTTTGCTTTCGGCGCCGGCGAGGAGGTCGTCGAACCCGTCATCCTCGTCGGCGTCGTCTTCCACCGATTTCTGAATCACCGTGGTATGCGGCGAGGCGGTGAAGCCGAGCCCGTCTTCTGGGCGGTAGGCGGCTTTCATCAGGAGCCCGTTCCCCTCGCCATCGCCGACCGAACTCGTCTCGTCGGAGGCGAAATCGGCGTAAGCGAAATTCTCGGCGGCCTCGGCCACGAGTTGGCTCACCTCATCCGCCCTGAGCTCGACGCCGTCGGACTGCGGCAGCAATCCGCCCGGCACCTCGACCAGGTTGACGCTGACCGCTTGCGGCGCGTCGTCGTCGCTGCCACCGGCGCCCACTGGCGTCGAGTCGGAATAGAGCTTGAAGGGGTTGAATGGAGGGACTTCGCTGGCATCGACGGGAAGCTCGGTAGCAAGACCCGCGACGATGCGCAGATAAGGCTTGATCGTGATGAATTCGCGGCTGCCTTGTCGCTCGATAACGGTGTCGTGAATCACTTGGCGGCTAGCGAAACCTGCGGCGGTCATCTGAATGCGATCTTGTTTCTGGCCGGTCGCGCTCTGACCGTCCTTGGCCAGGGTCGCGCTGCGGATCGGCTGAAGCGCCGCTAGGCTCGCACGCTTGATGGAACTCACCATGCCCGAGCCGTCGCTCATGTTCAGCGACGCGTAAATGGCGACCCCGATGAGACAGACGCCGACCAGACCGGCAAGACAAGTGCTCGCCATCCATTTCAGCCGGCAGCCGACTCCATCGGGGCCCGATTCGCAGAGATAGACCGGCGGCAGCTTGCGCTCAGGTTTGGGAATTTCACCGAGGAAGATAGATGGGAGTCCTGACGCCGCGGCCGGCACCAAGGCCTGGCCGAGCTTACGACGCGCAAAGCGACCGCGGCTCCTAAACAATCCGCTTTCCCCCCGTCTGTCGGCCGCCGCCCGCACGCCGTTTCGCGTGCTTAGTTTTCGCGTCCGGGCGGACAACACCGAAGCGGTTGCTGTCCCTCTAGCGAGGCGGGAAGAGTCGCCGACGGGGTGGTTTCCCTCGCGAAACCCTTGAACCGATCGTGCGCGCTGCCAATTTACGCAACGTCTTTATAGAAGAGGCGCGATCGAAGGGTTTTCGGTCTTTCAGGCATCCCCCTTCGGCGGGTTCCCTTGAACCATACCTAGCCCCGTATGGTTACCTCGCCGTTAACGAAATCGAGAGTGGCGGCGCATTCGGGCAGGAATGTGGCCTCAAGGTCACAATCGCCCGGAAAAACGAAACCGGTCGTCTAGGGTTACCGGCCCCTTGACAAGCAAGGGTTCGCTGCTTAAATGACCTCTTCGCGCGGGTCGTTTCCTCGTCCTGCGGGATCATACGCGACCGCGCGATCCTCGGACAGAAGCGGAGCAAGGCCTGAGTTAGGCTCAGGTTGACGCTGCGCCTGTCATTGACTCCCAGTGGGGGATTTGCTTCCATTGGGGGTTCGGGAGGTGGCATCTGCCGCCCTCCGGCCGGCTCTTTGACATTGTGATTTGAAGAAAGGGAAACGCAGACGGCGGAGTCCTTGCGAGCCGGCTTCTTAGGAGCCGGCGACGAGACTCTGACGGTCTTGCGTTTTCGAGCCAATAGGCGTGTTGCACGCGGATCCCTTAGGGATCTTGCGTCGCTCATGCTTGTTGGGAACTCGTCAAAAACGCAGCGACCCCCTGGAAGATTCCATCCAGGGACATGTCAGAATCGAATTCTCAACCTAAGAGTTTGATCCTGGCTCAGAACGAACGCTGGCGGCAGGCCTAACACATGCAAGTCGAACGTGAAGCCACCTTCGGGT
>JBQGDO010000046.1:0-4930 GCA_052039105.1 Methyloceanibacter sp.
GGGCTACTTGAGCGCTTGTTTTGCGTCTAGGCTCGGCGGATGGCAAAGCTGAGCGCCGGCATCTTGATGTATCGCGGGGAGGGGGACGCGCGCGAAGTCCTGCTCGTGCATCCAGGCGGTCCGTTCTGGATGAAGAAGGACCGGGGTGCCTGGTCGATCCCCAAGGGCGAATATGCGGAGGATGAAAATCCGCTCGCTGTCGCCAAGCGCGAATTCGCAGAAGAGCTCGGCAGCCCGCCGCCGCACGGTGGCTACGCGGAACTCGGCGAGATCAAGCAGCCGAGCCGCAAGCTGGTCGCCGCTTTCGCCGTCGAAGGCGATTTCGATCCAGCGACCCTCAAATCGAATCTGTTCGAGCTGGAGTGGCCGCCCAAGAGCGGCCGCAAGCAATCCTTCCCTGAGGTCGATCGCGCCCGATGGTTCACGCTGGCCGAAGCGCGCGACAAAATCCAGTCGGGCCAAGCGCCCTTTCTCGATCGCCTGCTCGATCTTCTAAAGAGTGCAGCGCGTTAACCAGCACGTTTTGCCGGCATTGGCGATTGCGCATTGGGCCGAGATCGTCCATTTTTTGACACCAAGGCGCGGCCTAATCCGGCCAAGCGCCGAATCGAGGGAAACCGCTCGCGAAGACATGGCCCTGAAACGGTCGGCAATGCAGCGCCCCGCTTCGCGGTTTGCGGCTGAGGTCCTCGCGGGCGCGGCTTTCGTCATCTCGGGTCTTGCCGCGTGTGCCGCTCTCGCCCAGGGCTTCAATCCCTATAGCAGCTTCACCGATTCCGGTCCGGTCACGACCGAGGAGAAGGCGCGCCGCGAGCAAGTGCGCACCGATCTCTACGACCGCCTGAGCCCCGCCTATCGCATCGACGTGCCGTTCGTCAGCGACGCGCAGATCGCCGCGCTCCATCAGGCGATCGAGCGCTATCGCCGCATCGTCGCCGCGGGCGGCTGGCCGCTCGTCCAGGGCAAGGTCACCTTGCGCAAGGGCGATACCGGCACTGAGATCGCCACGATCAGGCAGCATCTCGTCATCGAAGGCGATCTCGTTTCGGGCGGCGGCAACAGCGCCACCTTCGATCAGCATTTCCTTGAAGGCCTCTCCCGCTTCCAGATCAGGAACGGCCTCAGGGTCAGCGGCTTCGTCGATCAGCGCACTTTGGCCGCGCTCAACGTGCCGGCCGACGAGCGCCTGCGCCAGCTCGAGACCAATCTGCAGCGCATCCAGGGTCTGCTCGGCTTCAACAAGGCGCCGCGCTATGTGCTGGTCAATGTGCCGGCTTTCATCGCCCAGGCGGTCGACCACGGCCAGCTCGCGCTCGAGTCCAATGTTGTAGTCGGCAAGCCGGCGCGTGCCACGCCGCAAGTCTCGGCCAAGATCGTCGAAGTCAATTTCTATCCGACCTGGAGCGTGCCCGATATCGTCGCGCGTCAGGATCTGATCCCCACCATCCGCAAAGACCCCAACTATTTCCATGAGCAGGGCTTCAACGTCATGCGCGACTGGAAGAGCCCGCCGCTCGATCCGGCCGCGGTCGACTGGGCCGCGCCGGAGGTGGTGAGCTACAAGTTCCGCCAGGACCCGGGGCCGCAAAACGCGCTCGGCGTGGTGCGCATCAACATGCCCAACAAGCACGCCGTCTATATGCATGACACGCCATTAAAGCGCCTGTTCGGGCAGAGCGCGCGGGCCTTCTCCTCGGGCTGTGTGCGGGTGGAGAGGGTGTTCGAACTGGTCGCTTGGCTGCTCGGTCCGCAGAAGGGCTGGACGCTCGAGAAAGTCGAGGCGCAGATCGCGAGCGGCAACAAGCTCGACGTCAAGCTGGCCGCGCCGGTGCCGGTGCATTTCGTCTATCTCACGGCCTTTGCCGGCTCGAACGGCGTCGCCCAGTTCAGGCCCGACATTTACGGGCACGACTCCGGATTTGGCGATTCCGACGATCAGATGGACGCGGTCGTCGCGCAGCAGAGCCGCGCTGTCACCCCTTAAAGCCGCGCCCCATTGCCGCGCGGAGCGGCGGAGCGCCGCACGCGACACCAGGGCGCAAGACATGCGGGCTCAGGCAGCCTTATCAAAGGGGGACTTGATCCGCATGGGCGCCGCGACGCCTTATCCAGAGGACTCAATGTTTGGGCTGTCCAAGCTCCGCATCGTCGAGATCGGCGTCGCCCTTCTGCTTACGCTCGCTGCCCTGATCTTCGTCGGTCTCACCGTGTGGGCCGCCGAGACCGCGCGTCTGGAGATTGCCGGCGCGTGGGCGCGGCCCACCGTGGGGCAAACCAAGGTTAGCGCCGCCTATATGACGATCGCTAATAAAGGCACTGACGGCGATCGTCTCACCGGCGCGCGCACGCCGAAAGCAGAGGCCGTGGAGTTGCACCAGACCACCATGACCGCCGATGGCGTGATGCGGATGCGAAAGATCGAGGACGGTCTTCCTATCGAGGCCGGCGCCGCGCTCGTGCTGTCACCAGGCGGCGCCCATCTTATGCTGCTCGGTCTGCAAGAGGCCTTGCGGGTCGGCGAGGAAGTTGTCCTTACGCTGGAATTCGCCAATGCGGGGGCCATCGATGTGGTGGTGCCGGTGAGCGCAAGCGACCCCGGCGGCGACACACCCGACCCTTCACATCACGACCATTGACGCTTAAGGGGTTTTTTCGCCTCCCTCGGGCTGCTTGTAGTCGGCAAGCCGGCAGAAATGCAGCACGCGCGATTCGTCTTGGACCAGGATCACGCGCTGCATACCGAGATCGCCGACGGTGCCGAAGGTTTTTTGCAACTGACTCGGACAGCGGTTCAGCGACACGTAAAGGATCGGTTCTGGCGTCGACGCCGTGAAGGGCCGCGTCATCTCGTAGTGGTTCATGGGTAGCGGCCCGGAAGGCCAAATATAGAGCGGCACCTTCACGTCGCGGAGGTAATAGAGCAACTCCGCGGCCAGCTCTCGCGTGTCGACGAGGATTGCGCCGTAACGCTCCTCGGCAAGCTTCACGCGCACCGCCTCGCCCGCCTCCCGCCAGCCGACGACGCCGGACAGAAATTGCAGCCGCTCGAAGATCGGCCACTGCCGTGCAAAGGCTGGCGCCGCGGCCAGCACGACCGCGATGGCGAGATGCAGAGCAAGCGAAATCCTGAATAGAATCAGTCGATTGAGCTCGAGCATCACGGCGGTGACGAGGATCGACGCGGCGGGGTAGGCGGTCGCCGACCAATTGCCGTGCGCGCGCGATAGCAGCGCTTGCACCGCGAGCAGTGCGAGCACTGGGAGCGAGAAGGACAGCAGCAAGACCTTGTTCGGGTCATCGGGTCGTCTGATCTCGCGCCACGCCGCACGCGCCAGCACGACCACAAGGATCGGACCGAACACGCCGAACTGCACGCCGAGATATTCGACGAGCCTCAACGGGTGAACGTAAGGATAGTGCCACCCGATATTCGCCTCGGTGTGCCGTGCAGTCGGGAAGCCGTTCTGAGCATTCCAAATCACATTTGGCGCGAACAGTGCCAGCGCGATCAGCACCGCGACAATGCCGCGTCCGCCTTTCAGTGCCTCGCGCGCCTCACGGCTCACCGCAGCATGGCAGGCAATGCAGAGAAACGCGTAGACCATCGCCTGCTTGGCAAGCAGGCCGAGACCGATCGCCACGCCGAGCAGGAGGGCAAAGCCCATGCTTTGCCGCTTCACCAGCATGATCCAGGCATAGAGCACGATGGTCCAGAACAGGATCAGGGGAACATCTGTCGTGATCAGGTTGGAGGAATAAGAGACGCCCGGCAGCGTGGCGAAGACGATCGCCGACCAGAACCCGACTCGGGCGCCAAAGAGCGCTCGGCCGGAGAGATAGAGCATGAGGGATGCGGCGGTGTAGAGCAATGGCGAGGCCGCGCGCAGGCATATCTCGCTATCGCCGCAGACTGCGCTGGCGCCGCGGATGAACCAGGCGATCATCGGCGGCTTGGAGAAATAGCCGAAAGCGAGTTCGCGCGACCAGGTCCAGTATTGCGCCTCGTCGACGACGAGGTCGGTGTTGTTGAAGTAGAGCCCCGCGAGGCGCAAGGCGAGCAGGACGCCGAGGCAGACGAGGAGGCGCCAAAAATATCCCGTATCGGTGATGCGCTGGGCGTGGCTCGGGGCTGGCATGCGGCATTGAGTGAGGAGGGCAACGGAAGCGCCCACCATGTACAATGTCACGGCCACAAAGTGGTGAACTCGGGCGTCTCAGCGCCTTTTTGCCGCGTCTGATGGAAGTCAGCCAAATGCGTATTTCCGTTGTCATCCCGGCGTTTAACGAGGAAGGCAATATCGGCCCTCTGATCGAGGAAACCTTTGCCGAAGTGCCGGACGGAGCGCTCGGCGAAGTGATCGCGATCGATGACGCGAGCGGGGACGGGACGGGGGCTGAAATCAAGGCGCTTCTAGTGAAATATCCGCAGCTCCGCTATCTCCGGCACGACAGTCGCGCCGGGCAAAGTGCCGCGCTCAGGACCGGAGTGCGCGCGGCCCGCTTTCCCGTCATCGCCACTATGGATGGCGACGGCCAGAATGATCCGGCCGATATCATGCGCCTCTACGCCAAGCTCGGCGGTGAGGATCGCGAGCCTGCCATGGCTGCTGGCATCCGGACCGGCCGCAAGGGCCCGGGCTCGCGCAAGGCTGCGTCCCGCTTCGCCAACTACATCCGCGACAAAGTACTCGCCGATGGCTGCCCGGATACCGGATGCGGGCTCAAGCTCTACCGCCGCGATGCGTTTCTCGAGCTGCCCTATTTCTCGAGTATGCATCGCTATTTGCCGGCCTTGTTTCTCAGTTACGGCCACGAAATTGCCTACGAGCCGGTGAACGATCGCCCGAGGCTGAAAGGGGCATCGAAATACACCAATCTCGGCCGGGCCCTGGTTGGCCTTTATGATCTTGTCGGCGTAAGCTGGCTGCGC
>JBQGDO010000047.1:0-7944 GCA_052039105.1 Methyloceanibacter sp.
TATCGTCGGCCATGCGCTTGCTTGGCAAAAACGGCTGATCGACGTTCGGGCAGCGTCCTAACTTTCCGGCGATTTTGCCTTCGCCGTGCCGCAAAGCGCCGCCCAAATCGGGCAGGCGGCCTCGACTCGCCTTGAGGGAAACCTGGATGCCGGCAGGGAAATTCGCCAAGCTCGCGCTCGCTGCGATGCTCGCCGCAGTGCCGCTTCAGGCCCGCGCGCAAGCGCCTAGCGGCGAGGTGGCGGCCTATAAGCGCGTGGTGGAACAGCGCTTTGCCCAATGGCTCCAGTCGCTCTGGCCGGAGGCGGAGGCGCAAGGGGTCTCGCGCAAGATTTTCGACGCTCACACTAAGGGGCTCAAGCTCGACTGGTCGCTGCCGCATCTCGTTCTGCCCGACCCGGCCGGGCCCGATGGACCGCCGCTGCCTGCCGCCCTCAAGCCGAAACCCATCCACCAGCCCGAATTCGACATTCCAGCCAACTATTTCAACAAGAACACGCTGAACGTGCTTGCCGCCACCGGACGGGGCAAGATGAACCAGTTTGCACCGCAGCTTCGCGCCATACAGAACCAATATGGCGTGCCGGCGAGCATCGTTCTTTCGATCTGGGGACGCGAAACCGGGTTCGGCAAAGCCGCGTTGCCGTTCGATGCAGTGTCGGCCATCGCCACTCAGGGCTTCATGGGGCGGCGACCGGAGGTCTTCCGCCAAGAGCTGATCGCCGCGCTCAAGATCATTGAGCTGGGTCACGCCACCCGTGCCGAGATGAAGAGCTCCTGGGCCGGGGCGATGGGTTATACGCAGTTCCTTCCTTCCGATTTCGAGAAATACGCCGTCGATTTCGACGGCGACGGACGGCGCGACATTTGGGGCTCGATTCCCGATGCGCTCGCCTCGGCCGGCAATTCGCTGCACAGCCAAGGCTGGGACGGCAAGCAAAGCTGGGGCTATGAGATCAGCTTGCCGAAGAATTTCGACTGCGCCTTGCAAGGCCCCGACAAGGCCCGGCCGATCGCCGAATGGATGAAGCTCGGAGTGGTCCGGATGAAGGGGCAGACGTTTCCCGAAGAGCGGCTCGGCGATTCCGCCTTCCTGGTGCTACCGGCCGGGCTCAAAGGTCCCGCCTTCCTCGCCACCGAGAATTTCTCGGTGCTGAAGCTCTATAACAACTCGGACGTCTACGCGATCTTCGTCGGCCATGTGGCAGACATGATCGCCGCCAATGCGCCGGTGGAGTTTGCCGGCACATGGCAGAAGGTCGAGCGTCTGCCGCGCGACCGTATCCAGCGCTTCCAGGAGGTGCTGGTGGCGAAGGGCCATGACGTCGGGAAGGTGGACGGGCTCGCCGGCTTCAAGACCAGGCGCACGATCGGGCTCGAGGAACAAAGGCTCGGGCTGCCGCTCACCTGCTATCCAAGCCAGGCCCTGGTCGGGGCGGTGATGAAGGAGGCCTCCGCCGCCGCAATGCAATGAACCCGGGCCGGAAATCGGCCACGTTGCCTAGGTTTTGCCTGTCACGCCTGCTAGGGTCACCGCCATGCGAATCAGGAGAATCCTCAAGTCTTCGATCTTTAGTGCGGGCGCGGCGCTGCTTACGCTGGCCGTGCCGGGGGACGCTTTGGCCCAAAACGCCAAGGCCTGCGCCGAGAGCCTTTGGCCCGCAGCCAAGAGCGCAGGCGTTACCCGCGCCACTTTCGACCGCGCCTTTCAGGGTTTCAGCATCGACCGCGAGGTCATCGAGCTCGCCACCTATCAGCCGGAATATGTGAAACCGATCGGCGAATATATCGACCGGGCGGTCTCCGAGAAGCGGATCACCATCGGCAAGGAGAAGCTGGTCGAATATCAGGCGCTGCTCGGGGCACTCGAGAACCGCTACGGCGTCGACCGGCACATCATCGTCGCCATTTGGGGGGTGGAATCGAATTACGGCGTCCAGCCGGGCGATAAGAACGTCATCACCTCGCTCGGCACGCTTTATTGCACCGGGACCAAGGCCAAATTCGCCAAGCCACAACTGATCTCCGCGCTCAAGATCCTGCAACGCGGCGACATCAATTTCGAGGCGATGAACGGCTCTTGGGCAGGCGCCATGGGGCACACGCAATTCATTCCGACGACCTATAGCGCCTATGCGGTCGACCACGACGGCGATGGCAAGCGCGACATCTGGGGCAATATCCCCGATGCGCTCGCTTCGACGGCAAGCTATCTCAAAGTCTCCAACTGGCGTCCCAGCGAGACCTGGGGCTACGAGGTCCGTCTGCCCAAGGGCTTCAATCCAAAGAAGGTCAGCGAGACCACGCAGCGCTCGCTCGGCGAGTGGCAGAAGCTCGGTATCGTGCGGGCCAACGGCGAGCCTTATCCGCGCCTGACCGACAAGGCATCGCTGTTCTCTCCGGAAGGGACGAGCGGACCGTCCTTCCTCGTGCTCAACAATTTCCGCTCGATTCTCCGGTACAATGTGGCGAAGTCCTATGCGCTGGCGGTCGGTCATCTTTCCGACCGGCTGAGGGGCTCCGGGCCGTTCGTGCAGGCTTGGCCGACCGACGAGCACCGGCTGTCGCTCGAGCAACGCATGGAGCTGCAGCAGCACCTCATTGCGCGCGGGATCTTGGAGGGCGAGCCTGACGGGATCATCGGCCGGGGCACGCTCGAGGCGGTGAAGAATTATCAGCGGTCGAATGGGTTGCAGGTCGACGGATTCCCGACCTTGACCCTGCTGAAGCGCTTGCGCAGCGAGGCGCCCCCGGCCATTGTCCCGGCGGATGGGACGGGCAGTATCCCCGAAACGGGCAGTGTCCCCGAAAAGGTGAATTGAGCCGCGAGAAGGCGTATGGCGATGTCGGGTCAGGTGTCTTGCCTTAGCCAGAGCATGTCCGCGCGACGCTGCCTTGCCGCAGCGCTCGTCCTGCTCGCGGGTCTTGCCGCATCGCTGATCGGGTTTGGCGTCGCGCTGGCGCAGCAAGGGACGACTCCCGTTCAACGCAGCTACATCAACCCCTTTCCGAACGGCGACCGCTACCGTGTCGTCGTGATCGGCGACTCACTCGGTGATGGTCTGTGGTCGGGGCTTTATCGCGCTTTTGAGGACGACGCGACCATCGACTTCATCCAAAAGTCGAAGCCCTCGACCGGCTTCTCCCGCACCGATTCCTTCGATTGGAACAAAGAGCTGGCCGACCTGCTCAAGAGTGACACCTACCAGATCGCCGTCGTGATGTTCGGCGCGGAGGGCCAACCGATCAAAAGCGGGCGGGATTGGCTGAAGGTGGGCAGCGACGGCTGGCGCGAGATCTACGGCCAGCGGGTCGAAGCCTTCATCAAGAAGCTGCGCCAGGCGAATGTTGCCGTGTATTGGGTGGGGCTGCCGGTGATGCGCAGCCCGGGCCAAAGCACCGACGCCGAGGCAATGAACGACCTGTTTCGCGAGAAGGCCTTCATCAACGGTGCCAAATTCATCGATACGTGGAACGGCTTCACCGATGAGGGCGGCCGCTACAGCGCCTATGGGCCGGACATGACCGGCCAGGTGAAGCGGCTCAGGGCGGACGACGGCGTGCATTTCACCATGCGCGGCTATCTCAAGCTCGCGCATTTCGTCGAGAAGGAGCTCAGGCGCGACCTGAACCTCGCCAAGATCGAACGCAACATCCCGCTCGCCGGCAACGAAGACGAGCAGGCCAAGGTGATGGGCCGCGACGCGGTGGCAAGCCAGTCTGATCCAGAGCCCGCGCCCGCGGCGCAAGGGCAATCCGCGCCGGCGCCAGGGCCGGAGGCTGCCGCCGGTGAGCGAGCGCCGGTTTCCGATCAGAAGCCTGAGCTGCAAGAGAGCAATGTTGGCGATGTGAGTGTGGTGCGGCCGGTGATTGACCAGGCGCTGCAAGCGGCGCAGAGCATGGCCCCACAGTCCCCCGCTTCGACCTTGCCGGAAACCGAGACAATCACCAGCGAGCTTCCCACCGGCTTGACCGCGGTGGCGACCTTGTCGGCGGTTACCGACCTCTCGCTCGCCTCATCGCGGCCGCGGCTGCCGCTGGCGCAGCGGCCCTACTACAAGGTGCTGATCAGGGGCGAGCAGCCCAAGCCCAAGGACGGCCGCGGCGACGACTTCACCTGGCCGCCCGGCTAGCGCATCTAGCGGGGCAGGGTGGTCGTGCCCATCAGGAATTTGTCGATTGCCGCCGCCGCCTGACGTCCCTCGCGGATCGCCCACACCACGAGCGACTGGCCCCGGCGCATGTCGCCCGCGGCGAAGATTTTCGACCGCGAGGTGCGGTAGTCCATTTCGTTCGCCTTCACATTGCCGCGCGGGTCGAGCTCGAGCCGCAAATCCTTGACCATCCCTTCATGCACGGGGTGGACGAAGCCCATCGCCAGCAGCACGAGATCGGCCGGGATGGTGAACTCGCTGCCTGGCACCAGCTTCATCTGCGCATCGAGCCGGATACATTCGAGCTGCTCGACCTTGCCGCCCTTGCCCAGGAAGCGATTGGTGGCCACGCTGAAATCGCGCGCAGCACCTTCGGCTTGGCTCGATGAAGTCCGCAGCTTGAGCGGCCAATGCGGCCAGGTGAGCGCCTTGTTCTCCTTCTCCGGCGGCTGCGGCAGGATTTCGAGCTGCGTCACGGAGACGGCGCCCTGGCGGAACGACGTGCCGATGCAGTCGGAACCGGTGTCGCCGCCGCCGATCACCACCACCTGCTTGCCTGTCGCGAGGATCGGCTCGACCGGCCCAAGCGGCTCGCCGGAGACGCGCCGGTTCTGCTGCGGCAGGAAATCCATGGCGAAATGCACGCCGCTGAGCTCGCGGCCTTCCACGGCAAGGTCGCGCGGCTTTTCGGCGCCGCCGGCGAGCAGCACCGCGTCGTAGTCGCGCTCGAGCTTGGCGATGGGCAGGTCGCGGCCGACATTGACGTTGCAATGGAAGGTGACGCCTTCCGCCTCCATCTGCTCGACGCGCCGCTCGACGATGTATTTCTCCATCTTGAAGTCGGGGATGCCATAGCGGAGCAAGCCGCCGGGCTGGGCGTGCTTTTCGTAGACATGCACGTCATGGCCGGCGCGGGCGAGTTGCTGCGCGGCGGCAAGGCCTGCCGGCCCCGAGCCCACGACGGCGATGCGCTTGCCGGTCCTGGTCTCGGACAACTGCGGCCGCACCCAGCCTTCCTCGAAGGCCTTGTCGGCGATGGCGCACTCGATCGACTTGATGGTCACCGGCACGTCGATAATGTTGAGCGTGCAGGCGGCCTCGCAGGGCGCCGGGCAGATGCGGCCGGTCACCTCCGGAAAGTTATTGGTGGAATGCAAATTCTCCGCGGCGACCTGCCAGTCCGAATGATAGACGAGGTCGTTCCAGTCGGGGATCTGGTTGTTCACCGGACAGCCCGTATGGCAGTAGGGGATGCCGCAATCCATGCAGCGGGCGGCTTGGCGGGTGATGTCGGCCTCGCTCGGAGCGATGACGAACTCGCGCCAATGGCGGACGCGGTCGGACGCCGGCTCGTAGGTCCGGTCCTCGCGTTCGATCTCGAGAAAGCCCGTGATCTTGCCCATATGGGTCATGCTCTTTGGCCCATGGCCATGCAAAGGTTCAGCAAAAGAGTAGTCACCGTCTGCCGGGTCTCGTCAAGCGCGCCAGTCCTCGCGCGGCAAAGTCGCTTCCTGACTGCGCAGGACATAGTCGCTCCTTCGCGTTGAGGGTTACTTGCCGTTGCCGCCGTTGCCGCGGAGCCCGATCTCGATCTCGCCGAGGCCGGATTTGTCGGCGACCTGCTGGCGCGCCATCTCTTCCAGCGCGCGGCGGTACTCGACCGGCATCACCTTGACGAATTTCGGCAGGTAATTCGCCCAATCGTCGAGAATCGCGCGCGCCCGCGCCGAACCCGTATAATGCAGATGGTTCTCGATCAGCTGCCGAAGCCGCTCTTGGTCGAAGCGGGTCATGTCGGTGACGTCAACCAGCCCGTGGCTCTCCAGGTCGCCAGTCTGGTGGCGGGTGTGCTCCATGACATGATCTTCGCTCGGGATGGGCTCGAGATCGACCATGGCGAGATTGCAGCGGCGCTCGAAATCGCCCGCCTCGTCCAGCACATAGGCGATGCCGCCGGACATGCCGGCCGCGAAGTTGCGGCCCGTCGGCCCGATCACCACCACCACGCCGCCGGTCATGTATTCGCAGCCGTGGTCGCCGGTGCCTTCCACCACGGCGATGGCACCGGAGTTGCGCACGGCGAAGCGCTCGCCGGCCACGCCGCGGAAATAGCACTCGCCGGCGATGGCGCCGTACAGCACTGTATTGCCGACGATGATCGATTTCTCCGGCACGATGCCCGACTCCTCGGGCGGGCGCACGATGATGCGGCCGCCCGACAGGCCCTTGCCGACATAGTCGTTGGCCTCGCCGACGAGGTCGAGGGTGACGCCATGGGCGAGCCAGGCGCCGAAGCTCTGCCCGGCCGAACCCTTGAACCGCACCCAGATCGTGTCCTCGGGCAGGCCGGTGTGGCCGTAGCGCTTGGCGATCTCGCCCGACAGCATGGCGCCGGTGGTGCGGTCGATATTCTTGATCTCGAGTTCGAGCTTGACCGGCTTCTTCTCCTCGATCGCCTCCTTGGCGAGCGCGATCAGCTTGTTGTCGAGCACCTTGTCGAGGCCGTGGTTCTGCCGCTCGGAGTTGTAGACGGCGACCTCTGGCGGCACTTCCGGCTTGTGGAACAGGCGCGTGAAGTCGAGCCCTTTGGCCTTCCAGTGGTCGATCGCCTGGCTCTTATCCAAGATTTCGGTCTGGCCGATCATCTCGGCAAAGCTGCGGAAGCCGAGCGCGGCCATGTACTCGCGCACCTCCTCGGCGACGAAGAAGAAATAATTGATCACGTGCTCGGGCTTGCCCTGGAAGCGCGCGCGCAGCACCGGGTCCTGGGTGGCGACGCCGACCGGGCAGGTGTTCAGGTGGCATTTGCGCATCATGATGCAGCCGGCGGCGATCAGCGGCGCGGTGGAGAAGCCGAATTCGTCGGCGCCGAGCAGCGCGCCGACCAAGACGTCGCGGCCGGTGCGGACGCCGCCATCAACCTGCACGGCGATGCGGCCGCGCAGGCGGTTGAGCACGAGCGTCTGATGCGTCTCGGCCAGCCCGATCTCCCACGGGGAGCCGGCATGCTTGATCGAGGTGAGCGGCGAGGCACCGGTGCCGCCTTCGAAACCGGCGATGGTGACATGGTCGGCGCGCGCCTTTGACACGCCCGCCGCGACCGTCCCGACGC
Organism: Methyloceanibacter sp.; assembly: GCA_052039105.1. GTDB lineage: Bacteria > Pseudomonadota > Alphaproteobacteria > Rhizobiales > Methyloligellaceae > Methyloceanibacter. Next base: position 7,265 of record JBQGDO010000047.1, read on the forward strand.
CGATCTCGCTGACCAGCTTGACGCTGACATCGCCCGCCGGGTTGACGTTCTTCAGGTCGAAAATGTGCTGCGCCAAATCCTCGATCGAATAGATGTCGTGATGCGGCGGCGGCGAGATCAGTCCGACGCCGGGCGTCGAATGGCGCACCTTGGCGATCACCGCATCGACCTTGTGGCCGGGAAGCTGGCCGCCTTCGCCTGGCTTTGCCCCTTGCGCCATCTTGATCTGCATCATGTCGGCATTGACCAGATATTCCGTGGTCACGCCGAAGCGGCCCGAGGCGACCTGCTTGACCTTCGAGCGCATTGAATCGCCGTTCGGCATCGGCTTGAAGCGATCGGACTCCTCGCCACCTTCGCCCGTGTTCGACTTGCCGCCAATGCGGTTCATGGCGATGGCGAGCGTGGTATGCGCCTCGCGGCTGATCGAGCCGAACGACATGGCACCGGTCGAAAAGCGCTTAACGATCTCCTTGGCGGGCTCGACCTCCTCCAGTGGGATCGGCGCACGTCCGATCTCCTCGGCGGTCTTGATGCGGAACATGCCGCGCAAGGTCAAAAGCTGCTCGGTCTGCTCGTTGATCTGCTTGGCGTAAGCGCGGTACTTCTCCGGCAGATTGCCGCGCACCGCATGCTGCAGATCGGCGACCACTTGCGGGCGCCACATATGCGCCTCGCCG
>JBQGDO010000048.1:0-17245 GCA_052039105.1 Methyloceanibacter sp.
GGGTCGCGCCGCGCGGACGCGTGCCGGCGATCGGCCTGATCGTGACCTTGCCGTCGCGCACCCGCACCAAGATTTCCGGGCTTGACCCGACCACGGCAAAGCCGCCGAAATTCAGATAATAGAGATAGGGCGACGGGTTGATGCGTCTGAGCGCCCGGTAAAGCGCGAAGGAGGGCAGGGTGAACGGCGCCTCAAAGCTCTGGCTCAACACCACCTGAAAAATATCGCCGGCAGCAATGTATTCCTTGGCGCGCGCGACCTTTCGCATATAGGCCTCGGGCGCGGTGGCAGGCTTCGGCTCGGGATGCGGCGCGGTAAGATCCGGGTCGCTTGCATGCGGCAAAGGCTGCTCCAATCGCTCCAGCACCAAATTGAGCCGATCGGCGGCGCGCGCATACGCAGCCTTGGCGCTGACCCCGGGCGCGGGCCTGACGGGCGTCACCACCGTCATCTCGTCCTTCACACTGTCGAAGATGACGATCAAGGTGGGGCGTACCAGGATCGAGTCGGGAAGTCCGAGCGCGTCGGACTTCTCGTCCGGCAGGTGCTCGATCAGCCGTACCGTGTCGTACCCCATATAGCCAAAAATGCCGGCTGCCATCGGCGGCAGTTCATGCGGCAAGTCGATCGCGGATTCCGCGAGCAGCGCGCGCAGTGAGGCAAGCGCGGGCAGCGGCGAGGGGGCGAAGGCGACAGGATCGGCTTGTGGCGCGCGATTGACCTCGGCCTTGGTCCCATCCGCGCGCCAGATCAGATCGGGCTCGCAGCCGATAATCGAATAGCGCCCGCGCGTGGCGCCGCCTTCGACGGACTCTAGAAGGAAGCTATTGGGCCGCTCATGCGCGAGCTTGAGCATTGCCGATACCGGTGTCTCGAGATCGGCGACCAAACGGGTCCAGGCGACCTGCGGCAAGCCTTCGTCGTAGCTTCGCGCAAAACTCGTGAAGTCCGGCTCGATTGGACGACCCGCGCCCTCTCGTTCGAGCGGCGTGACCGAGGCTTTGGCCGCGCTCATGGCTCCTCGCTGCCGATCAGCTTGGCGAGCGCTTGCTGATTGACATAGACGCCGAACCGGTTCTCCAGCGCACTGAAATATTCAGCGATGGCATCCTCGCTCATGAGAAGCCCGAGCTGCGTCCTTAGCCGCGTGGCCTCGGCTTCGGTCAACGCTTCGGGAGGCGTGACTTTGTCCACCTGAAAAACGATCCGGCCTTCCTCGGCGCCTGAGGGCGCCGACCCAAAGCCTTTTTCCGGCAGAGTGAACGCCTGCGCCACCGCGGCCGGCAACACGTTCACGGTGATGCTGTCGCGTTTCAAGGGGTCGCTGACCAGAACCTCGGCATTGAGCTCTTTGGCGACGTCTTCGAGCGTTTTGCCTCCGCTCAGGCTCGTGACCAGGTCTTGAGCGTATTTGGCGACCCGCTTGCGCGTCTCCTCGCTGCGCCAACCCTTGGCGACCTCGTCTTTGACCTGATCGAGAGGCTTGCGGCTCTCCGGCATGACGCCAAGCACCTCATACCAGATCACGCCCTCGTCCTTGGCGTCGATCGGGTCGTTCTCGACCCCGGTGTCGGTGGCAAAGACGGCGTTCAGCAGTTCCTTCTGCGCGGGCAGCGTCACGGTTGACCCATCGGGCTTGCGTCCATCGCGGTCGATCTGCTCGATCATCTGATAGTCGAGCTTCAGCTTGGCGGCGGCCTCGGAGAGCGTCGTGCCCGAAGCGAGCTCGTCCTCGATCTTGTCGTGCAAGTCGAAGATCGCACCCGCCCCGCGCTCCTTGAGTAATTTCTTCTCCAGATCGGCTTTCGCCTCCTCGAAGGTCGGCGTGCTGCCGGGCTCGATCGCCGTCACCCGCAGCAAGACGACATTGCCGAGCTTGCCGGTGATCGGCTCGCTGACCTTGTCGACTTCTAGCGTGAAGGCTGCTTCCGCAATCGCCGAGTCGGCGAGCTCGGCCCGGCTGACATTGCCGAGATCGATATCGGATTCGCTCAGGCCCTGCTCTTTGGCGAGCGCGACAAAGTCGGTGCCCCCTTGCAGCTTTTCTTTGGCCGCCTTGGCCGCCTCGACATCGGGGAAGGTGATCTGCTGAACGCGCCGCTTCTCCGGTTTGCCCAGCTGTTCCTTGCTCGCCTCATAGGCGGCCTTGAGATCGGCCTCGGTGATGTTGACTTGCGCCTTCACTGTCTCCGGCGTGACGGCGAGGACCCCGACCTTGCGATATTCCGGCTGGGTGAACTTGCTCTGATTGTTTTCATAGTAACGCTTGAGGTCCTCCTCGGTGGGCTCCGGAATGTCGCCGGCCACGCTGGCCGGGACCAGCACATAGCGAAGCGTGCGCGTCTCGCTGTTGAACTTGTTGAGCGCCTCAACCAGGATCGTCGGGCTTGCGGCGACCTTGCCGACGGTGGAAAGGATCTGCCGGCGCAGATTGCGTTCGCGCAGCGACAACAGGTATCTGTGCTCGTTCATGCCGATTTGATAGAGCGCTTGCTGGAAGGCTGCGGGACTGAAATTGCCCAGCGCATCCTTGAAGGCGGGATCCTTCATGATGTCCTCGAGCAACAGCGCATCGGCGATGCCGAGATGCAATTCCTTCGCATGATTGTCGACAGCGGCGCCGCCAACCAGCCGCTCCAGAACCCGGCTGTCGAGTCCGAGCGCGCGCGCCTCCTGCAGCGACAAGCTCCGCCCGGCTTGCGAGCTCATGGCGCGCAATACCTCCTGTTGCGCGCGGAGATAATCCTGGCTGGTAATCTCCGTGTCCCCGACCCGGATGAGGGTTTGCCGGCCATATCCCGTGAAAATGTCGGCGATGCCCCAAATAGCAAAGCTGATCACCAGTAAGCCGACGAGGATTAAGCCGAGTGTCCTAGCTGCCCCCTTGCGTAATGTGTCGAGTGCCACGCTTTTAGAACCTTCTATTCGTTAATTGCCAAAGCCGCGCTGGCGTCCGATGCTAGGACATCCTCGCGCGGCGGCGGCATCATAGGTAGCAAGCCGAAGCACGGCAAGGCAGCGTGTTTGGCCAAGGCCTTGGCGGAAGGTAAAAAACCGCTCCCAAGCGGGGCGCGATGAGGTGGGGACGTGGGATCGAGCAGACCGCTTGTCGCCGGCAATTGGAAGATGAACGGCCTCGCGGCCCAGCTTGGCGAGCTCAAGGCGCTGAAGGATCGCCTGGCCCAGCACCCCGTGTCCGAAGCCGACATCATGGTGTGTCCGCCGGCCACCTTGCTTGCTCAGGCCCGCTACACCTTGACCGGCAGCACTATCCTGCTCGGGGCGCAGGATTGCCACCCGCTTCCCTCCGGCGCGCATACTGGCGATCTGTCTGCCGAGATGCTGGGCGATGCCGGCGCAAGCGCGATCATCGTCGGTCACTCGGAGCGGCGCACCGACCATGGGGAAACCGATGCGCTCGTTCGCGCCAAGGCGAGCGCCGCACATCGCGCGGGGCTTACCGCCATCATCTGCATCGGCGAGACTGAGCGGGAGAGGCGCGATGGCAAGACCTTGCGTATCGTAAAGCGACAGCTCGAAGGCTCGCTGCCCGAAGCGGCACGTGCCGCCAACACGGTGATCGCCTATGAGCCGGTCTGGGCGATCGGATCTGGTCTTACCCCGACCCCTACCGACATTGCCGAAGTGCATGGTTCGATTCGCGCCGAGCTTGGCCGGCTGCTCGGAGGAGACGAATCTCGGGGCGTGCGCCTCCTCTATGGCGGGTCGGTCAAGCCGGGAAACGCGAGCGAGCTGCTTTCGGTGCCTGAGGTGAACGGCGCGCTGGTCGGCGGTGCAAGCCTGAAAGCCGAGGATTTCTATGCGATTGCCGCGGTTTATGCAGGAAAAATGCCCGCTTGAGGATGACAATCGCCGCGAGCAGGGTTGGCAAACGCGCCGATCTTCGCCATTCTGGTGCGGGCACTGATTTGCCGGACGAGGGAACCATCGAGCCGGCGGGGATCTGAGCATGCCGTTGCTGCGCTCCATTGCCGTGGCGCTTCTCGCCGCGAGCCCGGCGGTATCCTTTTGCACGCCCGCCGTCGCCGAGCCGCTGGACAAAACGGTTTGCAATAGCTTGGAGAACGAGCGGCAGGAGCTGCTAACGCCGAAAATGCGCGCGGCGCTCGAACAAGGACCCGATTGGGTCAAGGACCATCTCAACGACCAGGACATTGAGAAGGTCAGACAGTTCCTGGTGGTCGAGGAAAAACTGATATTTCGCTGCCGGGACGGTGGCGGTGTCGCGAAAGCATTGCAAAACGCCCTGACCAACCCGGACGGCGTGCCCTTGCCCGACCGCAAGCCCACCTCGTTGAGCGCCGTGGCCGATCCCCCAGCCCCGGCAAAGGCGGCCGGCGAGCCCGAAATGCCTTTGCCTGACCGCAACCCGACTGCGGCACAAACGGCAACCGCCAATGTCACGTCTAGCCAAACCGTAGCGGATTCGGATAAGACGGCGCCTTCGAGTACGAAGGCGACACGATGACGACGGTAATTCTGCTGATTCATGTGATGATTTGCCTTGCGCTGGTGGGCGTCGTGCTGCTGCAGCGCTCCGAGGGCGGCGCGCTCGGCATCGGCGGCGGCGGCGGCGGTGGCTTCATGACCGGCCGCAGCGCCGGCAATGCGCTGACCAAGACGACCGCGGTGCTTGCCGCCGCCTTCTTTGCCACCAGCCTCACGCTTTCGATCCTTGCCAGCCGGCAAGCCCCGGCACCGACCATTCTGCCGAGCGGCGACGGCGGCTTGATCCCCCTGCAGATCCCCGGCCAGCCCGCGCCCGCCGCGCCGCAAGCTCCAACCGCGCCGCAAGCGCCGGCCGTGCCGCAGTCGCAATAGTCGCGACCGTCCGTCCACAGGGTTAAGCATCCCGAGGTACCGTTTGGGGCTACCGACTCAGCGCCATTTCGGTGTATGGTCGAGGCCCATGGCGCGGTACGTCTTCATTACCGGCGGCGTGGTTTCCTCACTCGGCAAGGGGCTCGCCTCTGCGGCGCTCGGCGCGCTGTTGCAGGCCCGCGGGTTCAGCGTGCGCTTACGCAAGCTCGACCCCTATCTCAATGTCGACCCAGGGACCATGAGCCCCTATCAGCACGGCGAGGTGTTCGTCACCGACGACGGCGCCGAGACCGATCTCGATCTCGGCCATTACGAGCGCTTCACCGGCCGGCCCGCGAGCCAGGCCGACAACATCACCACTGGGCGCATCTATCAGGAAATCATCGGCAAGGAGCGGCGCGGCGACTATCTCGGCGCCACCGTGCAGGTGATCCCCCACGTCACCGACGCCATCAAGAATTTCATCACCGCCGGCAATGAGGGGGTGGATTTCGTGCTGTGCGAGATCGGCGGCACGGTCGGCGACATCGAGGGCCTGCCGTTCTTCGAGGCGATCCGGCAGCTCGGCAACGAACTGCCGCGCGGGCACACCGCCTTCATCCATTTGACCTTGGTGCCCTACATCCCGAGCGCCGGCGAGCTGAAGACCAAACCCACCCAGCATTCGGTCAAGGAACTCCGCTCGATCGGCATTCAGCCGGACGTCCTGCTCTGCCGCACCGACCGGCCGCTGCCTAAGGACGAGCGGCGCAAGATCGCGCTGTTCTGCAATGTCCGGCCGGAGGCGGTGATTCAGGCCCTCGACGTGCAAAGCATCTACGATGTGCCGGTCGCCTATCACGCCGAAGGGCTCGACCGCGAGGTGCTCGCCGCCTTCGGCATCACCGAGGCGCCTGAGCCCGACCTCAAACGCTGGCGCGAGATCGCCGAGACCATCGCCAATCCCGACGGCGAGGTCACCGTCGCCGTGGTCGGCAAATATACCGGCCTCAAGGATGCCTATAAGTCGCTCAACGAAGCGCTGGTGCATGGCGGCATCGCCAACAAGGTCAAGGTCAACCTCAATTGGATCGAGTCGCAGATCTTCGAGGGCCAGGACGCCGCCGCCTATCTCGAGGACGTCAACGGTATCCTCGTGCCGGGCGGTTTCGGCGAGCGCGGCTCGGAGGGGAAGATCCAAGCCGCGAAATTCGCCCGCACCAGGGGCTTGCCCTATTTCGGCATCTGCTTCGGCATGCAGATGGCCGTGATCGAGGTGGCGCGCGACGTGGCCGGCATCGACGGCGCGAGCTCGACCGAATTCGGCCCGACCGAAGAGCCGGTGATCGGCCTGATGACCGAGTGGATGAAGGGCGAGGAATTGCAGAAGCGACAGTCGAACGGCAATCTCGGCGGCACCATGCGGCTCGGCGCCTATGACGCGGTGCTCGCCAAAGGCAGCAAGGTCGCCGAGATTTACGGCTCGACGCGCATCTCCGAGCGCCACCGTCACCGCTACGAGGTGAATACGCGCTACCGCAATAAGCTCGAAGCCGCTGGCTTGCGCTTCTCCGGCCTCTCGCCTGACGGGCTGCTGCCGGAGATTGTCGAGATTCCCGACCACCCCTGGTTCATCGGCGTGCAGTTCCACCCCGAGCTGAAATCGCGGCCGTTCCAGCCGCACCCGCTGTTCGCCTCCTTCATCGGCGCCGCCGTCGAGCAGAGCCGCCTGGTCTAATCTCGAACACGCCTCAGGCCAGTTGACGCTTAAGCGGCTCAAGCCCATGGTCGGCCCATGAACGAAGCCATCAAGCCGGTGCCAAGCGCGGTCGTGGCGGCCGGAAAAGCGCGGTTCGGCAACGATTTGCCATTCGCTCTTATCGCCGGGCCTTGCGTTCTGGAGAGCCGGGCGCATGCGTTGGAGACGGCGCAAGCGCTCGAGGAAATTGCCGGCAGGCTCGATCTCGGTCTCGTCTACAAATCCTCCTTCGACAAGGCGAACCGCACCAGTGCTGCGAGCGCGCGCGGGCTTGGCCTGAACGAGGCGCTTCCCATCTTCGCCGAGATCAAGGAACGCACCGGGCTTGCATTGACCACCGACGTGCATGAGCCCGAGCAATGCTCCGCCGTCGCCGAGGCGGTCGACATTCTGCAAATCCCCGCGTTCCTCTGCCGCCAGACCGATTTGCTCGCCGCCGCCGCGCGCACCGGCAAGCCGGTCAATGTCAAGAAGGGCCAGTTCCTCGCGCCGTGGGACATGAAGAACGTGGTGGCGAAGATCATCGGCGCCGGCAATCCCAACGTGCTGGTTACCGAGCGCGGCGTCTCGTTCGGCTACAACACGCTCGTCTCCGATATGCGTGCGCTCCCCATCCTCGCCGAGATGGGCGCGCCGGTGATTTTCGACGCCACCCATTCGGTGCAGCAGCCGGGCGGGCAGGGGGCTTCGAGCGGCGGCGAGCGGCGTTTCGTGCCGGTGCTGGCGCGCGCTGCGGTGGCGGTGGGCCTTGCCGGCCTCTTTATCGAGACGCATCAGGACCCTGATCGCGCTCCCTCCGATGGTCCCAACATGCTCCCGCTGTCCGCGCTCGAGCCTCTGCTCAAAGAATTGATCGAGATCGACCGCCTGACGAAGCGCGCACACCATTAGCCATCATCGCATGACGGCCATGCGCGGGGATAAGCTCAGCCGCGGCCACGATACGGCTGCACGCCCTGCTCGGGAATCCACACACCTTCGGGCGGCGTGCCGTGCTGCCAGAACACATCGATGGGAATGCCGCCGCGCGGATACCAATAGCCGCCGATCCTGAGCCAGGCCGGCGCCACCAGCTCGACGATGCGCTTGCCGATAGCGATGGTGACATCCTCGTGGAAGGCGCCCACATTGCGGAAGCTCGTCAAATAAAGCTTCAGCGATTTCGACTCGATCAGCCATTTGCGCGGGGCGTAGTCGATGACGAAATGCGCGAAGTCTGGCTGTCCCGTCACCGGGCAGAGACAGGTAAATTCGGGCGCGGTGAAGCGGGCGATGTAGGCCGTGTCCGGATGCGGATTGGGCACGCGTTCGAGCTCGGCTTCGGCTGGCGATTTAGGCAGCGGCGCCTTGGCGCCGAGCTGCCGCAATCCGGTGATCTTGCGCGCCATCGATTTACTCCGCCGCGAGCCGCGGGCGCGGCCCGCGATAGATGCAGCCCTCATGACAAGAATCGCGCGCGATCTCGATCTCGACGAGACCCGGCAAGCGGTTATGCAGCCGGTCCCAAAGCCACATGGTGATGCGCTCCAGGGTGGGGGCTTCAAGTCCTTCGACCTCGTTCAGCAAGCGATGATCGAGCGCATCGCGGCTCTCCGCCAGCGCCGCCTCGACATCTTCGAGATGCATGACAAGCCCGGTCCGCGCGTCGGGCTCGCCGTCGATGGTGACACGCACGCGGAAGGAATGTCCGTGCACGCGCGCATTCGGATGGCCCGGCGGCGCCGACGGCAGGAAATGGGCGGCTTCGAAGAAGAACTCTTTATAGACGCGCATGGCGGCTGTTTAGGCGATTTCGGTTGCTGCTGCCAGGGTTTAGGGAAGGCCAAGCAGCTTGTGGGTTTGCAGGCTTAAGCGCCATTTGGGATGGGTCCGGCAGTAATCGATAGCGGCGCTAAGGTTAGTGGGCGTTCTTGTACCCTCGTCCATCGGCTGCAGCAGGAAATGCTTGAAGTCGAGCCCTTCCATCGCGCGTGGGTCGAGCGCATCTTGCGGATAGACCAGCTTCAACTCGTCGCCCGAGCGCTGCACCAGCTTCGCGCCGGCCTTGGGGCTCACGCAGATCCAGTCGATCGTGCGCGGCACGGGGAGGGTACCGTTGGTCTCGATGGCAATCTCGAAACCTTCTCTGTGCAGCGCCGCGATCAGAGCCTCGTCGACCTGCAACATCGGCTCGCCGCCGGTCAGCACCACGAAAGGCGGCGTGCCCGAATTGCCGCGCCACACCGCGCGTGCCGCGCGGGCGAGTTCCCCGGCTGAGGCGAACTTGCCGCCGCCCGGTCCGTCGGTGCCGACGAAATCGGTGTCGCAGAAATTGCAGGTCGCCGTGACGCGGTCTTCCTCGCGGCCGGACCAGAGATTGCAGCCGGCAAAGCGCAAGAACACGGCCGCGCGGCCAGTCTGCGCGCCTTCGCCCTGCAACGTGTAGTAAATTTCCTTTACTGCATACATTCCCCAGAACTTGGCTCCTCCGACCCTTCAAAGCAAGGCGTGCAAATCTGTTGCCGCGATGCGTCTGCATCCGGGGTTTTGCTCATTTCTCCCCTCGGACACGAGGGGGCGGCGCGCCGCAAAGCGCAAACCTATGGTGTCCGCGTCCTGGCGAGGACGCGGCGGGCGCCTTCCGGCGCGCCACACACGCGCTCAAGTAGCGAAGCGGTAGCGCATCAAAAGAATCGCCACGCACCACGCGCCCGCGAACGCGCATGCTCATTTGCGGCGTCTTATTCGGCACCGGGCCCCGCTTTCCGTTGACCGGTGGTGGGCTCCGGGCGGTCAGTCAGCTCCTGACAGGTGCCCGTAATGGTCCCGGGGGGAGCCCCGATGCGGCCCGAGTGCCCATGCTGCGTCGCATGAGCCCGCGGGCGCCGCACCCCGTCCCGCCTCGCGAACGCCTCGAGAAACGCCCCTTCAGTGGACGAGGTGACCTTGAGTCTAATCGAGCTTCGAGATGTGGGGATAAGCGCGGGGATAGGTTCATCATCCCTCACCCGGTCTCGCTTCGCTCGAACCACCCTCTCCCGCTTGCGGGAGAGGGCAGGGTGAGGGCAATCCGGCCTTTCGCCGGGATGACGCGATAGAATTAGAGGAACGGAGCGGCAAGCGCGATGCCGACCGCAATCACTACCGCTCCCACCAGGCTCAAAATGAATCCGGCGCGCAGCATCTGCGGCAAGCTCACCAGCCCCGTGCCGAACACGAGCGCATTGGGCAAGGTCGCCACGGGAAGCATATAGGCGGAAGACGCCGCAAGCGCGACCGCCACGCCGATCAGAAGCGGCGCCGCGTCGGCGCCAATCGCCAAGCTCCCGGCGATCGGCAGGAAGGCGGCGGCAGTCGCGGTGTTGCTCATCAACTCGGTGAGGAACGTGACCAACAGGCAGACGCCAAGCACGAGCACGACCAGCGGCATGCCGTGCAGGAAAGACAGGCCATTGCCGATCCATAGCGCAAGACCCGAGCTTTCGATCGCCTGCGCCAGGCTCAAGCCTCCGCCGAACAGAATCAGAATGTCGAACGGCGCTCGCCGCGCCGTCTGCCAATCGAGCAGGAAGCGCCGCTCTTGCCAGTTCGCGGGAATGGCGAATAGCGCGATCGCTCCGGCGATGGCGATACTCGTGTCGCTGAGGTCAAGCCCGATCCGGCCTTCGACCAGCGGGTAGAAGATCCAGCCCGCGGCCACGACCAGAAACACCGCGGCCACTCTTTTCTCCGGCATGGTGATCGGACCCATCGCACGCAGCATGTCGGCGACGATATGCGTCTCGGTCCCGGCCAGCGTCTTGGAGAAGGGGAAAGTGATGCGGGTGAGGATGAGAAAGGCGAGCCCGAGCATTGCCACCACGATGGGAAGCGCGATCGCCATCCACTCCGGGAAGCTAACCTTGATGTTGAAGGCCTGGCCGAGATAGCTCGCCGCGAGCGCATTTGGCGGCGAGCCGATCAAGGTCGACATGCCGCCGATCGAGGCCGCATACGCCACGCCGAGCATCATGGCGGCCGCGAAATTGATCCCGTCCCGCTCTCGCGCCGAACCCTCCGGCAAGACGACGGCGATCAGCGACACGGCGATGGGAAGCATCATCACCGTAGTCGCGGTGTTGCTGATCCACATCGACAATGCCGCGCTTGCCAGCATTACGCCGCCGATCAGATTGAGCGGGCGGTTGCCGACGGCAAGGATGATGTGAAAGGCGATGCGCCGGTGCAGGTTCCAGCGCTCCACTGCAAGCGCGATGAGAAAACCGCCGAACAGCAGGAACACCACCGGATTGGCGAACGGGGTTGCGGCGGCGTGGAGATTGGAAATGCCGAGCAGCGGCAGCATGACGAGCGGCAAGAGCGCGGTGACGAAGAGCGGCAGCGCCTCGGTCGCCCACCAGATCGCCATCCAGACGGCGAAGGCCGCGGTGGCCCAACCGGCGGGGGAGAGGCCCGCGGGCGCCGGCGACAGCAGCATCGCTGCAAACATCGCCGGTCCGAGCAATAGGCCGGCCAACTGATAGGTACGGTATTCGGCGGCGCTTTCGCGTTGCCCGAGCATGGTCCCCCCGAACCGGCCCGCGGATCGCGGGCCCCTGGGCAGACTGCTCTAACCGGCGCGATTCTGCACGCTGATTAGCGGCCCTGCGACGCGGTCCACGACGATAGTTTGATGGGTATCGTCCAGTCGAGCAGGTGGAGGATGCGCGGCCGCTCACGCGGGACGTCGCTTTCCTTGCCCGCGCGCTCTGGCAGCGCGTGCAAGTGCACGTCCTCCGCCGAGTGGCGCCGCAAGATTTCGAGCGCGGTCTTCTCCCGCTCGGCCTCGCGCGTCCGCACCCACAGCAGAAGCCCGCCATGGGCGAGGTGCTCCGCGAGATATTTGGCGTGCTCCTTGCCGATGCGCCGCGCGAGCGCGGCCCCGATCAGGCCGCCCGCGCCCCCGGCGATCGCCGCCACGGCAATCGCGCCGAGCAGGGTGCCTCCCGAGGCGACAACCGCAAGGCTGCCGGCGATCGCCGGCACATAGACGCCGGCGCCGATCACCGCGCCTTCGGCATCGCCGATCGTCTCTTCCGGCACGAAACCGATGCGTGGCGCTTCCGGGTTGTCCTCGAACTCGGCGGTCGAGCGATATTCGCGGCCGAGCTTCGATTTGACCGCGTCCTCATGCGCCAGCACGTTGATCTCGCCGTGATCGAAGCCGGCAAGCAACAGGTCGTCGATGGCCGCCTGAAAGGAAGGGACATCGTGAAACACGGCAACGGCTTCCGTTGCGGTTGAAGAGTTGCGCGTTCCTGCCATGGGGGGATCCTCCATCGGCGGAACCACGGATCGACGGCGCTAGGGAAGCGGAGCGACCCGCAGCTCCGGGCGCTTCTGCATGGCGCGATTATACACCAATCGGGGGCGTGGCGGCGCGCACGGTGCCGTGAATTTCGCCGGCAATCAGGGCGCGTTTACCTCGCCTTCTTTTCCCCGGCTTTGTAACGAGCCTCGACCACTTTCTCGGGAGGATTGGTCCCGGGCGGATTGATCGAACGAATGAAGGCGACGATCTTCCAGAGGTGGTCTGATGTCTTGATCACGTGTCCCATCATCGGCATGGGCGCGTGCACCGTCCCCCACTGGATTCGCTCGAAGCCTTGCTTCTCGAGGTCGGCGGAGCCGAGCGCGATGAGCCGGAACAGCACGTCGTCGGTATTGCCCCAGAACCAGACGCCCTGGCTCAGGGCCGGGCAGAAGCCACCGCCGCCGGTACCGCCATGACACTCGTTGCATCCCGGCAGCCGGAACTGCTTGACCAGGTTGGGGTCTTCCTTGACGAGCTCCTGCCAATCGTACGGATTGTGCAGTCCGCCTGGCGGCACCTTCTGCGCGAGCTCAATAGGCGGGGTGGTGTCGCCCTGCTTGCAGCACGTGGCTTCCCCGGCCGCTTCGCCTTCCATGGGAGTCTTTTCGTCTTTGGCAGCCGCCGCTTCGTCGGCTTCGGCTATTTTCTTCTCTTCCGCAGCAGCAGCCTTATCCTCGGCAGCAGCTTTTTCCTCGTCGGCAGCCGCCGCTTTGTCTGCGGCAGCCTGTTCGCTCACAGGCGGAGTCTCCTGTGCGACCTCCGCAGGAGCCATCGCTTTCTGCACCGGATTGCTCGTCAAGACGCCAAGGCCCACAATGACGAGGGCGGCAACTACCACAGCGGCTGCAGTCATCCACGGTTTGCGTTTTTGCTCAGTCATCGGTCCCACCTAGATTGATAACGCCCGCACGGATCGGATGGAGGGATTAGATAAAATCAGTTGCGGGGTGTCTGCGGCGGATCGCCTCAGTCTGGCCGGGCCGCACTTCTCCGGCCTGAAAGTCTATCGCCGCTGCCGCCTTGGGGCAGCTGCCGCCATTCGGCAAAGCCCTTGGCGCGGAGTTCGCAAGCCGGGCAGGCACCGCAGCCATAGCCCCAATCGTGCTTGAGGCCGCGCTCGCCCTTGTAGCAGCTATGCGTCTCCGCGACGATGAGATCGACCAGGGACTGCCCGCCGAGCTGTTGCGCCAGTTCCCAGGTCTCGGCCTTGGTCCGCCACATCAGCGGCGCGTCGATGGAGAAGGGGATCTCGGTGCCGAGCCTGATCGCCTGCTCGAGCGCGCGCAAGGTGGCGTCGCGACAGTCGGGATAGCCGGAATAATCTGTCTCGCACATGCCGCCGACTAGGTTGGTCAACCCGCGCCGATAGCCGAGCGCCGCCGCATAGACGAAGAACACGAGATTGCGTCCGGGCACGAAAGTCGAGGGCAGGCCCGAAGCAAGCATCTCGATCTCGGCGTTGGATGTCAGCGCCGTCTCGCCGATGGCTCCGAAGCTCGCGATGTCGAGCATATGGTCGGGCCCGAGCCGCGCGGCCCAGTCGGGGAAGAGCCGCGCGATCTCGCTCCTGACCCGCTTGCGGCATTCGAGTTCGATACCGTGCCGCTGGCCGTAGTCGAAGCCGACCGTCTCCACGCGCGCGTAAGCGTCGAGCGCATGAGCGAGGCAAACGGTGGAATCTTGCCCGCCGGAAAACAGCACCAAGGCACCGCTCGCATTCCGCGTCATCGGTTCTTGCCGTCATAGGGCGTGAGCGCCAGCTTGCCGACATCTACGTCGTCGAGACAGCGGACATTGATGCCGTAGCCCTTCGATCCGTCTTCGCTCTGCCCTTCGGAGAAGGAGCCGACCCCGCAATGCCGACAGAAGAAATGATGGATGACCTTGCGGTTGAATTGGTAGTCGGCGAGGTCGTCTTTGCCGGAGAGTAGCTTGAACTGGCCCCCGCCCACATAGGTCCACAGCGCACCGCGCTTCTGGCAGAAGGAACAATTACAGTCGAGCACCATGCTGAGGTCGGTTTCGACCTCGTAGCGCACCCGGCCGCAGTGACAGCCGCCGCGACAGATTTGCATCTCCGCCATTCGGCCAACTCCTTCGGGGAAGCCTCTTGCGCTTGCTCTTGAACCCGATAAAACCGCGGGCAAAGCCAGCGTGTCACGGGCGGCCGTGGCAATCAACTCGCCAAAGCCATGGGTGCCCCATGACCGCCATCGCCACCATCCTCGGCCGGGAAATCCTGGACAGCCGCGGCAACCCGACCGTCGAGGTGGATGTGGTGCTGCAGGGCGGCCATCATGGCCGCGCCGCGGTACCCTCTGGCGCCTCCACCGGCGCGCATGAGGCGCATGAGCTACGCGACGGCGGCAAACGCTATGGCGGCAAGGGCGTGAAGAAGGCCGTCGAGGCGGTTAACGGCGAGATCCGCAAAGCGCTTACCGGGTTCGATGCAGGCGACCAGCGCAAGGTCGACCAGCTCCTACGCGATCTCGACGGCACCGAGAACAAGAAGCGGCTCGGCGCCAATGCCATTCTCGGCGTCTCGCTCGCCGCAGCCAAGGCGGAAGCCGCCGCCCGGGGCTTGCCGCTCTACGCTTATGTCGGCGGGAAAGATGCGACCCTGCTCCCAGTGCCGATGATGAACATCCTCAATGGCGGGGTGCATGCCGACAATCCGATCGACTTCCAGGAGTTCATGATCGCGCCGGTCGGAGCGTCGAATATCGCCGAAGCCGTGCGCATGGGTGCGGAGGTGCTGCACGCGCTGAAACACGCGCTGAAAGGGGCGGGACACAACACCAATATCGGCGACGAGGGCGGGTTTGCGCCCAATCTCGGCTCGGCGCGCGAGGCGCTTGACTTCATCATGGCGGCGATCAAAGCCGCCGGCTACCGGCCGGGCGAGGATATCTTCATCACCCTCGATCCCGCTGCCACCGAGTTCCACGGTGAGGATCGCTACTTCCTCAAGGGCGAGAAGCGGACCCTGACCTCGGGTCAACTCGCGGCCTATTACGGCGAGCTCGTCGCCAATTATCCGATCTACTCCATCGAAGACGGCATGGCCGAGGACGATTGGGACGGCTGGCGCGCATTGACCGAAGCGCTCGGCAATCGCGTTCAGCTCGTCGGCGACGACCTCTTCGTCACCAATGTCGCGCGCCTGAAACAGGGCATCGACCGGGGCGTCGCCAACGCGATCCTCATCAAGGTCAACCAGATCGGCACGCTCAGTGAGACGCTCGACGCGGTGCGCATGGCGCAAGGCGCGGGCTATGCCGCGGTGATGTCGCATAGATCCGGCGAAACCGAGGATGCCACCATCGCCGATCTCGCCGTGGCCACCAATTGCGGGCAGATCAAGACCGGCTCGCTCGCCCGCTCCGACCGCGTGGCGAAATACAATCAGCTCATCCGCATCGAGGAGGAGCTTGGGCCCCGCGCCCGCTATGCCGGCCGCTCCGTGCTGAAACGGTGAGTCGCTAACCCCGGATTAACGCGCTGGGCCGATGCTGGGGTGGCTTGTCGACCGGGGTCGGGGGAATGCGGTTCAGGGCTTTCATCTTTCCCGTGCTCGCGCTGGGGGCTGCCGGCTATTTCGGCTATCACCTCCAGATTGGCGATCACGGCCTCAAGGCGCGCGCCGATGTCGAGCGCCGCAAGGAGGTACTCGAAGGCGAGCTCGCCGGCCTCAAGGAGGTGCGGGAGCGCTTGGAGCGCGACGTGGCGCTGCTGCGCCCGGAAAGCCTCGATCCTGACATGCTGGATGAGCGCGCCCGTGCCATTCTCAATCTCTCCCATTCCGACGACCTGATCATGTTGAAGCGCCGCCAGCCGGTCCCTGAGGTCGCGGGCTCCACTCGCAAACGCTAAAGTCATTCAGGCAATTTGCGCCTCGTGCTAGCCTTGGACGCGAATCCGAGGTTAGCGAGGCCCTGGTGAACTCCCCGACCGTCAATCCCGCCGCCGCCAATCTCTGGCTCGAGGACGAGCGGATGCGCCGCGTCGCCGGAAGCCCGCCGCCACTGACCGCCGAGCAGGCGCTCGACGCTTACCGCCTAATGCTGCTGATCCGCAGATTCGAGGAGAAGGCCGGCCAGCTTTACGGCATGGGCTTCATCGGCGGCTTCTGCCACCTCTATATCGGTCAGGAGGCGGTCGTAGCCGGCATGCAGATGGCGATTGCCGAAGGCGATCAGATCATTACCGCCTATCGCGATCACGGTCACATGCTCGCTTGCGGCATGGACCCCAAACGCGTGATGGCCGAGCTCACCGGCCGCCGGCATGGTTATGCCAAGGGCAAAGGCGGCTCGATGCACATGTTCTCGGTGGAGCGGAACTTCTATGGCGGCCACGGCATCGTCGGCGCGCCCGCGCCGCTCGGTACCGGGCTTGCCTTCGCCAACAAATATCGCGGCAACGATCGCGTCTGCCTCACTTATTTCGGCGAGGGCGCGGCCAATCAGGGCCAGGTCTATGAGAGCTTCAACATGGCCTCGTTGTGGAAGCTCCCGGTGATCTACGTCATCGAGAACAATCACTACGCCATGGGCACCGCGGTCGAGCGCGGCAGCGCGCTGGCCGAGGAACTTTACAATCGCGGCTCGGTGTTCGGCATTCCCGGCGAGCAGGTCGACGGCATGGACGTCGCGGCGGTCAAGGCCGCGGGCGACCGCTCCGTGGCGCGCGCGCGCGCCGGTGAGGGGCCGAGAATTCTCGAAATGCTCACCTATCGCTATCGCGGCCATTCGATGTCCGACCCGGCGAAATACCGCACGCGCGAGGAGGTGCAGGAGATGCGGGAGCATCGCGATCCGATCGAGCTGTTGCGTAAGCGCATCCTCGACCAAGGTCAGGCGAGCGAGGACGAGCTGAAGGAGATCGACCGCGAAGTGCGCGCGCGGGTCAACGAGGCGGCGGAATTCGCGCAAAGCGATCCTGAGCCCGATCCTGCGGAGCTTTACACCGACGTCACGGCCTGAACCACGATACCCGATGCCTACCGAGATTCTCATGCCGGCGCTGTCCCCGACCATGGAGGAGGGGAAGCTCACCAAATGGCTGGTGCGCGAGGGCGACCGTGTTCGCGCCGGCGACGTCATCGCCGAGATCGAGACCGACAAGGCGACCATGGAGGTCGAAGCGGTGGACGAGGGCCTGATCGGCAAGATCCTGGTGCCCGAAGGCACCGAGCATGTCGGGGTCAACAAGCCGATCGCCATCCTCTAGGCCGACGGCGAAGATACCTCCCCCGAGGTCGCGGCGACTTCCACCTCTCCCCGTTGGGGAGAGGTCGCCCGCCGTAGCCTGCAGGGCGAAGGCGTGGCGGG
>JBQGDO010000049.1:0-38524 GCA_052039105.1 Methyloceanibacter sp.
TCCCGGGTGGTGTCGGCCGCTTGCACGATGGCCCGCGTCGAGGGACCGCCCGACCCCATGATCAGCCCGGTCCGTTCGTTGGAGATGTCCTTCTCCTCGAGTCCGGAATCGCGGATCGCCTGCTCCATGGCGATATAGTTCCAGGCGGCGCCCGCGCCCATGAAGCGGCGCACCTTGCGGTCGATCATGGTCTCCCAGTCGAGTTTCGGCGCCCCGTGCACCTGGCAGCGGAAGCCGAGCTCGGCATAGGTGTCGGCCTTGACGATGCCGGACTTGGCCTCGCGCAACGAGGCAAGCACCTCCTGGGCGCTATTGCCGATCGGGGACACGATGCCCATGCCGGTGACGACCACACGTTTCATCTGGTCAGGGTCCTAGGAAGCAGAATGCTTCGATCAAGGTCAGACGCCGGCAGGCGCTTCGCCCGCCTGGAAGAGACCGACCCGCAAATCCTTGGCCGTATAGATGGTCTCGCCGTCGGCCTTCAGCCAGCCGTCGCCGGTTCCGAGAGTGAACTTACGCCGGATCACGCGCTTCAGCTCGACGATATATTCGAGCTTTTTCATGGTCGGCAGCACCATGCCGGAGAATTTCACCTCGCCCACGCTGAGCGCACGGCCTTTGCCCGGCGCGCCAAGCCACCCCAGAAAGAAGCCAAGCAACTGCCAGAGTGCGTCAAGACCGAGGCAGCCCGGCATGACGGGATCGCCCTTGAAATGGCAGGGGAAGAACCAGAGGTCCGGCTTGACGTCGAGTTCGGCCACGATACGGCCATGGCCGTGCTCGCCACCCTCCTCTTCGACATGGGAGATGCGGTCGAACATCAGCATCGGCGGCAGCGGCAATTGCGCATTGCCGGGGCCGAACAATTCGCCCCGCGCGCAAGCCAGCAAATCCTCGTAGTCATATCGATCACGCCGCTCGGCCATCTTGTTTGCTACTTCCTCCCGACCAATCGGTGAAATTTGGCTGGTTTCCTAACACAGACGGCAGCGCATCAAAAGCCCGCGTAATATCGGCGCCAGCGGCGCCCCCGGGCCGTTTTCGAGCGAAGCGCAGCGCCTCGGACCCGGCGAACCCTATGCCGGGGCTGGCCTGGGTCAAGGCGGGCGCCCTCAAGATTGCGGTCGCGTCCGCTTTCATCCTATATTTCTCCGTAATTGCTCCGCTATTGGTCGACAAAGATGCATAGGCCGCCTTCGGGCTCTCACAAATCGGAAACCTCCCCAGCCGACGTGGCCAAGCTCCTGCGCGGCGCCGGCTTGCGGCCCACGCGGCAGCGCGTTGCGCTCGCGCATTTGCTGTTTGCCGGGGGCGACCGCCACGTCACGGCCGAGACCTTGCATGAGGAGGCGCTCGCGCGCAAAGTGCCGGTGTCGCTCGCCACGGTCTATAACACTCTGCATCAATTCACCGAGGCGGGCCTGTTGCGCGAGGTCGCGGTGGAAGGCGCCAAGACCTATTTCGACACCAACACCTCGAACCACTACCATTTCTTCTGCGAGCATTCCGGCAAGCTGATGGATATCGCGACCGGATCGATCCGCATCGAAGGGCTGCCCGAGGCGCCGGAGGGCATGGCGATCTCCCGCGTCGATGTGTTGGTGCGCCTGACCGACAAGCGCTGACGCTGTCAGAGCGCTACTTCACTTCCTCGCCTTTATAGACGCCCCACAGCTTGTCCTGCTGCACATAGCCGGAATAGTCGTCGACCGAGAGCTTGCACCACTCTCCGTCGCACGACATGACATTGCCGAGCACGCCTGCCTGCAGAGCGGCCACGGCGCGGGAGTTGGTCGATCCGGAGGAATAGAGCGGCACGCTCTCTTCGCTCTTCGACCACGGGGCGACGAGCACCGTGCGCCGCGCGCTGAGCAGGCTGTGGAACACCCAGCCGTCGGCCCCCTCGCTGTCGCGCACGCGGCGCCAATTGTCGGACTCGGCGATCACCTCGACGGGAAGGCCGGCGCGGGAGAACACCCAGACGATGGCCTGATCGGTACTAGGACCCCGGCGCACATTTACCTTGTCGGATTTCAGGCTGACGAAGCGGGGAACGGGAAGCGCGGCCTTGCCCGAGGGCTCGACCGCAGCCTGCTTCACGTCTTCCTGCGCACCACCGTCGCCCGGGCCGAAGGCAATCAGCGCCGAAACCGCGAGCCCGATCGCAAGACGGCGCAACACCTGTCCCAACCCCGCCCTCGGCACCAATGCCTTGCCTCCCCAAAAACGCTCCAGAGCCCGAATCGAGGCCCCGCGCGGCCTCTTCTGGATGACCCAGAAAAGTGAAAGGATCGTGGCTCTGGGCCAAGATGACGCTTTATCTCGCAAAGCCGCTTCTGTTAGAGAAAGCGGCGCAACTCAACGGATGCGCCCCGAATTGACGCGGGAGGCCCCCTCCTTCCGCCCTAATCCTAATTGGACTTATAATGACTGAGAGACCCATCGTTATCGTCACGCGCAAGCTCCCCGACGTGGTGGAGACGCGGCTGCGCGAGCTGTTCGACGCGAAGCTCAATCTCGAAGACAAGCCTTTCACGCGCGAGCAGCTGATCGACGCCGTCAAGACGACAAACGTGCTCGTGCCGACGGTCACGGACCGGATCGACCGGGCGGTCCTGAGCCAAGCCGGCCCCAATCTCAAGTTGATCGCCCAGTTCGGCACCGGCGTCGACAATATCGACCTGGAGACGGCGCGGAACCGCTCGATCCTCGTCACCAACACACCGGGGGTGTTGACCGAGGACACCGCCGACATGACCATGGCGCTGATCATCGCCGTGCCGCGGCGGTTGACCGAGGGGGCGACGCTGCTCAAGGCCGGCGCCAATGAATGGCACGGCTGGTCGCCGACCTGGATGCTCGGCCACCGCATCTACGGCAAGCGGCTCGGCATCGTCGGCATGGGACGAGTCGGACAGGCCGTGGCCAAGCGGGCTAAGGCTTTCGGGCTGCAGATCCACTACCACAATCGAAGGCGGGTCGCGCCGGACATCGAGCAGGCGCTGGAGGCAACCTATTGGGACTCACTCGACCAGATGCTTGCCCGCATGGACATCATCTCGATCAACTGCCCGCATACGCCGGCGACCTACCATCTCTTGTCGGCGCGCCGGCTGGCGCTGATGAAGCCTTCGGCCTATATCGTCAACACCGCGCGCGGCGAAGTGATCGATGAGAATGCGCTCGCGCGCATGATCGAGAATAACGAGCTGGCCGGCGCCGGCCTCGACGTGTTCGAGCACGAGCCTGCGGTCAATCCTAAACTGCTCAAGAGTCCCAAGGTGGTCGTGCTGCCGCATATGGGCTCGGCCACGCTCGAAGGCCGCGTCGACATGGGCGAGAAGGTCATCATCAACATCAAGACCTTCCTCGACGGCCACGCGCCGCCCGACCGCGTTCACCCGGCGATGTTCTGACCGGGCTCTAGCTCCGGCGAGTGCACGAGCTCGGGGCGGAAGCCCATGCCGATCAGCCGCGCAGGGAATCGGCGGAGAAACGGGAAGCGGTTGAGCAGCGTGAGGAAGACGGGCGGGCGCGGCGCCTCGGTCATGCTCAGCACATTAGAGATGATGCGCTTCTGCACGAAGAGCTGCACGGCCTGCGTCATCTCGGTCGGCCACTGCCGCCGCTTTTGCACCTGCGCGAGCACCTCCTCCTGCACCGGACCCTTGCGGAGCGGCTCCCATAGAATATTGGCGGCGGCAACCGCGTCCTGAATGGCGAGGTTGATGCCGACGCCGCCGACGGGGGACATGGCATGCGCCGCATCGCCGATGCAAAGCAGCCCCGGGCAGTACCAGCGCTTCAGACGATCCACGCGCACGGTCAAGAGCTCAACGTCGTCCCAGGAGCCGATCTCACTTACGCGGTCGGCAAGGGCCGGGGTGAGTGCGACAATGTCCTTGCGAAAGGCTTCGATCCCTTGCGCGCGGAGCCGATCGAAGCCGCCCTTCGGAATGACATAGGCGCACTGCCAATAGTCGCCGCGGTCGAGCATGACGAACAGCCGCCCGGCTTGGATGCGCCCCAAGGTCTGCGTGCCGTCGCCGGGGCGCTTGGAGAAGCGCATCCAGAGCACGTCCATCGGCGCGCCGAGATCATCGACGGTGAGCCCCGCGAGCCTGCGCACCGCCGAATGCCGCCCGTCGGCGCCGACGACGAGATCGGCCCTCACCTCGAGTGTGCCGTCGGGCAGCTTGGCTTTCAGCCCGACGACCCTGTCGCCCTCCCAGATGAGATCGTCTACCTCGGCCTGCATCCTGAGATGGAAGCCGGGATAGCGCTTGCCCTGGTCGGCGAGAAAATCGAGGAAGTCCCATTGCGGGATGAAGGCGATGAAGCCGCAATGGGTCGGCAGATGAGTGAAATCGGCGAAGATGACTTTCTCATCGCCGACAATGCCGCCGATCTCCCGCACCTTCGAATGCGGCAGCTTCAGGAATTTATCGAGCAGGCCAAGCTCGTGCATGACGTCGAGCGTGGAGGGATGGATGGTATCGCCGCGGAAGTCGCGCAAAAAGTCGGCGTGCTTCTCCAGAACCAGCACATCGACGCCGGCACGGGCCAACAGGAAGCCGAGCATCATGCCGGCGGGTCCGCCTCCGGCGATGGCGCAGCGCGTGGTGAGCTTCTCCGCCGCCATGCCCTACCCACCTGCTTCGGCCAGGGCGGCGCGGTGATGCGACAAATCATGGAAGCGCGGTTTGCGGCCGTTGAGCGGGTTTTCCGGGTCCCACGTGTAGTTCACGGTGGAGAAGCGTGCCTGAAGGGCATCGTAAAGGAGCAAGCGTCCGACCAGGCTCTCCCCGATCCCAAGCAGTTCCTTGACTACCTCGGTCGCGGCGAGGCAGCCGATCACGCCGGCGACGCTCCCGAGGATGCCGGCCTCCGAGCATGGCGGCACGGTGCCCTCGGGCGGCGGCTCTGGAAACAGGCAGCGATAGGACGGCCGCGGATTCCCTTGCTCATCCCGCTCGAAGGCGCGGATCGTGGTGAGATACCCGTCGAATGGGCCCAGCGCGGCGAAGACCAGCGGAACATGTGCGAGATAGCAAGCGTCGTTGACCAGATAGCGCGTGGCGAAATTGTCGGACCCGTCGGCGACGATGTCGTAGCCGCCGATGATGGGGAGTGCGTTCTCGGGCACGAGCCGTGTGGAGAAGAGCTCGGTCTCGACATGCGGGTTGAGCCGCTCGATCGCCGAAGCCGCGCTCTTGGTCTTTGACCGCCCCACGCTTTTCGTGTCGTGCACGATCTGGCGGTGCAGATTGTCGAGGCTGACTTTGTCGCTGTCGATGATGCCGAGATGGCCGACGCCCGCAGCGGCGAGATAGAGCATGAGCGGCGAGCCGATTCCGCCTGCCCCGACAACGAGCACGCGCGAAGATTTCAGCTTCTGCTGGCCCTCGCCACCGATCTCCTTCAGCACCAACTGGCGTTTGTAGCGCTCGATTTCGTCCTGGGTGAGTGTCATGGCCGCAACTTATGCCTTCCCCCCGTTTACCGCTAGGCAGGCGCAGCAACTCACGGCGAGGCGGCGCCACTTGCTCTCCCCTCCCCCCTTGAGGGGGGGGATAGGGAGGGGGGTAAGCCGCGAACTCCGAGCCTGTTGGTTACCCCCCTCCCGACAGCGCGCAAGCGCGCTGTCGACCTTCCCCTCAAGGGGGGAGGTGAAGAAGAAAGCGCTGTGGCAAGTTCAATTATCCCGTGGAGCCGAAACCGCCTTCCCCGCGCGCGGTGGCGGCAAGCTCCTCGACCTCGGCAATCTCGACATGACTGACAGGAGCAATGACGAGCTGGGCGATGCGGTCGCCGCGGCGCACGAGGAACGGCTCGTTGCCGTTATTGATCACGATCACCATCAGCTCGCCGCGATAATCGGCATCGATCGTGCCCGGGCTGTTCAGCAGGGTCACCCCATGTTTGATGGCAAGTCCGGAGCGCGGCCGCACTTGCGCCTCGTAGCCGACAGGGATTTCGAGCGCCATTCCCGTGGGGATCAGCGCACGATCGCCAGGCGCGAGCGCGACGGGCGCGTCCTCGAGAACCGCGGCCACCACGTCGAGGCCAGCGGCATGCGCCGATTGATAGGACGGGAGCGGCAGGCCCTCGCCATGCGGGAGCCGCTTGACGCGGAGGACGACCTTCATTCAGCCGCGGGACGCATGGCGAGAAGCGCATCTGCCGCACGCGCAAGCAGGCGCGCCGCCGTCTCGTCCTTGCTCAGCGGAGGCCAATCCTCGACGCCTGAAGCCGTGACGAGATGGATTTGCGTATCATCGCCGCCCATGGCGCCGGTGCCGGGCCAGACATCGTTGGCGACGATCCAATCTGCTCCTTTGCTCAAGCGCTTCGCCTTCGCGTTCTCGATCAGATTCTCGGTCTCGGCGGCGAAGCCGATGACGAGACGCGGACGCCTGGGCCCGGGCATGGCGACCGTGGCGAGGATATCCGGGTTGAGCGCGAGCTTCAGCTCGGCCTCGATTTGATTCTGCTTCTTGAGCTTTTGCTCCGCCGCATCGACCACGCGCCAATCGGCGACGGCAGCGGCGAAGATGGCGATATCCGCAGGCAGCGCGGCCAAGGTCGCGGCGAGCATTTCATGCGCGGTCTCGACCCTGATCACGCGTACGCCTTGCGGGTCGGGCAGCGCGACCGGTCCACTGATCAGGGTGACGTCTGCGCCGAGCGCGGTTGCAGCGCGCGCGAGCGCATGACCCTGCTTGCCGGAGGAGCGGTTGGCGATATAGCGGACGGGATCGATCGGCTCCTGCGTCGGGCCCGAGGTGATCAGCACATGCCGCCCCGTGAGCGATCTGAGCGGCGTGGCTTGCGCGCGCGGCGCGGACCCAGGCACGCTGCCGCCGAGCGCGCGCTCGATGGCGGCGAGGATGGCTTCGGGCTCGGCCATGCGACCGGGGCCGAATTCGCCGCAAGCCATCTCGCCTTCGTCCGGGCCGACAAAGAGTATGCCGTCGCTCTTGAGCGTCGCGAGGTTCCGCTGTGTGGCGTGGTGCTGCCACATGCGCAGATTCATGGCGGGCGCGGCGAGCACTTGCTTATCGGTGGCGAGCAGCACGGTCGAGGCGAGATCGTCGGCGAGGCCATGCGCCATCTTGGCGAGAAGATCGGCGGTGGCCGGCGCGACCACGATCACGTCAGCCTCGCGCGACAGGCGGATATGACCGATTTCGGCCTCGTCCTTGAGGTCGAACAATTCGGTGTAAGCCTTCTCCTCGGTGAGCACGGAGAGCGACAGCGGGGTGACGAATTCGGCGCCGCCTTTGGTCAGGATCGCGCGCACGCCAGCGCCCCGCTCCTTCAAGCGGCGCACCAGTTCGAGGCTCTTATAGGCGGCGATCCCGCCGCCGACGATCAGGAGGATGCGCTTTCCTTGCACCTACGTCCTCACGCGTTGTCTTGCCCGCGAAAGCGGGCATTCCAGTAACCACCGACTTTAGCAGTAACCTCCTCCGGTGGTTACCGGATTGCCCGGCCAAGCCGGCAATGACAAGAAATAGGGTTAGCGGTCAACTCTCAAAAGATCAGCGCGAGCGCGATGGCGGCAAGCGCGATGGCACCAACCCAGATGCCGATGCGGCTGGCGCGGTTCTGCCGGTCCTGCGCCGCCGCGAGCCGCTCCACCGTGTGATCGTCGAGGCGCAACCCCTCCTCGGCCATGGCGGAAAACGCCTCGGCGGTGCGCTCGGCTTGGCCGAGAAATTTGGGAATTTCGCCCATGAAGCGGCCGACCGAGACGGCACTCTCGGCGGCGGCCTCGATCTGTGCGCCCGGGCCAAGCTCCTGTTCCATCCACTCCTTAACCACCGGCTCGGATACGACCCACATATTCAGCTCGGGATCAAGCGAGCGGCCGACGCCTTCGACCACCACCATGGTCTTTTGCAAGAGCAGAAGCTCGGGGCGGGTCTGCATGTCGAACACTTCGGTATATTGAAACAGCTGGCCGAGCAGCTGCGCCATGGAGATTTCGCTCGCCGGCCGGTCCATGATCGGCTCGCCGATAGCGCGCAAGGCTTGGGCGAATTGCGCCACCGAATGTTTGCGCGGCACGTAGCCCGCCTCGAAATGCACTTCCGCCACCCGCTGATAATCGCGGTTGAGGAAGCCGTAGAGGATTTCGGCGAGGAAGCGCCGCTCCTTCGCGCCGAGCCGCCCCATGATGCCGAAATCGACGGCAACGATGCGGCCCTGATCATCAACAAACAGATTGCCGGGATGCATGTCGGCATGGAAGAAGCCGTCGCGCATGGCATGCCGCAGGAAGGTCTGCATCAGGCGGGGCCCGAGCGCCTTCACGTCGTGGCCAGCAGCGGCGAGCGCTTCGCGGTCGGCGATGGGAATGCCGTCGATCCACTCCAAGGTCAGCACGCGCCGGGCGCTGCGCGTCCAATCGACACCAGGCACGCGGAAGCCTTCGTCGTTCTTAGTGTTTTCCGCCATTTCCGAGATGGCCGCGGCCTCCATGCGCAGATCCATCTCGATCGCGACCGACTTCGCCAAGGTGTCGACCACGGCGATCGGGCGGAGCCGCCGCGAGGGCGGATGCAAGCGCTCGATCAGGCGCGCGGCAAAGAAATAGGAGTCGAGGTCCTTCTGGAATCTGTGCTCGATGCCGGGGCGCAGCACCTTGACGGCAACCGGCTTCAGCGTGCCGTCGTGTAGTCGGACCTTCGCCTTATGCACCTGAGCAATAGAGGCAGCGGCGACCGGCGGCCCGAACTCGGCGAAGAGCTTGTCGATGGGCTGGCCAAGCGCTTCCTCTACCGCGGCCTTGGCCTCTTGTTGCGAGAAGGGCGGCAGCCGGTCCTGGAGGGTGGAGAGATCGCGGGCAAGCTCGCGCCCGATAATGTCGTCTCGGGTGGCGAGGAACTGGCCGAGCTTGATGTAGGACGGGCCGAGCGAGGTGAGCGCTTCGGAGAGCTTGGCCTCGTTGCCGTCGCCCACGCCGTTCTTGCGGAGCGGCGCGGTGACGCGGGCAAACAGGGCAAGCGGGCCTGGCAGCGGGGCATCTTTCGGCAACACGCGTGCGCCGGACCAGGCGATCACCGCGCCCGCCTTGGTCAGTCGCGCCATATTGGCGATGGCATTCATTGCTGTCTCATCACAATCGCCAGGCCGAGTGGAGAGCGGCAATGCCGCCGGTGAGATTGCGATAGCACACGCGCTCGAAGCCGGCATTCTCGATCAAAGCCGTGAAGCTTTTCTGATCGGGGAAGCGGCGGATGCTTTCCACGAGGTACCGATAGGCGGCGCTGTCGCCGGCGACGAGCCCCCCGAGCGCCGGGATCGCGTTGAAGGAATAGGCGTTGTAGAGCGTGTCGAGCAGAGGGACCTCCACGGTGGAGAATTCGAGGCAGAGGAAGCGGCCGCCCGGCTTCAGCACGCGAAAGGCTTCGGCCAGCGCCGCCTCGATATGGGTGACGTTGCGGATGCCGAAGGCGATCGTATAGGCGTCGAAGCTCTGGTCGGGGAAGGGCAGATTTTCGGCATTGCCCTGGACGAAAGCGAGCCTCCGATCCTCCCCTGCCCGCGCCCGGCCAGCCTCGATCATCTCCGCGCTGATATCGCAGATCGTGGCGCGCGTTCCGGGTCCGGCTGCGTCCAGCACCCGCATGGCGACATCGCCGGTGCCGCCGGCAACGTCGAGAAGGGCGAAAGGAGAGGCGCTTTTCGGCGGGGCGAGCCACGACACGAGCTCGTCTTTCCACAGGCGGTGCAGTCCGCCCGACATGAGGTCGTTCATCAGGTCGTAGCGGCGCGCGACCCTGGCGAAGACCTCGTTCACCAGGCCTTGCTTGGCGTCGGCGTGGACCTTGGCATAGCCGAAGCTTGCTTCCGGCGCCGCGACATCTTGGGTTTTCAAAGCCTTGGACATTGACGTGGGACAATAGCGCAAGCCCCAAGATCAGGCTATTGTTGCGCCGCAACGAGCTTCTACTGCACTGCGGTAAGAGGAGCCATATGCCGGAGCTCCCGGAGGTCGAGACCGTGCGCCGGGGATTGGAACCGATCCTCGTCGGCAATCAATTCGCGCGCGTCGAGCAGCGCCGTCCGGATTTGCGCTTTCCGCTTCCGCAACGCTTCGGCGAGCGGCTGTCGGGGCGCAAGGTCAAGGCGCTCGACCGCCGCGCCAAATATCTGCTTGCCCGGCTCGACGGCGGCGAGGTGCTGGTGATGCATCTCGGCATGACCGGCCGCTTCTCGATCAATGGAGCAGCGAAAGTGCCGCCGCCGAAGCATGAGCACATCGTGTTCCATCTCGGCGACGGCACACGGGTGCGCTACTCCGATGCGCGGCGCTTCGGCTATATGGACCTTAGTCCCTCCAAGAGCCTGGACAGTCATGCGCTGTTCAAGGGCCTTGGCGTCGAGCCGTTGAGCCCTGCCTTCACGCCGCAATGGCTGGCGATGCGGCTGAAGGGGAAGGCGACATCGATCAAGGCCGCGCTCATCGACCAGAGGCTGATCGCAGGTCTCGGCAACATCTATGCCTGCGAGGCGCTGTTCCGCGCCGGCATCTCGCCCTTGCGGCTCGCCGGCACGCTCGCGACGAAATCCGGCAAGCCCACCCCAAAGACCGAGGCGCTGGTCGAAGCGGTCAAGGCGGTGCTCGAAGGCGCGATCAAGGCGGGCGGCTCCTCCTTGCGCGACTATAAGCGCGCCGACGGCAGGCTCGGCCGCTTCCAGCATCGATTCAAAGTCTATGGGCGCGAGGGCAAGCCCTGCGCAAAGAAAGGCTGCGGAGGAACCGTACGCCGCATCGTCCAGGGAGGACGCTCGACCTTCTATTGTCCAACCTGTCAACGCTAGGGGACTAGGACCACCATGTTCATGAACGTCTTTACCGCGAGGGAGCCGGAGCCTGAGCCGGAATCCCCCAAGAGGAACGGCGCCTATGAGACGATCATCGTCGAAAAGAACGGCAAGGTCGGGCTGATCCGGCTCAATCGCCCCCAGGCGCTGAACGCGCTCAATGCCGAGCTGATCGGCGAGCTCAACCGTGCGCTTGATGCCTTCGAGGCCGATCCCGGCGTCGGCTGCATCGTCATTACCGGCAGTGAGAAGGCATTCGCCGCCGGCGTCGACATCAAGGAGATGCAAGCCAAGACTTTCGTCGAGGCCTATGGCAGCGATTTCGTCGCGCCGTTCGACCGCATCGGCCATTGCCGCAAGCCGGTCATCGCCGCGGTCTCCGGTTACGCGCTCGGCGGCGGCTGCGAGCTTGCCATGTCCTGCGATATCATTATTGCAGCAGACAATGCCGTGTTCGGCCAGCCAGAGATCAATCTCGGCATCATGCCTGGCGCGGGCGGCACGCAACGCCTGCCGCGCTCGATCGGCAAGGCCAAGGCCATGGATCTCTGCCTCACCGGACGGCGCATGTATGCAGCGGAGGCGGAGCGGGCCGGGCTGGTGAGCCGGGTAGTTCCCGCCGACGTGCTGATGAACGAGGCGATGAACATCGCCGAGAACATCGCCAATCTTTCGCAGCACGCGGTGATGATGATCAAGGAAGCGATCAATCGCGGCTTTGCCACCACGTTGGCGGAAGGCATGCGCTTCGAGCGCGGACAGTTCTACTCGCTGTTTGCCACCGAGGATCAGAAAGAGGGCATGGCCGCCTTCATCGAGAAGCGCAAGCCCGCGTTCAAAAACCGGTGAGGCCGCGCTCTAGGAGCAGGAGACGAATTCCTGGAACACCCAACCGATCGGCTTCTGTGTCCCGGGATCCACGATCTTGACCCAAGGCTTGCCGTTGGCTGCGGTCTTGCTGTCGACGATCGACACCGGAAGCCCGTTCGCGAGCATTCCCGTGATCTTTCCATTCGGGCTATCGCGCACGTTGAGCGGCGTGCCGGTCGGATCGGTCACCGTGCAGGCCGATTCGAGCAGGGCGGTGACGATCATGTCCTCTAAGCCAGACCATTTCCAATCTAGCTTGCCGCCGTTGAGCTTGACGTCGATCGTGCCGCCGTCTGCGCAATTGCCATAGGTAATGTGCTCCTTGAATTGCGCTGCGTCACCCTCGGCCGAGAGGGCGGTGAGGGAGCCGCCGCAACTGAGGGAGGGATAGTCGATACTTCCGCCCCCTGCGGCGATGCGCATCACCACCTGATAGGAGCTCGGTTCGAGGCCGCCGCCCGTCTGATGACCGGAGCCGGTCCAGGTGCCGTTCAACTCTGCGGGCGCCGGTCCGCTCGCGGAACCGGCCTCGCCATAGCCCGGATCAATCGCGGCAAGCGCGATCTCAAGCTTCTGCTTCAGCTCGGCGGATGGGCCTGCTTGCAGCGCCTGTGCGTAATCCTGCTTGGCGCGGTCGATTTCACCCTTCTGCTGAAAGATCCAGCCGCGGCTTGCCAGCGCATCAGACAGACGCTGGTCCAGGGCAATGGCCTGGTCGAAATCGGCAAGCGCCTTATCGTAGTCGCCGGCATCCCGATAGATGTGGCCGCGATTGGCAAACACGGTGGCATTGGCCGGCTCGAGCTTGATCGCCTCGCGATAGTCGGAAAGCGCGCCCTCGACATCGTATTTTATCTGCCGCTGATAGCCCCGCGCGGCGTAGAGCGCGCCGAGCTCGCGTCCAGAGAACTTGCGCGAGCCGATGACGCGGTCGCAGGCGGCGATAGCCCCGTCGCCGGACAGGCGCTCACAGCTTCGCGCCAGCACCCCATAGTCGGTATCGTCGGGCGCGCGCATGAGAAGAAGGGCAAGCCCGCCGATAGCGCCGACCAGGACTAAAGCTCCCGCCCCCAGCGCCAAGGGCGAGCGCCAGACGGGACGCTGCGGAGATGGCTTTGCAGCGGCGCGGGGCGCTGGTGCAGCCGATCCTGGGGCTTCATCCTCCGCCAGAAGCTCTGCGAGGCGATCGACGTGCGGCCCGAGCCGACCCGAGAATGCGTCGATCCACTGTGTCGAGGAGATGAACAGCTCGAGAGCCGGCGAGGGCAATACGTCCTCAATGCGGATGGTGAAAATGGGCTTGTTCTTGGAGACGGCCCGCTCGATCTCGCGCGAAACGAAGCCCGATGCATTGCTCGCCGAGGACAGCACCAGGATCAGTGCGCGGGAAGCCTCGATGCCCCGGATGATCTCGTCGCCATAGGTGCGGCCGGGCCGCACGTCGCGCGGCGCGATCCAGCATTTGAAGCCGCGCTGCTCGAGCGAGGCGGCGATCTCCTGCGCCTTGGCTTGGTCGGCCTTGGCGTAGCTGATGAAGGTTGAAATCGGGAAAGCTGACATGGGCGTTTGGGCGAACCTGGAGACCCTTGGGAAAAGGCCGGCGCTCCGGTGCCGATCTTGACGGGGCGCCCGGGCTTGTCAACTCACCTCGAAGGGGAGCCTGCTTCGACCCCTCCCCTTGCCGCGATGGCCTCACGGGCTAGACTGGCCGGCAACAGGCAGAGGCAGGGAGGGTCCCGTGGGGGGAAAGGTCACGGTGATTGCCTATCACCGCGCGAAGCCTGGCAAGGAGGGTGCCTTGCGCGAGGCGCTGCTCGCGGTCTGCGCGCCGACGCGCGCCGAGAAGGGCTGCATCAATTACGATCTGCATGTCTCGCCCGACGATCCCGGGCTTCTCGTGTTTCATGAGAACTGGGAGTCCAAGGCCGATCTCGATGCGCATCTCGCCTCGGTGCATATCGACGCGTTCCGCGCGGTGGCGCCGGACCTCCTGGCCGAGCCGCCGGACATTACGCTCTGGACCGAGGTGAAGGACTAGACCCTAGACCTTGTAGTAGTCGCGGTACCAGGCGACGAAGCGCTCGATGCCGACATCGAGCGGCGTCGAGGGCTGAAAGCCGGTCGCCGCCTTGAGCGCATCGACATCGGCGTAGGTCTCCTCGACATCGCCCGGCTGCTGCGGCAGCAGCTCGAGCTTGGCGTTCTTGCCGAGCGCCTTCTCGATTGCGGCGATATAGTCGAGCAGCGCGACGGGCGAATTATTGCCGATATTGTAGAGCCGATAGGGCGCCGACGACGTGGCGGTGTCCGGCGTTTCCGCGCGCCAATTGGGGTCGGGGGTAGCGGTGACGTCAGTCACGCGCACCACGCCTTCCACGACATCGTCGATATAGGTGAAGTCGCGCGCGTGGTGGCCGTAATTGAAGACCGGAATGGGCTCATCCGCGAGGATCTTGCGGGTGAACAGGAAGAGCGACATGTCCGGCCGCCCCCACGGGCCGTAGACGGTGAAGAAGCGCAAGCCCGTGACCGGCAGCCCGAACAGATGGGCGTAGGAATGCGCCATCAGCTCGTTGGCCTTTTTCGTGGCGCCGTAGAGGCTCACCGGATGATCGGTCCTGTCGCTGACATCGAAGGGCAATTTGCGATTGGCACCGTAGACCGCGCTGGTCGAGGCAAACACCAGATGTTCCACGCCGTGGTGCCGGCAGCCTTCGAGCACATGTAGAAAGCCGGTGATGTTTGAGCTGATATAGCCGTGCGGACGGTCGAGCGAGTAACGCACACCGGCTTGCGCGGCGAGATGGATGACGCGCTGGGGCCGCTCCTCGGCGAAGGTCGCCTCGACGATAGTTCGGTCGGCAAGATCGGCCTGGAGGAACCGGAAGTTGTTGCGGCCCTTGAGGCGCTTGAGGCGCGCCTCCTTCAACGAGACGTCGTAATAGGGGCTGAGATTGTCGAATCCGACGACCTCGTGGCCCTGATCGAGCAGACGGGCCGCGGTGTGATAGCCGATGAAGCCCGCGGCTCCGGTGACCAGAATACGCATCGCCCTCTTGCTTTGACCTTGGGGCCGTCCGTCTAAAGCGGCGACAGAAGAGCCACCGACACCGCTCCCTGTCAATCGCCAGTCCCGGCGGCAGATTCCCGCGGTTGACAGGTCACGGGCCGCTCGTTACAGACGAGCCAAATCATCCGCAATTCTCGCGCTTTTTTGCACCGGCTCGAGGCTGGAAGCGCGTCGCAAGGAACAAGTCAATGGCCAATACCAAATCGGCAAAGAAAGCCGCGCGTCAGACCCTTCGCCGCACCGAAGTGAACAAGGCGCGCCGCAGCCGGCTGAGAAGCTCTATGCGCCAAGTCGAGGAAGCGATCGCCGCGGGCAACAAGGAAGCGGCGCAGGCGGCGCTGAAAGCGGCCGAACCGGTGATCGCGCGCACGGCGCAGAAGGGCATGGTTCACCGCAAGACCGCATCGCGGAAAGTGTCGCGGTTGGCCAAGCGCATCGGCGCCATGGGCGCCCCCTAACAAAAAAACCTCCTCTGTTGCCAGCGTGCCACAGGGACCCCGCGCGGGCCCCTGCGGATCATGTCAATTCAACGAATATTTCAACCGCTTGCCTTGCGAGGTTCCGCGGAAGAAATGCCACAGCGGACGCCGCGCGCACTGTCACAAAAAAAAATCGTGTAGCACTCACGGCACAGAAATCTTCCTTGGACGCCTCGCTCCGCTCCGCGCTCGCTGGATTCAGTCTTGCCACACAGGTATTTGCAGAGACCTGCTGCGCGCGATGCGAACAGCCATCGCGGAAGACGAGACGCGGGTCGCTCGCTTGATCAGCATGGGTGCGATGTGTATAGTCCAAGGCATCCGAACGGGGCATTCCCCTCCTGCACAATTGAGTACCTTGGACCTGGTGGTCACCGGGAAAGGTTTTCGTTGTCTCTAGTGTATGGAGCGTGGATATCTTGTGGAATGTTAGCGCGTGCACTGTGGGTGGTCGTGGGCCGTTTCGCCGAATAGCCACTACCTATTGTAGCCGACATCGTAATTGTACTTACGTCGTACTCTTGTCTTCAGGGGAGGAAGTTTCCTTTGAGCGCACAGGCCGACGATAAGGCGGTCGACGATGTGGATGTGGAGACGGTGTGGAACACCCTCCAGTCAACACCGCGCTCGCAGCTCGTCGACGTGCGCACCCGCGCCGAGTGGACTTACGTGGGAATCCCGGACCTTACGCCTTTGGGCAAACGGACTGTCCTCGTGGAGTGGCAGACCTTTCCCGATCAGGCGATCGACCCGCGTTTCGCGGAGCGGCTGGCTGGGGAACTCAAGGCGCTCGGCGTCGAGTTGGAGGACGACCTCTTCTTCATTTGCCGTTCGGGAAGCCGGAGCCTGGCGGCTGCCAAGGCAATGGCGGCGATGGGATACCGTGCCTGCCACAACGTCGCTTGCGGGTTCGAAGGACCGCTTGACGATGGGAGGCATCGCGGCGCCCTCGCGGGGTGGAAAGCGGCTGGCCTACCTTGGCAACAGAGCTAAGGTCAGGGCATAGTCAGGGGACGGTCATGACTGTCCGCGTCGGCTCTTGTTGACTGCTCATGTATCTGGCGTGCGGTGCGTAACGGCGCGAACGAAAAGAATGGGAAAGAGCAGAAACCGTGGCACAACAAGAGCAGGCCGCCCCGAGCGATGCTTGGGCGAGGGTCAAGAATCGTTTGCGCGCCGAGTTGGGAGAGGATGTTTTCGCCAGTTGGTTTAGGGGCGTCGAGGTCGAGCAGGTGGAGGGCGACGTCGTCCACCTCACCGTGGCCACGCGCTTCCTCCGCAACTGGCTCCGCTCCCATTATTACGACTTTGTCTTGAGGCTTTCGCGCGGCGAGTGGCCCAACGTCGAGCGTGTCGAGTTCAAGGTTAGACAGCCGCATTTCGGTGCCGAGGCGCCCAAAGAGACGCCGCGCCAGCATCGTGTCGCGGTCGAGGCCTTGGCCGAAGCGGCGCCACTGCCTTTACCGCTCAGGACCGGCTATGGCGGCTTCGAGGGCTCGCCGCTCGATCCCAGGCTGACCTTTGCGAGCTTCGTCGTCGGCGTGTCGAACCGTCTCGCCTACGCGGCGGCGCAAGAGGTGGCGAGTGCCTTCTCCGCCCCGCAGCCTCTATTCAATCCGCTGTTCGTGCACGGCAATGTGGGCTTGGGCAAAACCCACCTCCTGCATGCGATCTCCTGGGACGTGAAGCAGCGCAAGCCCGAGGCGCAAGTACTTTATCTCACCGCCGAGCGATTCATGTCGGGCTTCGTGCAGGCCTTGCGTGCGCGCGACGCGCTCGCCTTCAAGGAGAAGTTGCGCAAGATCGACATTCTGTTGATCGACGATATGGAGTTCCTGCAAGGCCCGACCATCCAGCAGGAATTCTGTCACACCTTGAACTCGCTGATCGACGGCGGGCGGCAGGTGGTCGTGGCGGCGGACCGGGCGCCGACCCAGCTCGACAAGCTCGATATGCGCATGCGCTCGCGGCTTGGCGGCGGCCTCGTCGCCGAGATCGGGCCGATGGATTTCGAGCTCCGCCACAAGATCCTGGAGAAGCGTGCTGCGGAGGCGACGGGCGAGACCAAGGGACTGGAAATCTCCGAAATCGTGCTGGCCTTCCTCGCCGAGCGGCTCACCGAGAGCGGACGCGAGCTCGAAGGCGCGGTGCATCGCCTGCGCGCGAGCTTCCAGCTCACCGACGAGGCGGTGACGCTTGAGACGGCCGAGCAGATCGTGCGCGACCTGATGCGCGGCGCCGAGCCGCGGCGCGTGCGCATCGACGATATCCTGCGTACCGTGTCAAAGCATTACGGGGTGAACCGCGGCGATCTCCTCTCGGGACGGCGTAACCGCTCGATCGTTCGGCCGCGCCAGATCGGCATGTATCTGGCCAAGCTGCTCACCTCGCGTTCGTTGCCGGAGATCGGGCGCAGGTTCGGCAATCGCGATCACACCACAGTGCTGCACGCGATCCGCAAGATCGAGCAGCTGATGAACGACGACACCCAGCTCCGCGAGGAAGTCGAGCTTCTGAAGCGCTTGCTGCGCGAATAGGGGGAAGGCGGCCGGGGGGTTTGGATCTATAGGCCAAGGCGTCCCCCCGCCCGCTCTCGACAAGGTCCTAGACGGTCAGGCGACGCCCCCATCCCGCCCCTTCGTGCCCCTTGAAAAGTGGCCCCCGGCACGGCAAGGTCTTGCCGGGAGTTCTTCGTTCCTCATCGGATCGGGCGAATTTGGACTGGGGCCGAGGGCCTCGGCCAGCTTGCTTCGCACCGATAGATTCCGCTCATTTTTGAGGTTTTGGGCATGCGGCTCACCATCGACAAACCTGGCCTGGTCAAGGCGCTCGCGCATGTAGCGAGCGTGGTCGAGCGGCGGAACACCATCCCGATCCTGTCCAACGTGCTTCTCAACACATCGAATAACGAGCTGCAGCTGACCGCCACCGATCTCGACATGGAGATCGTCGAGACGGTCGGGGCTCGCGCCAAGGGCCAAGGTGGCACCACTGTGCCGGCGCATATGTTCTACGACATCGTGCGCAAGCTGCCAGACGGGGCCGATATCGAGCTTGCCAAAGACGGCGAGCAGGGCCGGCTGACCATCACGGCGGGTCCGGCGCAGTTCTCGTTGCAAACCTTGCCGGCGGACGACTTCCCGGCGCTCAGCGTCGACGATCTCGGCCATGCCTTCAGCCTCCCGGCGACGGACCTGAAGAAGCTGATCGACAAGACCCGTTTCGCCATCTCCACGGAAGAGACCCGCTACTACCTGAACGGCATCTATCTCCACGCCACACAGAGCGGCGGCAAGCCGATGTTGCGGGCGGTGGCGACCGACGGGCACCGGCTCGCCCAAGTCGAGCTGCCGCTTCCCTCCGGGGCCAAGGACATGCCTGGGGTGATCGTGCCGCGCAAAACCGTCGTCGAGCTTGCCAAGCTGGTCGAGGACGGCGAAGGCGAGGTGCGCATCGAGCTGTCGCCATCGAAGATCAGGGTCTCGACCGGGAAAGTCGTGCTCACCTCGAAGCTGATCGATGGCACTTTCCCCGATTATGAGCGCGTCATCCCGCAATCGAACGACAAGAAGATGGAGGTCGACAACGCCGCCTTCGCCCAGGCGGTGGATCGGGTCTCGACCTTGTCGAGCGACAAGGGCCGCGCGGTGAAGCTCACGCTCTCCAACGGCAAGCTGACGCTCTCGGTCAACAATCCCGACAGCGGCAGCGCCACCGAGGAGCTTCCGATCGAGTATGGCGACGACCCGCTGGAGATCGGTTTCAACGCGCGCTACCTGCTCGATATTTCCCAGCAGCTGGAAAGCGGCACGGCCGAGTTCCAGCTCGCCGATCCAGGCTCCCCCACCATGGTGCGCGACGGCAAGGATGTCTCAGCGCTCTATGTGCTCATGCCGATGCGGGTATGAGGGCAGATCGCAAGGGTCGTGGAGAGTTGAAGGCGATCCCGGGCGAGGCTGCCGACACGCGCCATTACGTCCGCAGCCTCAAGCTCACCGATTTTCGCAACTATGCCCGCGCCGAGCTCGCACTCGACGCGCGAGCCGTGGTGCTGATCGGCGATAACGGCGCGGGCAAGACCAATCTGCTCGAGGCGGTTTCGTTGCTCGGGCCGGGTCATGGCTTGCGCGGACGCCCCTATGAGGAGCTTTGCCGCAAGGAGGGGACCGGCGGCTTCGCGGT
Organism: Methyloceanibacter sp.; assembly: GCA_052039105.1. Classification (GTDB taxonomy): domain Bacteria; phylum Pseudomonadota; class Alphaproteobacteria; order Rhizobiales; family Methyloligellaceae; genus Methyloceanibacter. The sequence goes on from JBQGDO010000049.1 coordinate 19,441, forward strand.
GGCGGCGACTGTGGTCGCTTGCGAGGACGAGGTCGAGATCGGCACCGGCATCCTCTCCGGCACGCGCGAGGAAAGCACCGGCCGCGTAGTGCGCATTGCCGGCAAGGAGGAAAGCGCGGGTGCGCTCGCCGAGCATGTCAAGCTCGTCTGGCTGATCCCGGCGATGGACGGCCTGTTCACAGGGTCCGCTTCGGAGCGGCGGCGGTTTCTCGACCGGCTGGTGCTCGCGGTCGATCCGAAGATGCGCTCGCCGCTTGGCCGCTACGACCGGGCGATGCGGCAGCGGAACCGGCTGTTCCAACTGAAGGAAGGCTCCCGCGCGCTGTTCGAGGGGCTCGAGGAGCAGATGGCGGAGGCGGGGGTCGCCATCGCCGCGGCGCGGCTCGAGGCGATCGCACGGCTTGCCGCCCTGATCGAGCGCATGCGCGAGGCTCGTGGCGAAGGCCCCTTCCCGCATGCTCTCCTCGCGCTCGAAGGGACCCTCGAAACGGCGCTCGCAGCGCAGTCCGCGACCGAGGTCGAGGACGAATTCCGTAGCTCTCTCGCCGCCGGCCGGGAGCGTGACCGGGCGGCGTCGCGGGCCCTTGAAGGACCGCATCTGAGCGACCTAATTGTCAGTCACGGGCCCAAAGATGCACCGGCCCAGCACTGCTCCTCGGGCGAGCAGAAGGCGCTTCTGATCGGGCTTATCCTCGCCAAAGCCGAGCTGATCCGGGAGATCGAAGGCGTCTCGCCGCTGGTGCTCCTGGACGAAATTGCGGCGCATTTGGACCTCCCCCGGCGGGTGGCACTTTTTGGCGAAATTTCAAGGCTTGGCGGGCAGGCCTGGATGACCGGGACCGACCGCGACCTATTCGCGCCGATGGCAGAAGAGGCGCAAATTTTCGCAGTGAATCAGGGTAGAATTAGCCCCGATTCATCGGCCGGCTAGCGCCCCGCCGCCAAGACCAACAACCGCTTTCAGGGAACCATGACACCAGCTGCCAAACGCAAATCTGAAGCCGCCGCCGAATACGGTGCGGAGTCGATCAAAGTGCTGAAAGGCCTCGATGCCGTGCGCAAGCGGCCGGGCATGTATATCGGTGACACCGACGACGGCTCCGGCCTGCACCACATGGTCTACGAGGTGGTGGACAACGCCATCGACGAGGCGCTGGCCGGTTTCTCCGACGAGATTTTGGTCACGCTCAATGCCGACGGCTCGGTGACGGTGGAGGACAATGGGCGCGGCATTCCAACTGAGATCCACAAAGGCGAAGGCGTCTCCGCCGCCGAAGTGATCATGACGCAGCTGCATGCCGGCGGGAAGTTCGACCAGAACTCCTACAAGGTGTCTGGCGGCCTGCACGGCGTCGGTGTGTCGGTGGTCAACGCGCTCTCTTCCAAGCTCGACCTCACCATCTGGCGCGACGGCAAGGAGCACTTCATGCGGTTTGCCGACGGCGTGCCGGAGAAGCCGCTCAAGGTCGTGGGCGATGCCGGCGGCAAGACCGGCACGCGCATCACCTTCGTGCCCTCCCCCAAGACCTTCACCATGGTCGAGTTCGATTACGCGACCTTGGAGCATCGCCTGCGCGAGCTTGCGTTCCTCAATTCAGGTGTGCGCATCGTGTTGTCCGATCATCGCGGCGTGGAGCCGAAGATCGAGGAGATGAAATATGAGGGCGGCCTGCGCGCCTTCGTGCGCTTCCTCGATCGCACCAAGCATCCTTTGATCAACGAGCCGATCGTGGTCGAGAAGCAGCAAGGCGCCATCGTCGTCGAGGCCGCTCTGTGGTGGAACGACAGTTACCACGAGAACGTGCTCTGCTTCACCAACAACATCCCGCAGCGCGACGGCGGCACGCATCTGGCCGGCTTCCGCGCCGCGCTGACCCGCACCGTCAACACGTATGCGGCGGAGTCCGGCATCGCCAAGAAGGAGAAGGTGGCGCTGACCGGCGACGATGCCCGCGAGGGGCTGACTTGCGTGCTCTCGGTCAAGGTGCCGGATCCGAAGTTCTCCAGCCAGACCAAGGACAAGCTTGTGTCTTCCGAGGTGCGTCCGGTGGTGGAGAGCGTGATGGCCGACGCTCTGTCCGGCTGGTTCGAGGAGAATCCGGGCGAGGCGCGCAACATCGTGCAGAAGATCGTCGAGGCTGCGGCTGCGCGCGAGGCGGCGCGCAAGGCGCGCGAGCTCACCCGCCGCAAGGGCGCGCTCGACGTCTCTTCGCTGCCCGGCAAGCTCGCCGATTGCCAGGAGCGCGATCCGGCCAAATCGGAGCTGTTTTTGGTGGAGGGCGATTCAGCCGGGGGCTCGGCCAAGCAGGCGCGCGACCGCGCCTTCCAGGCGGTGCTGCCGTTGCGCGGCAAGATCCTCAATGTGGAGCGTGCGCGCTTCGACAAGATGTTGTCCTCCGCCGAGATCGGCACCCTGATCACCGCACTCGGCACCGGCATCGGCAAGGACGAATTCGACCTCGCCAAGCTCCGCTACCACAAGATCATCATCATGACCGACGCCGACGTCGATGGCTCGCATATCCGCACCTTGCTGCTCACCTTCTTCTACCGGCAGATGCAGTCGCTGATCGAAGCGGGTCACCTGTTCATCGCCCAACCCCCGCTCTACAAGGTGAAGCGCGGGCAAGCCGAGCGCTATCTGAAGGACGAGAAGGCGCTCGAAGACTATTTGATCGGCGAAGGACTCGAAGATGCGATCCTGGTCACCGGTGACAATGCGAGCCGGGGCGGCGGCGATTTGCGCGACATCGTCGAAACCGCACGCAAGATCGCCGGCATCCTCAAAGGACTGCACAGCCGTTATCCGCGCTTCATCGTCGAGCAGGTGGCGATCGCCGGGGCGCTCAATCCGAAATTGCTGAAGGAGAGCAGGCACGCCCAGGCCGCGGCGACCTATATCGCCAAACGGCTCGATGCTCTGGCCGATGAGACCGAACGCGGCTGGCATGGCGAGGCGCTGCCTGAAGGCGGCTTGCGCTTCTGGCGCGAGCTGCGCGGGGTAATGGAGTCGCACCTGATCGATGGGCCGTTCATTGCTAGCGCCGACGCGCTCAAGCTCGACGGCTTCGCCGAGCATCTGCAAGAAGTCTATGCCAAGCCGGCGACCTTGAAGCGCAAGGACACGAACCTCGTGGTGCATGGGCCGAGCGACCTGCTCGATGCGGTGATGACCGCCGGGCGCAAGGGGCTCACCCTGCAGCGCTACAAGGGCCTCGGCGAGATGAACCCGGAGCAGCTCTGGGAAACCACGCTCGATCTCGATACCCGCACCATGCTGCAAGTGAAGATCAAGGAAGGCGAGGACGCCGACGACATCTTCTCGCGGCTGATGGGCGACGTGGTCGAGCCGCGCCGGGAATTCATCCAGGCCAACGCGCTGCAAGTCGCCAATCTCGACGTTTAGCGGCTTGGTGGCTCAAATCTTTAACATTGTGTCAATCCGGAACGCCTAGCCTCCGCTCATGAGGCGCGTCGCGGCTCCCTGCGCGGGCTGGCGGCGTCGCCCGCCTTGGCTTGAGACAAGGGACGAGGGACCATGCAAGGCGCCCGGCGCAAGCCTAGACAAGGTGCAAGAGTGCAGCGCCCCGGGGGAAGCCCGTTCGGCGGGCGCCGGGGTCCCGCGCCGATCAGGCGCAAGCGGCGCAAGGCGCACTCGCTCAAGCGCTGGACCTTGCGCCATCGTTGGCTTTATGGCGGCATCAAGTTCTCGCTGCTCGCCGCCATTTGGGGCGCGATCGTGCTGTCGCTCGCGGTGATCTATTTCATCGCCCGCGTGCCCGATCCGACCATTGCCGCGCTCGACGACCGCCCACCGAACGTCACGGTACTTGCCGAGGATGGCACCGTGCTTGCCGAGCGGGGCTTGCGGCGCGGACATATACGGCTCAACGTGCTGCCGCCCTATCTCGTGCACGCCGTGCTCGCCACCGAGGACCGCCGCTTCTATGCGCATTGGGGCATCGACCCCTTGGGCCTGATCCGCGCTACCTTCCGCAATGCCGAAGCGGGCACGGTGGTGCAGGGCGGCTCGACCATCACTCAGCAGCTCGCCAAGAATCTGTTCCTCAGGCCCGAGCGCACGTATGTGCGCAAGTTGCAGGAAGTGGTCTATGCGGTCTGGCTCGAGCAGCGCTTCTCCAAGGACGAGATCCTCGAGCTATACATCAACCGCGTTTATTTCGGCGGCGGCACCTATGGGGTAGAGGCCGCCTCGCGCCGCTATTTCGGCAAATCTTCGCGTTTCGTCACCCTGCCGCAGGCGGCGCTGCTCGCGGGCCTGCTCAAGGCGCCCTCACGTTATGCGCCGACGCGGAGCGTGCGCGCGGCAAATGCGCGGGTCGACGAAGTGCTCAATAACATGGTGGAGGCCGGCTATCTCAGCGCCGAGCAGGCGCGCGCCGCATCGCAGCAGCCGCTCAAGCTCTCGGCCAAGGGCGACGATACCGGTTATCCCTACGCGGTCGATTGGGTGGCGGAACTGCTTCCGGAATTTGTCGGCGAGCATGAAGGCGATCTGATCGTCGATACGACGATCGATGCCGGGCTACAGCGTGTCGCGCAGCAATCGTTGCGGCGCGTGCTCGACAGCGAGGGCGGGGAGCTCAATGCCGGCGAAGGCGCCGTGGTGGTGCTCGACCCATGGGGAGAGGTCAAGGCGCTGGTCGGCGGCCGATCCTATTCGACGAGCCCGTTCGACCGGGCGATCAAGGCGATGCGCCAGCCGGGCTCGGCCTTCAAGCCCTTCGTCTATCTTGCGGCGCTGGAGAGCGGTTACCGGCCGGACTCGGTCGCCTATGACGGGCCGACCACCATCGCCGGCTGGTCGCCGCGCAACTATACCGGCCTCTATCACGGCGAGATCTCCTTACGCGAGGCATTGGCGCACTCGACCAATACGGTGGCGGCGCGGCTCGCGGCCGAAGTCGGACCGTGGCGCGTGGTGCGCACGGCGCGGCGGCTCGGCATCCAATCGCGCTTGCACGACAGCCCCTCGATCGCGCTCGGCACGGCCGAGGTCAATCTCATGGAACTGACCGGCGCCTATGCCCCCTTCGCCAATGGCGGCCAAGGGGTCTTGCCGCATATCATCACGCGCGTGCGCAACGGCGACGGCAGGGTGCTCTACGCCCGCAAGCGCTCGACCACCGGCCAGGTGGCGGCGCTGCAATTCATCGGCGGCATGAACGACATGATGAATGCTACGATGACGCGCGGCACCGGCAAGAAGGCGGCGATCGAGGGCCATATGGCGGGTGGCAAGACCGGTACCACGCAGAGTTTCCGCGATGCCTGGTTCATCGGCTACACGGCGCATTATGTCGGCGGCGTATGGGTCGGCAACGACAATGGCAGGCGCATGAAGAAGGTCACCGGCGGCACGCTTCCCGCCGCGATCTGGCATGACGTGATGACTTATGCGCATCGGGACAAGGCGCCGCAGCCGCTGCCCGGTTTGCGCGCGCCGTGGGCCAATGACGCCATCGCGCGACTGCCGTGGAACGCGCCGGCGCAAGCCAAAAGCGACGAGGCGCCGCTGTTCGAGCGCGTGCTTGGCGGCATTTTCGGCCAGTAACTACTCGATGCTGCGCTTGGGCGAGTAGCCGCGCGACGAGACATGCATCCCCTCGGCGCCGTAGCGATGCAGGCTCGCGCCATGCTTCTTGAGCCAGGCGCGCGCCTCGTCGTGGCGCGGCATTGTGCGCGCAACCAGCGCCCAGAAGCGCGGGCCGTGATTCATGTGGCCGAGATGCGCGACTTCATGCGCGGCGAGATAATCGAGCACGAAGGGCGGCGCGAGCACCAGCCGCCAGGAGAAGGACAGCGCGCCCGAGGTCGAGCAGGAGCCCCAGCGCGTGGTCTGGTCGCGCACATAGAGGCGCTTCGGGTAGAGATTGAGGCGCTTGGCATGCATGTCGACGCGCGTCCTCAGATCGAGATGTGCTTGGCGCTTCAACCAATCGAGCAGCCGGCGCGGCGCATGCTCCTCCTCACCCGTCACGTGGAGGCGCGGCAGGCGTCTCACGCCCACGCGCGCGCCCTCGGGCCAGGCGGGCGCGGGCCTCGCCGCCTCGGGCTCTTCGATCCACACCACGCCGCGGCGGCGCACCGAGCCCGCGAAGCGGAGCTGATGCGCGAAGCCGCGCAAGGGAACGATCGCGCCATGCGAGAAGGGAACGGGCTCCGACAGTCCGGCGACGCGCTCTTTGAGCCAATCGAGATGGCGGGAGAGAAATTCGTCGGCGTCGGCGAAGCTCGAATAGAGCGGCATGGTGAGCACGGCGCCGCGTCGCGCCTCGCTCACTTGCAGGCTGAAGCGCCGCGCTCGAGCGCTCCGTCTGAGCAGCATGGGGATATTGAGACCGCGGATTTTGACCTCGATCATCTCGCCATTGGCGAGATTCAGCCGCTTAAGCATGCTACGCTCCCTACTACCGTCCGGGCCCCCTCGAATCGGCGGCCAATACAGTAGCACAGGCCCTGGAAGGAGCGCGCGCCTCAGCTTTAGGCAGGCCGGCCGAAGGCCAAGGCCATAACGCTCCTACGGCGCTGATGTTTCGCTATGAAATTGCGGATTTTCGGCGCGATTTCGGCGCGAAAACGTGAGCCGTTGAACACGCCGTAATGGCCGACACCAGCTTGAAGATGGTGCTCGCGCAAGGGCTCGGCAAGACCGGTGCACAGTCTTTGGGCAGCGAAGGTCTGGCCGACCCCGGAGATGTCATCCTTCTCGCCCTCCACCGTCATAAGAGCTACGTTCTTGATTTTGCTGGGGTCGACCATCACGTTGCCATGGGTCATCTGGCCCTTGGGCAGCCTGTGCTCGAGGAAGACCGTCTCGATGGTCTGCAGGTAATACTCGGCGGCGAGATCCATGACGGCGAGATACTCGTCGTAGAACTCGCGGTGCTTGCCGGCGGAATCGCCGTCTCCCTTGATCAGATTATGGAACAGATCGTGGTGCGCCGAGACGTGCCGCTCCAGATTCATTCCCATGAAGCCGCTAAGCTGGAGGAAGCCCGGATAGACCATGCGCATGACCCCGGGATACGGCCACGGAACCTGGGTGATGACATTGCGGCGAAACCACTCGATGCTGCGCGACTCGGCGAATTTGTTGACCGCGGTCGGATTTTCGCGCGCGTCAATCGGGCCAGCCATCAGGATCATGGAGCCGGGAATGGCGGGATCGCCGGCTGCTTCCATCAAGGCCACGGCGGCGAACACCGGCACGGTCGGCTGGCAGACCGCCATGACATGCACGTCGCCGCCGAAGTAGCGCAGGAATTCAAGGATGTAGTCGATATAGACGTCCAGGTCGAAGGCCCCTTCCGAGCGCGGCACGAAACGGGCGTCCTGCCATTCGGTGACGTAGACGTCGTGGTGCGGCAGGAGGTCGCGCACGGTGCCTCTGAGCAGGGTGGGGAAATGGCCGGCCATCGGGGCGACCACCAGCACTTTCGGATCGCGGAACCGTCGCCAGGCCGAGACCTCGCGCTCGAAACGCACGAGATTGCAGAAGGGCTTCTTGAGCAGCATGCGCTCTCTAACGGCGATCCTGCGGCCCCTCACCTCGGTCTCGTGGATGCCCCAGGCAGGCTTGCGGTAGCGGCGGGTGGTGCGCTCGAACAGCTCGAGCGCGGCGGCAGCACTTCGGCCAAGCGGGGTGTGATAGGCGGGGTTGAGCGGGTTGCGGAACAGGAGCCGGTAGGCCTCGGCGGCCGCCCGCGCCGGGCTCAAGGCAGCCTGGTTCAGCTCATACAGGTGGTACAACACCAATCGGCCCTCCCGTCTTTCGAACCCTATATGTTAATGCTGCATCGCAGAATCACATGGTGATTCTATGCTGCACTGCAACGATAACATGACGCGGAGGCTGATCAGTCGCGCGGCTAAAGGTAGCGCCGTAAAGTCTCGCTCATTTTTTGAGCAGGCGTTCCGTAGGGGAAATGGGTCATATACTTGCCGTCTGGGCCCATGAGATACACGAGGGCCGAGTGATCCACGCTGTAATTCTCACTGCCTTGTTGTCCTTCCGGCACGAATTTCGAATAGGCCACGCGATAAGCCTTGGCCGCCTCCGCAATGGCCTCCGGCGATCCAGTTAGACCGACGAAATTCTTGCCGAAATTCTTGACGTAGTCGCCGGTAACTTCGGGCGTGTCGCGCTCGGGGTCGAGGGTGATGAAGATCGGCGCCACCTTCTCCGCCTTGGGGCCGAGCTCATCGAGCGCCGCCGCCATCACCTGGAGCTCGGCCGGGCAAATATCCGGGCAATGGGTGAAACCGAAAAAGACCAACATGTAGCGGCCGCGGAAGTCCTGGTCGGTAACCGTCTTGCCGGTGTGATCGACCAGGGTGAAGGGACCGCCGACCAGAGCCTTGCCGGATGTCGTGACATTGGCCGACGGCTCGCTTCGCGTCAGCACGAGTGCGGCCGCGCCGCCGAGCGCGCCGATCAAGAAACCCGCGACGATGACGGTCAGCAATCGCCCGCGCATTTGCTTAGCTCCAATTGCCCTGTTTGCGTATTCAATTGCCCTGTTTGCGTGTTCATTTGCGCCACCGAGACCTTCAATTGCGCCGCGGACAGCTTCACCTACTCGCCCAGCTGCACCAACGTCCCATTCATCCGCGCGCTGGCCAGGAACCGGCTGAAGGTGACGTAGCCGACGACGAGATAGATGACATTCAGCCCGAGCGCCCACCAGAGCTCATTCACGTCGAACACGTTGTGCAGCAAGATTCCGCGCATGCCCTCGAACACATGGGTCGGCGGCAACGCCAGCGCGATCGGCTGCAGCCAGTCGGGCAACACCGAGACCGGATAATAGACGCAAGCGAGCGGCAAGAGCAGAAAGGCCATCGACCAGGCGAGTTCCTCCGCGCCGAGCCCATAGCGCAAGATCACGCCGGCCGCGATCAGGCCGAGCGCCCAGCTCGTCAGCACCAGCACGGCGAAGAAGGCGACGAGCGGCAGACCGAGATCGAGCAGGTTGAAGCCGAAGATGAGCCAGGCGGCGATGGCAACAGGGATCATGCCGACGGAGAGGCGGATGATGCTCCACGCGCTCAGCGCAGCGACGAGCTCGAGCGGGCGCAGCGGGCTGATGAGGAGATTGCCGAGATTGCGCGCCCACATCTCCTCGATGAAGGTGGTGGAGAAACCGATCTTGGAGCGGAAGAGAATGTCCCACAAAAGCACCGAGCCGATCAGCACCCCGGCGGCCTGCGCGAGAGGACTCGTCGTGTCGGCGAGATATTTCTGCAAGAAGCCCCAGGTAAGCATCTGCAGGAACGGCCAATAGATCAGCTCGACGATGCGCACGCCCGAGCTGCGCAGGAGATAGGTATAGCGCCGGACCAGCGCCGCCATGCGGCGGAGCGAGGCGCTCACCCCGGTCGGCGGTAGCAGGATGGGCTCGGCGCCGGCAGCATATGCGTGCGAGGCACTCATGAGACTTGCCGCTCGGCGGTCTTGTCACGCTCGACGCGGTCATGCGCCTGATGCGCGCGGCCGCGCACCACGTCGAGGAAAACTTCCTCCAGCGTGTCTCGCCCATAGGTGGCGATCAGGCTCGCGGGCGTGCCGTCCTCGATGATGCGTCCCTGATGCAGCAGGATGACGCGGCCGGCGAGACGCTCGACCTCGGCCATATTGTGCGAGGCGAACAGCAAGGTCGCGCCACGCTCTTTTGCATATTGCTTGAGCTTGTGCCGGATCCAGTCCGCGGTATCGGGATCGAGCGAGGCCGTCGGCTCGTCGAGCAGAAGCAGCTCCGGCGCGTTCAACAGCGCCTTGGCGAGACCGACCCGGGTCTTCTGCCCGGCTGACAGCTTGCCGGTCGGCCGATCGAGCAAGGGCGCGATCTGCAGATCCTCGGCGATATAGCCGATGCGCTCGGCGGCGTTGGCGACGCCATAGAGCCCGGCATAGACGGTAAGGTTCTGTCGCACCGTCAGCCGCATCGGCAGATCGACATAGGGGCTCTGGAAATTCATGCGATAGGCGACGGCGCTCCGGTCGCGGCTGACATCGGCGCCGAATACCCTCACCTCGCCCGAGGTCGGCACCACGAGCCCGAGCAGCATGGCGATGGTCGTGGTCTTACCCGCGCCGTTGCCGCCAAGCAGCGCCACGGTGGTGCCCTGCTCCAAGGTGAAGCTGATATGGTCTACGGCGGTGATGGCGCCGTAAATCTTGGTCAGCTCGCGCACCGCCACGGGTGGCTCGGCCCCTGTAGTGAGAGCGGCGCCCGCCTGACCCAAATGCGTGATTGTGTCGTTCATGACCTTGCGCTGCGCGGCCGCTTTGTCGGAATTATGACTTCCGCTCCTGTGGTAGAACTGAGGTATGGCTGCCCTCGACAATAGTCAAACCGTCGGCCGCGCAGACGTGCCGGACTGGCTCCGGCAGAGCGACCGGCGCTTGCGCTTGCAAACCATCGTGCGCCTGCGCTGGCTCGCGGTGCTCGGACAGAGCATTACGGTGATCGGCGCCTATTGGGTGCTCGACATCCATCTGCCGATCGCGGGCTGCCTCGCGGTCATTGCGCTCTCGGCCTGGCTCAACGTCGCCTTGCGTATCCGCTACCCGGCAAGCCACCGGCTGAAGTCGGGCTACGCGTTTCTCATGCTTGGCTACGACATTCTCCAGCTTGCGGTCCTGCTCTATCTCACCGGCGGGTTGGAGAATCCGTTCGCCTTCCTCCTGATCGCGCCGGTGACCGTGTCGGCCTCGACCTTGCCGCTCAGGATCACCGCGGCGCTCGGTGCGCTCGCCATCGCCGCGGCCACCGTGCTCACCAGCTTTCACCATCCCCTGCCCTGGTTCCACAACACCAATCTCCTGCTTCCTTTCCCCTATGTGATGGGCGTGTGGGCGGCAGTGGTGTCCGGCATTCTCTTCATCGGTTTCTATTCCTGGCGCACGGCGGAGGAAGCGCGGCGCATGGCCAAGGCGCTCGCCGCGGCCGAGATGGTGCTCGCGCGCGAGCAGAAGCTCTCCGCGCTCGACGGCTTGGCGGCAGCGGCGGCGCACGGGCTCGGTACGCCGCTCGCCACCATCGCGGTGGTAACCAAGGAGCTGATGCGCGGCGCCAAGCCCTCCGATCCGCATTACGAGGACCTCATGCTGTTACGCGCGCAGGCCGAGCGCTGCCGCGAGATCCTGGCGGAGCTTGCCGGCGGAGGCGAGCAGCACGACCTGATTGTGTCGCGGCTGCCGCTCAGTCACCTGATCGAAGAGGTAGTATCACCGCACCGTCTGGTCGGCGTGCCGATCGAAGTGACCACGGGGCCTGCCAAGGACGGGCCTTCGACCGGTGCCGCGGCGGAGCCGATCACCGAACGCAATCCGGGGATGCTCTACGGCCTCGGCAATCTGGTGGAGAACGCGGTCGACTTCGCCGCGAGCAAGGTCGAGGTCGATGCGCGCTGGTCGCGGGACGAAGTGAGGATCGTGATCGCCGACGATGGCGAAGGCTTTCCGCCGAACGTGCTGGAGCAGCTCGGTGAGCCCTTCGTCACCACGCGGGCGGCGCCCGGCGACGGCGAGGAAGCGCCCGACGAGCATGTCGGCATGGGGCTCGGCTTCTTCATCGCCAAGACCCTGCTTGAGCGCTCCGGGGCGAGCCTCGAGCTTGCCAACCGCCCGGCACCTAACGGCGGAGCGGTGGTCACCGTCACTTGGCCGCGGGGGCGCTTCGAACGGGCCCCGACACGGCCGGCTTTGCGCGCCGAACCGGTCGGCTAGGCACCCCGAATTCCCTTAGTTAACCCGCCGCCACCTTCGCGCCATGAACCGGGCCGATAGGCTTGTCGAAACCGCTTCAAGCGCTTAGCTCTACGGCATCTCGTCGCAGAGCCGGCACCAAGAATTCTTCTATTTCTAGGGACCACGCCTCGGTTGGGGCCAGAGCAGCGTCATCAGGAGATTTCGCCCATGGAAGCTCGACAGGCCTCGCCCTCGCCTGACACCAATTTCGCCAAACTTGCCGACAACACGCTTCTGATCGTCGACGACGATCGCGCCTTCCTGGCGCGGCTGGCCCGCGCCATGGAGACGCGGGGCTTCGCTGTGGAAGCGGCCTCCTCGGTCGAGGACGGGCTGCAGTCACTCAAGCGCCGCCCGCCCGCTTTCGCCGTGGTGGACATGCGGCTGGACGACGGCAACGGAATCGACGTCATCGCCGCGCTCAAGGACGTGCGGCCCGAAGCGCGCGCCGTGGTGCTCACCGGCTACGGCAATATCGCCACGGCTGTCACCGCGGTGAAGCTCGGCGCGGTCGACTATCTCGCCAAGCCGGCCGATGCCGACGACGTCTACAACGCTCTGGTCAATACCTCGACCAGCGCGAAGGCTCCGCCGCCGGAGAATCCGATGTCGGCGGACCGGGTGCGCTGGGAGCATATTCAGCGGGTCTATGAGCTCTGCAATCGCAACGTCTCGGAGACGGCGCGGCGGCTCAACATGCATCGCCGCACCTTGCAGCGCATCCTCGCCAAGCGCGCCCCTAAGTAATCTCGAAGCCGCAGCTCGGATCCAGGTGGAGTTGCAGGCGCAGCGCGGCGGCGCGGGCGAAGCACAGCATCATCGCCTTGCGGCGCGCGGCGGATAGGCGCTCCTCGACGGGATCGCGCACCAGTTCTGCACCATAGCGGTCGGCGAGAATGAGACCCGCGTCCCCCGGAATGACCTCACAGGGGAACGCCGCATTCACGGCAAAATAGAGCCGGTCGCAGTAGTCAAGATAGTCCTGCCACTTCCCGTCAGTCTGGTAGTCAACCAGACAGGATTTGATCTCGACGATGGTCACGTCTCCAGCTTGCGACAGCGCCACCACATCGGCGCGCCGGCCATTGGCCAGCGGCAATTCGGTCATGACGGAAAATCCAAGCGCGCGAAAGGCGCGGCATACGCCACGCTGCAGCTCCGCCGCGACGGGCGATTGCCGCCGGTCGAACGGCACGACAACGTCGTTACTGCGGGCAGGATTGCTCTTCATTGATCGTCGTTGGGAAATCAAATCGCGCTCACCAAGATGTGTGAAGCTTAACCATTCCCGGTCTTGGAACAAGCTGGTAAATGTCGCGTTCGGTAATCCACGGCGCGTCTGCTCGGGAATCCGGGCTCTTTAGGCGGGCCCGAGCCGGGAGAGACGCGTGATGAACCTCCAAAACGCCGTGTTCGCCGGGGCGAAGCCCGACGCACAGTCCGATTCGCTCGAGCAACGCCTGTTCGCCACGCGCGGGCTGTCGAGCGCGCTCGCCGCACCTTTGAGCGACGAGGACCAGGTCGTTCAGGCGATGGACGATGCCAGCCCCGCCAAATGGCATCTCGCGCATACCACCTGGTTCTTCGAGGCGTTCCTGCTGAGGCGCTTCCTTCCCGGCTACCAGCTGTTCGACGAACGCTTCGAATATTGCTTCAACTCTTATTACGAGAGTGTGGGGCCGCGGCATCCGCGCCCCAAGCGCGGCCTGCTGACGCGGCCTTCCGCCGCCGAGGTGCGCGCCTACCGCGCTTATGTCGACGAGGCGCTTGCCCGGCTGTGCGGCGCGCTTTCCGCCGAGGCGGCGGCTTTGATCGAGCTCGGCATCAATCACGAGCAGCAGCATCAGGAGCTGCTGCTCACCGATATTCTCGCGCTGTTCGCGGCCGAACCGCTAAAGCCGGCCTATCGCGAAGCCGGTCCCGGGGTGCGCGCGGGCGAAGCCGCGCCGCTGAAATGGGTCGCGGTCGACGGCGGCATTTTCGAAGTCGGGCACGACGGCAATGGCTTTGCCTATGACAATGAGGCGCCCCGCCACGAAGAGTTGATCCGGCCCTTCGCGCTCGCCAATCGCTGCGTCACCAATGCGGAGTGGATCGCGTTCATCGAGGACGGGGGCTATCGCACGCCCACCTTGTGGCTCGCCGATGGCTGGAACACCGTGAAGAGCGAAGAGTGGCGCGGCCCGCTCTATGTCGAGGAGGCGGAGGGCGGCTACGGGCAGATGAGTTTGTCGGGCTTCCGGCCGGTCGATCCGGCCGCGCCCGTCGCCCATGTCAGCTATTACGAGGCCGATGCGTTTGCCCGCTGGGCCGGCTGCCGCCTGCCAACCGAGTTCGAATGGGAGATCGCCTCAGCAAGCGTGAAGCTGCAGGGCCGCACCCTAGGCGCGGGTCATCTGCGCGCCGTGCCGGCGCAATCTGGCGACGGGCTGCAACAGATGTTCGGCGATGTGTGGGAATGGACGCAGAGCGCCTATCTCCCTTATCCCGGCTTCAAGGCCGCGCCAGGTGCCGTCGGCGAATATAACGGCAAGTTCATGTGCAATCAGTTCGTGCTCAGGGGCGGTTCCTGCGCCACGCCGGAGGGCCATGTGCGGCGGACCTACCGCAATTTCTTCTATCCGCATCAGCGCTGGCAGTTCATGGGGCTGCGGCTGGCGAAGGACGCGTGATGGACGACAGCGATCTCTCCTTCGATCTGCCGGAAGCGTGGGAGGTCCCCGAGCGGAGCTTCCTGCGCAGCGAGATCCGGCCCGAGGACGATTTCGCCGATGCGGTGCTCAAGGGCTTTGCCAGGCGCCCGCGCTCGCTGCCCTGCCGGTTCTTCTACGACGCGCGCGGCTCCGAGCTGTTCGAGGAGATCACCAAGCTCGAGGAATATTATCCGACGCGGGTCGAGACGGCGCTGCTCGAGGCTCATGGCGCCGAAATCGCCGAGCTTGCCGGCCAGGGCCGCACGCTGATTGAGTTCGGTTCGGGTTCGAGCCGCAAGACGAGCCTCCTGTTAGACGCCCTCCGCCGCGTGCCCGCCTATGTCCCGATCGACATTTCCCCCGAGAGCTTGCGCGAGGCCGCCGCTTGGCTGGCTGAGCGGCATCCGCGGCTCGCAATCGTACCCCGCGTCGCCGACTTCACCACCACGCGCACGCTGCCCTTCGCCGCGCAAGGCTGGCCCAAGCTCGGCTTCTTCTCGGGCTCGACCATCGGCAATCTCGGTCATGCCGAAGCGCGCCGCTTCCTCGCCAATGCGGCGCGGCTGCTCGGGCCCGGCAGTCGATTCCTGATCGGCGTCGATCTGAGGAAATCGCCTGCGATCCTGATCCCCGCCTATAACGATGCGCGCGGCATCACAGCCGCGTTCAATCTCAATCTGCTCGAACGCATCAATCGCGAGCTTGGCGGCAGCTTCGCGCTTTCCCGCTTCGCGCATGACGCCGTCTGGAACGAGGCGCAGGGACGGATGGAGATGTATCTGGTGAGCCTCGCCGAGCAGATCGTGCGCGTCGCAGGCCGCGCCTATAGCTTTGCCAGAGGCGAGCGCATCCACACCGAGAATTCGCACAAATATTCGGTCGAGGAGTTCCAGGCGCTGGCCCGCGCGGGCGGCTGGCAGCCCGTCATGGCCTGGACCGATCCAGACCGGCTGTTCAGCCTGCATCTCTTGCGGGTCTAGAGCCCGGTCAAACGGCGCGCGGCTTGTCTGGAACGCCAAGCCGGCATTCCAAATTGGCGCGGTCCCATTTGCCCAGCGAAGCCGCGGTCTCGTAGGTGCTGGTCAGAAAGACCATCAAGGCGAGATCGGGGTCTGCCGCACCGCGCACCGCCTCATAGGGCAGGATGAATTCGCTGAGATCGCTGCTGTAGAACGCCCCGGCGGGCTGGACCGCGGCCTCGGCAAAGCCGGGCGGGGCGGGATAGGCATAGGAGTAGAAGGCCGGATACGGGATGACGGCGTTGCCGGGCCAAAAGCCGGCGCTGCTCACCTCGTGCGAATAGGCCTCTCGCGTCACCGTGTCGGGGAGGTTGGGCACGCCGCCCGGATGCAGCGGCGCGCGCCGCCCGGAGAAGCGCGTGACCGCGAGGTCGAAACTCCCCAGAAAAAATGCACGGGGCTGCATTTGCCGATGAACGAGGTGCGGAACTCGCTCAGCACGCGCGCCGACTGCAGCAGGATGCGCCAGACGCGCTGCGCGTATTCGCGGTCGTAAGAGGCATGGACGTGATCCTTGCTGAAAGGGATCGCGTCCGGAATCTCGTTGGGCAGCTCATGGATGCTGACATCGATGCCAAGCTTGAACAGCGATCGCATGACGTTCGCGTAGAAGTCGGCGACGGTCCTTGGATAGAGTCCGACCCCCTCGAGGCCGCCGTCGCTCGTTACGATGTGCAGCACGTGGTCGAGAAAATCGAAGTCAAGTTGGAAGCTGCGTGTCCCGTAGGGGATGGCGGAGGTGGTCAGGCCCCGTGGCGTGACATAGAGCACCACGTGCCAGGAGTGATTGAGCCACGGGGTTTGCGCGAGCCGGATCTTGCCGGCGATCTGCGTCCAGAGGTGTAGCGTGGCGTAAGTGTCCTTCCACGCTTCGTAAGGAAGCTCCGGCCAAGCCTCGGTCTGTGACGTCATTGGACCCTCCTTCGTCCCGCCACGGAGGCTCGCACAATAAATGGGCCAAAGCTGGAAGGCTCCGCGCCCTCCCCCGCGCACGCGTCCTTGCTTGCCTAGACACGCAGGTCCGGGGCATGGTGCGCGGCCATAACCGAAGGAGCGAAACTTGGCGGATATTGTCTCGGGAAACGCGGTGATCGGCCAGTCTGGCGGCCCGACCGCAGTGATCAATCAGTCGCTCGCCGGCGTGGTCGAGGGTTTGAAGGCCGGGCTGGCCGCCTCCGGCAAAGTGAAGACCATCTTCGGCATGCGGCATGGGGTGCGCGGGCTGATCAAGCCCGGCGCGGAGGGCCTGCTCGATCTCACGCAAATCGACAAAGCGAAGCTCGAAGGCGTCGCGCGCACGCCCTCGGCCGCGCTCGGCTCGACCCGCGACAAGCCTGACGAGGCCTATTGCGAGAAGATCCTCGAGGGCTGCCGCAGGAACGAGATCCGCTATTTCTTCTATGTCGGCGGCAACGACTCCGCCGACACTTGCCGCATCGTCAGCGAGAAGGCGGCAGCCGCGGGCTACGAGCTCCGCTGCTTCCACGTGCCGAAGACAATCGACAACGATCTTTTGGAAAACGACCACACGCCGGGCTTCCCCTCCGCCGCGCGCTACGTGACCTTGGCGCTGATGGGGGATGCGCTCGACAATGCGAGCCTCGGCGGCATCAAGATCAACGTCATCATGGGGCGGAATGCCGGTTTCCTCGCCGCCGCCTCGTCGCTCGCGCGCGGCCGTGCGGCGGACGGCGCCGCGCCCGAAGACCGGCCTGCGCCGCATCTGATCTATCTGCCGGAGGTGCCCTTCTCCACCGAAGCGTTCCTCGCCGATGTGGAGCGGGTCTATGCCAAGCTCGGGCGCTGCCAGATCGCGGTGAGCGAAGGCGTCCGCGATGAGAAGGGCGAGGAGATCGGGCCGAAGCTGATGCGCGGGCCGGGCGAGGTCGACGCGCATGGCAATATCCAGCTTTCCGGCTCAGGCGCGCTCGGCGACGGCCTCGCTGATCTCGTCAAGAAGGGGCTTACGCCGAAAGGCGGCAAAGCTCCGCGCGTGCGCGCCGATACGTTCGGCTACATCCAGCGTTGCTGGCCCGAGCCCTCGCCGGTCGATACGCATGAAGCGCGCAGCGTCGGGCGCCATGCGGCGGAGCTTGCCGCGCGCGGCGATGCATCCGCCTCGGTGATCATCCGACGGGTTTCGAATGCGCCGGAGGACTATCGCAGCGAATTCGCGCGCGCCGATCTTGCCGCGGTCGCGCGCCGCACGCGGCAGGTTCCGGCCGAGTTCATTTCAGGGGCAAACGACGTCAGCGCCGCCTTCGACGCATATTGCCGGCCGCTGGTCGGCGCGCTGCCCAAAATGGAACGACTCTAGCCTCCAACCAGGTCCTGCACGTAGGTGGGCAGCGCAAAGGCTCCGACATGCACCTCCGGGCTCCAATAGCGGGTCGGGAAGCCGCCGGCCTTCTTGTAGCGCCGCTCGATCTTCTTGCGCCGGTGCTCGCGGAGCCTCTCGTTGTTCGTGGCCCAGCCATAGGACATCGGGCCGCCGAAATAGCTCGGCGTGGTGGCAAGGTAGCAGGAGGCGTCGGCGAACAGTTCGCGGAAATAGCCGACACTCTGCTGGAGCTCATCTGGCTGGAGGAAGGGAAGCCCGTTCTGCGTGATCAGCAGACCGCCCCGTTTCAGGCAGCGGGCGCAATCGGCATAGAATTCGCGGGTGAACAGCACCGCGCCTGGACCGACTGGGTCGGTGGAATCGACCACGATCAGGTCGAAGCGGTCGCCGGTCTCGGCGACGAATTTGGTACCGTCGGCGATCACGATCCTGGTGCGCGGATCGTCATAGGCTCCGGCCGAAATCTCGGGGAAATGCTGCCGGCAGAGATCGATCACGCCGCGATCGATCTCGCACAAGGTCACCTGCTCGAGCTCCGGGTGCTTCAGCATCTCGCGCAAAACGCCGCCGTCGCCGCCGCCGACGATCAGAGCCTTCCGTGCGCGCCCGTGGGCAAACAGCGGCACATGCGCCATCATCTCGTGATAGATGAACTCGTCCTTGGTGGTGAGCTGGATGATGTTGTCCAGCATCATCACGCGGCCAAAATCGGCGTTCTCGAAAATGATCAGGCGCTGGTGCTCGGTCTCGCTGTCGAAAAGGACGCGGTCCGCCTTCAGACGGACGCGGTGGCCACGGTGGAGCGTCTCTTCGACCCAGCGTTCCATCGATCCATTTCCTTCCCGCGCAACTGCTCCTTGACCACCACCTTGCGAGGCGAGAAGGCCTCTTTCAACACAGCGATGGACGCTTTCGGATTGGTATGGCCGCACATGAAGACATCGAGCGCGGCATAACCGTATTCGGGCCAGCTATGGATCGAGATATGCGACTCGGCGAGAACCGCGACCCCCGATACGCCCCCGTTCGGCGTGAAGTGATGGAGGTGGATATGCAGGAGCGTCGCGCCTGCTACCTCAACACATCGTCGGAGCGTCTGCTCGATGTGCTCCAAATCGTCGAGCCGCTCTGCCCGAACGAGGTCGATGATGAGATGGGTGCCCGCGAAACGAACCCCATCACGCTCACAGAAAAAGTCCTTGTGCCCGTCTCCTTCGGAGAGCGTGCACCGGGAAAGCTTTTCTTCCGTTTGGGC
>JBQGDO010000050.1:0-9593 GCA_052039105.1 Methyloceanibacter sp.
CGTGGTGATCTGGTGCGAGCAGTTCTCGGTGTTGATCTCGCCCGCCGATCTCAGCTTCGAAGCAAGCTCCTGAGTCTTACTGCCGCGCTTGGCTCGCTTCGAGCACGGGCTCGGGCTCGTGCCCGAACTCGTAGATATGCGCACGCTCCTTGTCCAACACCGGCTTCAGCGAGCGGAACGCCTTCGAATAGAGATAGAAGGGCACGCGCGGGAAGAGGTGATGGATAAGGTGGAAGTTCTGGAACATATAGAGCCAGTTCACCACCGGCTCGAGCACCTTGCCCCTGAACCAGAACACATTGGTGTCGCGATAGCGCTCATGCACCTCGTGCGGCTTGTGAGTGAGATAGGCGAAGAAATAGATGATCAGCGCCGAGGCGAGGATGTGCGGGAAGATCCACAGCATCAGCACTTCGCGCCACCAGCCGAACACCGACAGCCACAGCGCCACCCCGTAGTACAGCGCGTGCACGGCCACGATGTGCAAGGTCAACGGCCGCATGCCGGGAATGTGCGCGTGGAAGGCGATGTGCTTCCAGAAATACTGGTGATACCAGAAGACGATGGTGAGGCAGCGGAACAGCACCTTGAACGGTCCCTGCACTGCCACCCAATGGTCGGGATCGATCTCATCGTTGTTGGTGTCGCGGTGATGGGCGAGATGCATATAGCGGAAGGCTTTGTATTCGTGAAGCAGGACGGTCCCGCAGGCATAACCGACGGCATGATTGAGCCAGAGATAGTTTGAGTCCTTGCCGGCGATGTTGCCGTGGCAGGCCTCGTGCAGCGGCGTCTGCGCCGCGTAGAGCACGAAAGTGTTGAGGATCAACCCGAGCCAGAGCGGGATGGTGCCCTTCACGGCGAGGGCGATGACCAGAATGAAGGCGGTGACGATGCCTATGGCGAGAAACACCGTGGGCCAGGCCACCATGCCCTGATAAGGCTTGACCAGGCCGAGCGCCTGGCGGTCGCCCGGCGCATTGGGCACGTCGCGTGCGTTCTCGATTTCGGGTCCGACGGCAGTCTGAAAATTCATGGTCCAAGAGTCCTCTGCTTAAGTCCCCCAAACGGCGTCTTTTCTGGCGCGGGTTACCCCTGCCGACGCTCTCTTTGGACTCATCCCGGACACATAATTTTGCGCCGCGCCGCTGCCGCATTCAAGCCACAATGAAGACACGACGCGCCACTGTTTGCCGCAGGGGTAAACAGCGCGTCAAAAAACTTAGGGTTTAAGGGAGGTTACGCCGGCGCGACCAAGCGGCGCGGTGGGGCGTAGAGGGGCGCCAAGCGCTGCCCGAGCGCATGACTCAAGTTAGAAAGAACAGCCTGCCGCAGGGGACGATTCGCCCCCACGGCAGGCTCGTAAACCAAACCGCCTCAACTACTGGCAGAAGCGCGGCACGCCGTCATAGCCCATGAAGTAGCCCGTGCGCGGATTGAAGCTCCGGTAGCGCGAGTAACAATAGTCGTACCATTCCGGCGACCATGGCGGCGGCCCGTACGCCGCCGGTCCGTAATAGGCCGGCTCATAGGCATAAGGAGGGGGTGCCACATAGACTTCGCGCGGCGCGAGCGCGGAGCCGACGATGGCGCCGACACCGAAGCCGAGCAAGCCGGCGCCCCAGGCGTTGCCGCGACCTGCTTCGGCCGGAGCCGGCAGGGCGAGCGTGCCGAGGCCGATCACCGCTGCGGCCGCAATGGCTGTGAGAGTTCGTTTGGTCATTGGTCAAAGTCCCGCATTTGCTACTGCCCGCAACAGTGCCCCTGAGCGGGCGGGAGGGTTCCCAGGGATTGGGAGCAAACGATCTAGCACTCGATTTTAGGCAAAATAGAGCCACCAAAATGAATCGCCCGTTAAGCGATGGCGGCGGGAGGCAGGCAATAAAAAAAACCGCCGGGCGCAAGCCCGGCGGTCTCAATCAGGATAGCGCGCTTATTAGGAGGCGAGCTGGATGTTGGCGGCCTGCTTGCCGCGGCCGCGGCGATCGTCCTCGATCTCGAAGGAGACCTTGTCGCCTTCGTTGAGCGGGGGGATGCCGCTGCGCTCGAGAGCGGAGGCGTGTACGAACACGTCCTTGCCGCCGTCGTCCGGCTGAATGAAGCCGAAACCGCGCGCATGATTGAAGAATTTCACTGTGCCATTGACACGAGCCATGAGGGGAAATCCTTTCCCGTTAAAGTTTCACACAAACGGGCCATAGGGCCACCCCAAAGGGCAGTCCTTCGGCGTCTTGAGATGTCAGGAAAGGGTCGTGCTCTTTAGAGGCGCGATAGTCACTTGCCGTCGTCCAAGTCCGCGCCCAAAGCCTTGGGCGCCCGGTCCGGGAAACATGGTGGATATAGAGACGCTTGGCAAGCCCGAAGTGGTTACGCCGCATCACAAATAGCGTCGGACTCCGACGCTCCGAAGGCGCCAGAAACCAAGGTTCCGAACCTAAACCGCAGATGAACGGCGGCCTCAGGATGGGTTCAGCCGCGAATCCCTAGCTTTGAACCATTCAGACGCGAGACGCGACTGAAGGGGTGCAAAGAGAGGGTTCGCGGCAATGTGGAAAATGGCTCTCATTCTGGTGCTGACGGCTCTTGCCATGTTCTTCATGGGCCGCGCGCTGGAAGCCCCCATCATCGAGACCCGGCTCGGCGCCGCGATCGAGCTGTTGACCGCGCCGGCCCCGCTCGCCCCGCCGCTGATGTATGCCGGCATCAGGGGTTAGCGGAGGAGCTCAGATAGCGGCTTCCAGCCCTTCCACGATGCGTTGCCAACAGGGGAGGGCGGCGAGCAGCAAAGTTCGCAGCGGCAGATGCAGGTCGTTAAGCCAGCGGATCAGCTCGGCCATGTGCTTGCAGCCGGTCTTTTCCTTGATGCGCCGCAGATGCGTGTAGGCGGTGTTGAGGCTGAGCTTGCGGGCGCGCGCGTAGTCGGTCACCGCCATCCCCTCTTGCAGAGCCAACGCGAGATTGGCCTCGGCCTCGGTGAGGCCGAGCGCCTCGCGGAAGATCTCGGCGGCGCGGCGGTGACGCGCGAGCGGGTCGTGCACGAAGAGCAGCGCCACCGCCATGCGGCGCGAGACCCTCACGCCGTCGGCGTGGGTGACGGGGCGCACCGACAAAAAATAAGGCGGCACCGGAGACCGCCTCGCCACCGAGAAATCCTGAATCGCCGCGGTCGGATCGCCGCTGCGCAGCCGCGAAACGGCGCCGAGACCGAGGATTCGATTCCACTGTGGCCGGAAAGTCTCACCCCGGAGCAATCGTCTTGTCGTCACCAGATGTGGTGATTTCCCGCGATTGTGAGCCGCCTAGCCTCATCCTTGGGGCAAAGGGATTCCGCGGGCTCGGGCTCGCGCGAGGGGGGCGATATGCGCAGACCGAACTTGCTTCTGGCGCTCATGGCGGGCGTCCTGCTGATCGCATTTCTGCCGCTCGATGACGCCGCGGCGCAGGACTTGGACGTAGAGATCACAAGCGTCGAACTCTATATGGCGCTTGCGGATGAAGCCTTCCGCGAGTCACGCACAGCCCATCAGGAGGGGGACTGCGACACCTTCGAGGACGAGCGCAGCACGCTGAGATTTCACGCGGGCGCTGTCCGCAGTGCGCAACTTTTCAAAGCTCTGCAGAAACATCATGTGGCGCCCGAGGACATAACGCGGGCGATCAACCACGCGACTCTGTTGCTGAATCAGCTTGACGCCCTAGGGCCATGCATCGAGCGCAAATCGAGACTATCGATCAGCGTCGGCGGGGGTGCGAGCAGCGTTTGGGTGCCGACGATTCCGATCGGCACCGAGCGCAGAGGCGGCGAAGAATTCGCCATCACCGAGACCGACGACCAGCTTTCCGGCGGCAGCTTCAATATCGAGGTGACGGCGCCGCTCAGCCGCACCTATAGCGGCTATTTCAACTATCAATTCACCGAAGCCGACGGCTCGAGCAGCGCCCGCGTGCCGGAGGGCGACCGGCTGGTGGCGATCACCTTCCCGGTCCCCAATCCGGCGACCGACACCACCGGTATCGGGCCGAGCCCCTTCGGCATCAATATCAACACCCACACCGATTTCGAGATGAATGACATCCAGTTCGGCTTCGGCGCCCCGGTCAATTTCTTCGGACCCTCGGTGGTGACGACGGCCACGATCGGTGGGCGCTACATCAATGTCGACCGGACCGACCGGATCGGGCAGCAACTGATCCAGTTTCCCGATATCACCCAGAACATCCATGTCGGCCAGGATACGGATTTCTTCGGCGTGCAATTCGGGCTCGACGTCGAGAACCGGCCGTTCCAGGGGAGCGGCTTCGTCTATGGCGCGAGCGGCTCGATTTCGTTCCTTGCAAACAGCAACGACGCGCAGGTGCGCTCGCTGGTTGACTGCCCGCCATGTACGTTCCCCGAAGATCGACATTTCACCTTGCGGACGGCGCTCGACGAGGGCCCTGCCTCGCTGGCGGTCGATGGCGAGGTTCATCTGGGCTACAGATTCGGTGACAATGTCACGATTCAGGTCTTCGCCAGCGTGACGCATTTCACCGACATGCCGGTGGTGCACCTTCCTGTTTCGCCATTTGACGAGTTTCGTGTCGACGAGAGCGATTTCACCAACGCCACTGTGGGGGCGAAGGCGAAGTTCTACATTGATTTTGCCGGCTTCGATGTCTTGCCGCGATCTCGGCAATAAGGAACTTGGCGCTTCAATCCGGCACGGCTTATGAGTTTGGATGCCGGACTGCCGGTATGACGGAACCCTAAGGCCAGCGCACGAGAGGCGGCATGGAGGAGAGGATCGCCTCGACATTGCCGCCGGTCTTCAGCCCGAAGATGGTGCCGCGGTCATACAACAAATTGAACTCGACATAGCGGCCGCGGCGGACGAGCTGCTCCTCGCGGTCGGCATCGGTCCAGGGGGTCGCGATATTGCGGCGGACGATCTCGGGGTAGACCTCAAGAAAGGCGCGGCCGACTTTCTGGGTGAAGTCGAAATCGGACTTCCAGTGGCCGCTGTCGAGATAGTCGTAAAAGATGCCGCCGATGCCGCGCATCTCGCCGCGATGCGGCAGATAGAAATATTCGTCGCACCATTGCTTGAAGCGGGCGTAGTCGGCTGAAGGCTCGCCCTCGCAGGCGGCGCGCATCGCCGCATGGAAATCGCGCGCGTCTTTGTCTTCTTGTGTGCGCCGGCGCATCAGCATGGGGGTGAGGTCGGCACCGCCGCCGAACCAGCCTTTCGAGGTCACCACCATGCGCGTGTTCATATGCGCGGTGGGCGCATTCGGGTTCACGGGGTGGGCGATGAAGGAAATGCCGGAGGCCCAGAAGCGCGGGTCCTCCTCGGCGCCGGGGATCTGCTTGGCGAATTCCGGAGCGAAGGTCCCATGCACGGTCGAGGTATGACAGCCGACCTTCTCGAATACGCGGCCGCTCATCAGCGCCATCACGCCGCCGCCGCCATCCTCGCCGCTCTTCTCGCTGCGCGTCCAGGGCGTCTTGACGAATCGGCCGACCGGCTTGCCTTCGCAGCCGGGGAGGATTGCGGCCTCGTCCTCGATCTTTTCGAGCGCGGCGCAGATCTCGTCGCGCAGATGCTCGAACCAGGCTTGCGCGCGCGCCTTCCGGGCAGGGCTGAAAGTCTCTGACAGAGCTGGCTCTTTCGGTGCTTTCTGATCCATCGCATTTGGTCTCGACGCGCGGGTCCGTTGCAAGATCAATGGCATGGCGCCAGGAAGTCGGTACGGCCTTGACCCTGATCAAGACGAATGAGTCGGATCGATCTTAACTCCAGTCTCGTTGATGCCTTACGTTCTGCGCCAATTTGCCCAAGTTGTGGACCCTGGACAAGCTTGAGCACCGATGCAAGAAACCACGCAATTCTGCCGGTCATAAGCCCTAGCGAGGAGCGCCTACGCGTTGGCAACCCACGAAACTCCCTTCGACCCGGTCGCCGATGGCGAGGAGCCGACGCGGCGCGACGTGCTGCTGATCGCGGCCGGTGGCTTTGCCGCGGTCGGGGCCGCGGCGGCGCTCTGGCCGCTGCTTGATCAGATGAATCCCGACGCCTCGACCTTGTCGATGGCGACCACCGAGGTCGACATCGCGCCGATCGAGCCGGGGCAGGCGATCACCGTGATGTGGCGCGGCAAGCCGATCTTCATCCGCCACCGCACCGAGAATGAGATCGCCGAGGCGAAGGATACGCCGCTCGACAAGCTGATCGACCCGCTGGCGCGCAACGCCAATCTCCCGGAGGATGCGCCGGCCGACGATGCAAATCGCGCCGCGCCGGAGCGCGAGCCGTGGCTGGTGATGATCGGCATCTGCACGCATCTTGGCTGCATCCCCAAGGGGCAGGCGGTCGGCGACTATAAGGGCGAGTTCGGCGGTTGGTTCTGTCCCTGCCACGGCTCGCAATACGATACGGCCGGGCGCGTGCGTATCGGTCCCGCCCCGCAAAATCTCGCCATCCCGCCTTACGCGTTCGAGTCCGACACCAAGATCAAGATCGGATAGGCGGGCATGGCGCATCCTTCCAGCTATCAGCCGAATTCCGGATTCGAGCGCTGGCTCGACGCGCGGCTGCCGGTCGTGCGGCTGATGCACGACCAGTTCATGGTGTTTCCCACGCCGCGCAACCTCAACTATTGGTGGACCTTCGGCGGCATCCTGACCTTCATGCTCGCCGCGCAGATCGCCACCGGCGTGGTGCTCGCCATGCACTACATCCCGGCCGAGGACCGCGCCTTCGAGTCGATCGAAAAGATCATGCGCGACGTGAATTGGGGCTGGCTGTTGCGCTATTCCCATGCGGTCGGCGCCTCGATGTTCTTCGTCGCGGTCTACATCCACACTTTCCGCGGGCTCTATTACGGCTCCTACAAGGCCCCGCGCGAAGTGCTGTGGATTCTCGGCGTGCTCATTCTGTTGTTGATGATCGCCACCGCCTTTATGGGCTATTCGCTGCCCTGGGGGCAGATGAGCTTCTGGGCGGTGACGGTGATCACCAATCTGTTCTCATCGCTCGATGCGGTGATCCCCGGGCTCGGCACGACCTTGGTGGAATGGATCTGGGGCGGGTTTGCGGTCGGCGAGCCGACCTTGAACCGGCTCTATTCGCTGCACTATCTCTTCCCGTTCATCATCGCAGGCGTGGTCGTGCTGCATATTTGGGCGCTGCACATGCCCGGCAACAACAATCCGGCGGGGATCGAGGTGAAGACGGTGAAGGATACGGTGCCGTTCCATCCCTACTACACGATCAAGGACGGCTTCGCGCTCGTGGTCTTTATTACGGTCTTCGCCGGCCTCGTGTTCTATGCGCCGAACTTCCTCGGCCACCCCGACAACTACATTCCGGCCAATCCGCTGCAGACGCCGCCGCATATCGTGCCGGAATGGTACTTCTTGCCGTTCTACGCCATCCTGCGCGCGATCCCGAACAAGCTGTTCGGCGTGATCGCGCTGGTGTCCTCGATCTCCATTCTGTTCTTCGTGCCGTGGCTCGACACCTCCAAGGTGCGGTCGACCAGCTACCGGCCGATTTATAAGTGGTTCTTCTGGGCCTTCGTGCTGACCTGCATCGCGCTCGGCTATCTCGGCTCGCAGCCGCCGGAGGGCTGGTATCTCGTGTTCGGACGCATCTTCACCTTCTACTATTTTGCCTTCTTCCTGGTGGTGATGCCGGTGGTGGGCAAGCTCGAGAAGCCGCGCAAGCTGCCGGGCAGCATTACCGAAGCCGTGCTCGGGCCGGAACCTGCGCGAGCGTCTAAAGCGTCGCCGGCCAGGCGGAAAGCGGAGGAGGTCGCGTGACGATGATCTCGCGCCTCTCGGCCGTCGCGGCGCTGCTCGTCGCCGCGGTTCCCGCCGCCGCGCAGGACGCTCATGCGCCGAAGATCGATGCGCAGCACTGGAGCTTCGCGCCGCCGTTCGGCTCCTTCGACAACGCCCAGCTGCAGCGCGGCTTCCAGGTCTACAAGGATGTCTGCGCCCAGTGCCATTCGATGAATTTCTTGTCCTATCGAAATCTGGGCGAGCCGGGCGGTCCGCAATTTTCGCCCAAGGCAGTCGAGGTGCTCGCCTCGCAGGTGCAGATCACCGACGGGCCGAACGACAAGGGCGAGATGTTCCAGCGACCCGGGCGGCCGTCGGACCGCTTCCGCGCGCCTTTCGCCAACGAACAGCAGGCGCGTGCGATGAATAAGGGCGCGCTCCCCCCCGACCTCTCGGTGATGGCCAAGGCGCGGGCCGGCGGCCCCGACTATATCTACGCGCTGCTCACCGGCTATAAGCCGGCGCCGGAAGGCTTCCAGGTCGCACAGGGCATGCAATACAACGCGGCTTTCCCCGGCCACCAGATCGCCATGCCGCCGATCTTGAGCGACAACGCCGTCGCCTATACCGACGGCACGCCGCGCACGCTCGACAATTATGCGCGCGACGTCGCCGCCTTCCTGATGTGGGCGGCCGAGCCCAAGCTCGAGGAGCGGCATAAGACCGGCACGCGGGTACTGGTCTTCCTCTTGGTGTTCGCGGTGATCATGTATCTCGCCAAGCGCAGCGTCTGGGCGCGGCTACACCGTCGCGACGCCTCCCACACGGCATAGGTCTCTTCCCGCCGATGCGCTATAAGGGCGCCATGCAGCGCGCGCTCCTTGCCGTTCTCATCGCTACCGTCACCTTCGCGGCCGGCGCCGCGGAGCAGATGGAAGCACCGAAGGAGATGGTGTTGCTCACCGTCGCCGGCGCGATCAACAACACCAATCGCGGGCCGTTCGATTCCGACAAGGACAGCATCTTCTCGCGGCTGAATATCGGCTTCGACCGCGCCTTTGCCTTCGACCGGCCGATGCTCGCGCGCCTGAAGCAGGGGAGGGTGACGGCGGTGACCAGGGAGCTCGGTAAGGCGGCGGTGTTCACCGGGCCATTGCTGAAAGAAGTGCTGGCGGTGGTCGGCGCCGCGCGCACCAAGGTGAGCTTCGTCGCGGTCAACAATTACGAGGGCTATCTGGAGCAAGAGGACATCGAGACGTCGGATTGGATACTCGCGCTCGACGCTGACGGAGTGCCGTTGGGGCTTGGCCAGCAGGGGCCGATCTGGCTGATCAATACGCGCGGGCCGGGCGATCCGCCGCCCAACCAGTCGCATCGCGGCCACTGGGTCTGG
Source organism: Methyloceanibacter sp. (assembly GCA_052039105.1). GTDB lineage: Bacteria > Pseudomonadota > Alphaproteobacteria > Rhizobiales > Methyloligellaceae > Methyloceanibacter. The sequence continues at coordinate 9,156 of JBQGDO010000050.1, forward strand.
GCCATATTCTTCATGCGTGTCGGCGAGTGACCAAGGGGGAAGCATGACCAAGGCGGTGCTGGGGATTATCGGCGGCTCGGGCCTCTACGATCTGCCGGGGCTGAAAAATGTGCGCGAGCAGCTTATCCATAGCCCATGGGGCGCGCCGTCGGCGCCGTTGCGGATCGGCGAGATCGACGGGCTGCCGATCGTATTCCTGTCACGCCACGACAAGGGGCACCGGCTCTCGCCGACCGACATCAATTACCGCGCCAATATCGACGTCTTGAAGCGGGCGGGGGTCACCGATCTCGTCTCACTGTCGGCCTGCGGCTCGTTCAAGGAGGAGCTGCCGCCCGGCACCTTCGTGCTGGTCGACCAGTTCGTCGACCGCACCTATCACCGGCCGAACTCCTTCTTCGGCACGGGCTGCGTGGCGCATGTGTCGATGGCGCATCC
>JBQGDO010000051.1:0-21787 GCA_052039105.1 Methyloceanibacter sp.
CGCGAGGTGGCGAGCCGCGGCATCACCGCCAATTGCATCGCGCCCGGCTTCATCAAGACGCCGATGACCGACGCCTTGACGCCGAAGCAAGTCGAGGTTATTGCCGCCGCGATCCCAGCCCAAACCTTCGGCAAGCCTGAAGACGTGGCGGCAGCGGTGGCGTTCCTTGCCAGCGGCGAGTCGGCGTATATCACCGGCGAAACGATCCACGTGAACGGCGGCATGGTGATGGTGTAAGCGGTTGATTGACAAGGGCTTGCGGCAACGGCTTCAGCAGATATGGCAGGCGTGTTCCGGCGGCCGAGGGCTTCTGGCAAAGTCATATAAAGTATGCTACCCAAACGGCCGCTCCGTGGGGGCTTGACAAACGACAATCCCGCCGCGATCAACCCCCGTAAACTTACCGCTCGGGGGTGCGTTAGGCCATGAGCCGCCAGCTCGGGGGAAAGTGCGAGGCTTAAGGACTGACAAAGGGTAAGGACGGTGAGGCGGATATGAGCGATATCTCGGAGCGGGTAAAAAAGATCGTGGTGGAGCATCTCGGGGTCGAGGCCGACAAGGTCACCGAGAACGCGAGCTTCATCGACGACCTTGGGGCCGACAGCCTCGACACCGTCGAGCTGGTTATGGCCTTCGAGGAGGAGTTCGGCTGCGAGATCCCCGACGATGCGGCAGAGACAATCCTGACGGTCGGCGACGCCATAAAGTTCCTGGAGAAGAATACGGCCGCTTGACGCGACTTCGCGCGAGGCTTGACCGCACCCGTCCCGGCCTTCGACAGCCCTCGAACGGCTCGACAATAGTTTCCCGCGAGGATCACGCGAGAGCGCGATGCGACGTGTCGTCATCACAGGTCTGGGTCTCGTTTCGCCGCTCGGTTGCGGCCATGAGGTTACGTGGCAGAGGCTGACCGCCGGCCAGAGCTCAGCCAAGCGCATCGAAAATTTCGACGTCTCAGATCTTTCCTGTCAGGTTGCTTGCCAGGTGCCGCACGGCGACGGCTCCGACGGGACGTTCAATCCGAATGATTGGATGGAGCCCAAGGAACAGCGCAAGGTCGATGAGTTCATAGTCTACGCCATGTCGGCGGCCACCCAGGCGTTGCGAGACGCAGGTTGGCAGCCGACGGCGTATGAGGACCAGATCCGCACCGGCGTTCTTATCGGCTCGGGCATCGGCGGCCTCCAGGGTATCGAAAAGACTTCGCTGTTATTGGCGGAGAAGGGACCGCGGCGCGTCAGTCCTTTCTTCATTCCCGGACGGTTGATCAATCTCGCCGCGGGCTATGTCTCCATCGAGCATGGACTGAAAGGTCCTAACCACGCGGTGGTGACGGCCTGTTCCACCGGCGCCCATGCGATCGGCGATGCGTCGCGGCTGGTTGCGCTTGGCGATGCCGATGTCATGGTTGCCGGCGGGACCGAGTCGCCGGTCTGCCGGCTGGCGATCGCAGGCTTTGCCGCGTGCCGGGCGCTCTCGACCAATTTCAACGACCAGCCAGAGCGGGCCTCGCGGCCTTACGATCGGGACCGCGACGGTTTCGTGATGGGGGAGGGTGCCGGCGTTGTGGTGCTCGAGGAGCTCGAGCACGCCAAGGCGCGCGGCGCGCATATCTATGCCGAGGTCATCGGCTATGGCTTATCGGGCGATGCCTTCCATATCACCGCGCCGGCCGAGGACGGGGACGGCGCCTATCGCTGCATGGTAGCGGCGGTGAAGCGTGCCGGCATCGACCCCGCCGATATCGACTATATCAACGCGCATGGAACCTCGACGCCGATGGGCGACGAGATCGAACTCGCGGCCGTGGAGCGGCTGTTCGGCAACGCCGCCGGCAAGGTGTCGATGTCCTCGACCAAATCGGCGATCGGCCATCTGCTTGGCGCCGCCGGGGCGGTCGAGGCGATCTTTTCGGCGCTCGCGATCAGGGACAATATCGCGCCACCAACGCTCAATCTCGATAATCCGTCGGTGGCCACCGCCATTGACCTCGTGCCGCACCAGGCAAGGCGCCGAACCATCGATACCGTGCTGTCGAATTCCTTTGGCTTTGGGGGGACCAACGCTTCGCTGATCTTGCGCCGCTGCGACGGCTGACGGCGCACGGCAGTTCACACGCGAACCCACCTTTCGCCATATTTCGACTTCAACTGGCTGGCATCGTCTGCGCGGGGCTTCCAGCCGATGTCTTTGACCAGAGACCTTCCGTTGACGGCTAACGACAATCAAGGACGTTTTGCGGCCGGGGGCGCCGGACGGGACCTTTCGGTACTGCCGCGCAGCCCGTCCGAAGCGCTGGTGCCCTTGCGTCCGCCGGAGCCTCCCGAGCGCGAGGAATACGATCCCGATCCGCACCCCTTCTTGCGGATGTTCGACGGCCTAGTGACCTTCATCTTCCTCATTGCCTGCGCGGCGGCCGTCGCCTTCTACTGGGTCAAGGTCAAGTTCGATCAACCCGGCCCGCTCAAGACATCGACCGTCGTGGTGATTCCGAGGGGGGAGGGCGTAAGCGCCATCGCCGAGCGGCTGCAGCGCGACGGGGTAATCGACGACCGACGCCTGTTCATGACCAGCATCATCTATTTCAAATATTTGAAGGGGCAGGGAACGCTCAAGGCCGGCGAATATGAATTCCCCAAGCAAGCCACGATGCGGCAGGTGCTGGATACGGTCGTGGAAGGGAAATCGATCGAGCATAAGGTTACGCTCGCGGAAGGCCTGACCAGCTACCAGATCGTGCAGAAGCTATTGGCGCATCCCGAGCTCAAGGGCGAGATCACGGAGGTCCCTCCCGAAGGCAGCCTGCTGCCCGACACTTATAAGTTTGGCCGCAACGACACCCGGCAGAACATCATCGAGCGCATGCAGGCGGCGCAGCAGAAGTTCATGGAGAAGGTTTGGGCCACCCGGTCCGAGGACATCGTGGTGCAAACGCCGGAAGAGGCCCTGATTCTGGCGTCGATCGTCGAGAAGGAGACCGGCATCGCCGACGAGCGTCCGACGATCGCCGCTGTGTTCCAGAACCGGCTCAGGAAAAATATGCGGCTGCAGTCCGATCCGACCATCATCTACGGCTTGGTGGGCGGCAAAGGCGCCCTCGACGGGCCGATCATGCAGCAGGACCTGGATAAGCAGACGGCCTACAACACCTATCAGATCAACGGCTTGCCGCCGACACCGATTGCCAATCCGGGACGCGCGGCGATCGAGGCGGTGCTTCGCCCGGCCAAGTCCAAGGATCTCTATTTCGTGGCCGATGGCACAGGTGGCCACGTCTTTGCCCCGACGCTCGACGAGCACAACCGGAACGTCTTCAAATGGCGAAAAATCGAGCGGGAGATCCGCGCGCAAGAAGCTGCAGCCCAAGCCGCGCAAGAAGCGGCGGCTGCCGCCGCGGGAACGGCCGGCGCCGATGCTGCCGGCACCGAAGCCGGCCTCGCGCCGCAAATGGAAGCTCCACTTAGTCCCGGTGCATCCGTGGCCAAGAGCGTTCCGGACAGCGTAGCCGCCGACCCGAGCATCACGTCCGGAGCGTTGGCCGACCCGGAAACGCTGATGATCCCCGCCCATCCTTTCTCCGTGCCGGCAGAGGCGGCGTCCGGCGAGGGCGTGCCCACACCCCAGCGGAATCCTAAGCGCTAGACAGGTGCGCTCGCGCCGCTATGTTCACCAAGGCCTTAGCCTTGGCGTGCGTGGCCCGCGCGACTCGGCTTATAAGCAGGCCGCACTCGGTTGTGATAGGCGCTGCAAGGCCGGGACCATGACCCTCAAAAGCATGACAGGATTCGCCCGCGCCGACGGCGTGCACGGCGACGTGGCTTGGCATTGGGAAGTGCGCAGCGTCAACGGACGCAATCTCGAGCTTCGCTTGCGGCTACCGACGGGCTTCGAGGCGGTCGAGATCAGGGCGCGCGGCCTCGCTCAGGAGACGCTCGCGCGCGGCAATTGCACATTGAGCCTGTGGGTCAAGCGCGAGACGGGCCAGACCGAGATCAGGCTCAACGAAACGGCATTGCGCCAGGCGCAAGCCGTCGCCCAACGGGCCCACGATCTCACCGGCCTTAAGCTTCCGAGACTGGACACTTTGCTTTCCATGCGCGGCGTGGTCGAGGCAGTGGAAGGAGAGGAGAGTGAGGAGGCGCAAGCTGCTCTGCACCACGCGCTGATCGCCAGTCTTGCCCAGGCGCTCGAGCAATTAGTCGGTGCGCGCACCGGCGAGGGCGAACGGCTCCAGGCGGTGATCGAGAAGCAGCTGGATGCCATCGGCGGTCTTGTCGAACGCGCTACCGGAGCATCGGCCCGGCAACCGGAGGCCGTCGCCGCGCGGCTTGCCGAGCAAATCGCCCGTCTGGCCGAGACAAGTGCAAGCCTTGATCCGGATCGGCTGCATCAGGAAGCTCTGTTGCTGGCTGCCAAGGCCGACATTCAGGAGGAGCTCGACCGCTTGCGCGCGCATCTGGCGGCGGCCCGGGAACTGATTGCGAGCAACCAGCCGGTCGGCCGCAAATTCGAATTTCTGGCGCAGGAGTTCAACCGCGAGGCCAATACGCTTTGCTCAAAGGCCGCCGATGTCGAGATCAGCCGCACTGGGCTCGAGCTCAAGACGGTGATCGACCAGCTGCGCGAGCAGGTGCAGAATATAGAGTGAGGGGCGAGATGGAACCGGGCATCGCCAGGCGGGGTCTCATGCTGGTGTTGTCGTCGCCGTCCGGCGCCGGCAAGACCACGATCGCGCGGAAGCTGCGGGAGAGCGACCCCGGTATCGAAATGTCTATTTCGCATACCACGCGGCCGGCGCGGAACGGCGAGAGGAACGGAAAGGACTACTTTTTCGTCGACCGCGAAACCTTCGCCCGCATGCGTGACCAGGGCGAGTTTCTGGAATGGGCGGTGGTGTTCGACCATTTCTACGGCACGACACGCAAGCCGGTCGAGGCCGCCTTGGCGGCGGGCCGCGACGTCTTGTTCGACGTAGATTGGCAGGGCGCGGCATCGCTTCGCGAAAAGGCGAGAGGCGACGTGGTCACGGTTTTCATCCTGCCGCCGACAGCCGCCGCCCTCGAACGGAGGCTGACTGAGCGCGCCCAGGATGCACCGGAGATCGTGCGGCGGCGGATGCTCGGCGCCAGCAACGAGATCCAACACTGGACCGAGTACGACTATGTCGTGATCAATCACGATATCGACCGGTCAGTGGAGTTGGTGCGTGGCATCCTTGCCGCCGAGCGCTTGCGCCGTTCGCGGCTGACCGGGCTCAAGACCTTCGTGCAGTCGTTGCTGTCCCAGCTTTAGCGCCGGCTCTGCTCAACACCCCGAGATCGCATTGGCTATGCGGCAAAATTGCGCGACGCCGAGCTCCTCGGCGCGCGAGCTCGGATCGATGCCAAGCCCCTGCAACAATGCCTCGCTATCCGGCGCGAGCTTACGCAACGCCGATCTCAGCATCTTGCGGCGCTGACCGAAGGCGGCCGCCGTGACCTTTTCCAAGGCGGTGGTATCACAGGTGGGCTCGGGCATCCGCTTCGGCACAAGTTCGACCAGGGCGGAGTCAACTTTGGGCTTGGGTGTGAAGGCCTGTGCCGGCAAAGTGAGGAGAATGCGCGGCGACGTGCGCCATTGGGAGAGCACGGCTAGGCGGCCATAGTCCTTGCTGCCGGGCTGAGCCACGATGCGGTCGGCGACCTCGCGCTGGAACATCAGCACGAGCCGGTCGAACCAAGGTGGCCACGGCTCGGTCTTGAGCCAGGCAATGAGCAGGGGGGTGGCCACGCTATAGGGCAGATTAGCGACAATGCGGGCAGGGGGCTCGATTCCAAGCGCCCGGTAGTCGATTTCTCTGGCGTCGGCCGAAACCATATCGAGCCTGCCCGGATAATGCGTGGCGATCTCCTGAAGCGCCGGCAGGCAGCGCTCGTCCTTTTCGATGGCGATTACACGTGCCGCGCCTTCGAGCAGAAGGGCACGGGTGAGGCCGCCTGGGCCCGGTCCGACTTCGACCACGGTCACGCCCTCGAGTGGACCAGCGGCGCGGGCGATGCGCCGCGTCAGATTGAAGTCGAGCAGGAAATTCTGGCCGAGGCTCTTCTTCGCCGAGAGCTCGAGCGCGCGGATCACCTCACGCAGCGGCGGCAGGCCATCCGGCGTGTTCACGCGGCCGCCTCCGCGCGCTCGCTCATCGTGGCGGCAAGCTTCAAGGCCTCGATCAGGCTCCGCGGATTTGCCTTGCCGGTGCCGGCGAGCGAAAAAGCCGTGCCGTGGTCGGGCGAGGTGCGCAGGAAGGGGAGCCCAAGCGTCACGTTGACCCCCTCCTCGAAAGCGAGCGTCTTGAATGGCACCAGCGCCTGATCGTGATACATGCAGATCGCGGCGTCGTATTCGGCGCGCGCGGTTGCGTGGAACAATGTGTCCGCCGGATACGGTCCCGTGACATCGAGGCCCTTGGCTCGCGCCGCCTCAATGGCCGGCACGATCACGTCGCTCTCCTCGCGACCCAAATTGCCGTCTTCGCCCGCGTGCGGGTTGACGCCGGCGACGGCGAGGCGCGGCCGCGCAAGGCCGAAATAGCGGCCGAGATCGCGCGCCGTGATCCCGATGGTGGTCAAGATCAAGTCCCTGGTCAAAAGGCGCGGCACCTCCTTGAGCGGGACGTGAATGGTGACCGGCACGACTTTCAGCGCCGGACTGGCAAGCATCATCACCGGGTGCACGGCTTGGCCGTGCCCACCGGCGAGGGCGGCGAGAAACTCGGTATGACCGGGGAAGGGGAAGCCCGCGCCATAGAGCACGGCCTTGGAGATGGGATTGGTGACGACAGCGCGCGCGGCGCCCTTGCGCACGAACTCGACGGCTCGCTCAATAGATTCCAGCACCGCCGCGGCCGATGCCCGATCTGGCCGGCCCGGAACCACCGGTCGCGGCACTGGAATGGGCACGACCGGAAGCGCCTGTGCGAAATGCGCAGGCGCAAGCTCGACCCCAGCTACCGTCGCGATCGGCACATCAATGCCGAGCACCGCGGCGCGGGCAGCGATCACGCCGGGATCGCCGAGCAGGGCGAAGGGGGGGATGCGGTCCCTTCGGCGCGACTGCCAAGCGAGCAGCGTTATATCAGGTCCGATCCCAGCGGGATCGCCAAGCGTGAGCGCCAGTGGGCGTTCGGGGTGTGCCATGACGCTCGGGTAGCACGAAAATCCTCTCTAACGGTATTCGATGAAGGCCTCCTGGCGCAGATCGCGTATCAACCGTTCGGCCCGAAGGGTCATTTCCTGGTTCATCAACTTGCGTTGGGTCTCGGCGCGGACATTGTCATCGCCCCTAAGGGTACGCTTGCCGCAGACGGCATAGACTTCGACGGCGGCGGTCGAAATTGTGGGGGGCGTCATCTGCCCGACCTTGGCATTCATCACCAGAAGGCGAGCCGGTTGCACCAAGCTTGTGGGTTTCTGGTCCTGCAAGGTCTTCACGCTCGCGCCGCTCACGCCCTTGGCGAGATCCGCGCAGGAGCTGAACTTGCCGCGCAAACTTTCCGCGGTCGCAAGCTTCGTGGCGATGGTTCGCTGATCGGCGCCTGCGGGAAGCTCGTAGCGGACCTGCCGCAGCTGTAGCGCGGTCTCAGCGGCACCTTCTTCACCCGCAGCCTCTCCCGCCTCGGTCAGGGCGGCCGTAACGTCGGCGTCACCGATTTGCACGTCGCGGCGGAATTTGCGGCGTACCGCGTCTTGCCAGGCAATTTGCGCCCTGATCCGGTCGCTGAGCGTCTTGACGTTGACGCCGGCGCGGCCAAGCGCCGTGGTGAGCCCATCGACATCGAGATTGTTCTTCTGCGCCATGTCGGCAAGGACCCGCCTTACATCCTCTTCGTCGACCGTGACGCTCAGTCGTTTCGCTTCCTGCATCTGCAACAGCTCGTCGACCAGCATTTCCGTTGCCTGCTTCTTCAGCTCGGGCGAAGGTTGTTGCTGCGTGGTGATGGCGAGAAAGCGTGCGCGCTGGTCGATGTCGTAATCGGAAATCGGCGCGTCGTTGACGAGAACTTTGATGGATGCTTCTTGAGCCCAGGCAATGGCTGCGCCGTAAACGAGCACGGCAACAGCGAGAAGCGCCAACGCGCGCGTGCCACGGCGGTTCAACGCGCCGAAGCAGCCGAGCAGGGCGGTCAATATTGGATGCTCGCTGTACTCGCGCATCGCTCGCTCGCCTAATCGTTGGTATCGGACCCGGCTGCGCTGAAGACGCCGGTCGCCTCGGTCGATAGCTGATAGGTGCCCAGATATTTCAAGGTGAGATTCACGAGGAATCGCTCATCAGGCTCGATGTCCTGATCGCGAATGAAAGAACGCTGATAGGTCACATCGAACATGAAGCAGTCGTCCTGATAACGCAGGCCGAGACCGTCGGTAATGGTCTGCTCCAATTCGATGTCGTAACGGAAGTTGCCCAGCAGAGCCCAAGTCTCAGTGATGGAAAGCACGCCGGCCGTAACGATTTCCTCCCGCGACTCGCCCCCGGCGAGACCGGGCTCGCCGACCACGTCGGCATAGTTCACCTTGACTCTCGCTGGACCGTAGCGTCCCCACGAGCTGAGGTCGGTGCGTTGAATATCGAAGTTCTCGTTGTCGAAGCGCGACTGCGCCGAGAAGCCAAGATAGGCATTGGCTTGGATGTAGAGACCGCCCACATAGTCCGAGTCATCGGTGGCTAGGCCGCTCGTCCGATAGAAGTCGGTGTCGTATTCGTTCTCTCCGGCAATCTGATAGCTCTGGCCGAACACGGCGCGCCCATAGGCGCCTGTTGCCAACTGTGCGGTGTAGCGCGCGCCCACATTGGCGCGGGTGCCGGTTTCGATGCGGTCATAGCCCGAGAACTTGTCGATCTCGAACAGCAACGTGTCGTCGAAGACGAGGCTCAGAGCGTCCTCGTTGGGGATGTCCTGCTGGTCGCCCACAGAGCTCGGCCTGGCGATGATCTGACCGATGGGCTCCAACACATGGGTGACGCTGCCGGTACTCGCCACGAACGGATAACGATATTCGAGGCCGGCGACGGCATTGCCGCGCAGGATGGCGCCTTCGTCCGGATTGTTGTCGTTGGCGAAATCCTCGGATCCGTCGAGCCCCTGATTGTCGAAGCCGCTCACGCCATAGATATCGCCACGCAACTGGGCAAACGGGGTGAAGACCTGCCCGATAGGATCGATCAGCTGCCGCCGCCAATTGGCCTGCGTTATCAGCCGGTTCGAGTCGATGCCATCCTGGTTATGGAACACCATCGCGTTCGAGGTGAAGCTGAGCTCGCCGCCGAGGATCGGACGGTTGACGATGTAGTCGTAGTCGATGATCGGGTAGACCGTCGCGTCCGAGAACGGCTCGTCGGAGAAGAGCAGGCTCTGCGTGTTGTAGAACCGCATCGACGCGTAGTTCCGGTCGTGCAGGCCCTCCAGATAGACCGTGGAGATGCGGTCGGTCTTCAGCCGGCTATCGAGGTTATAGAAGCGGCGGAAGGTTTCGTCGGTCTCGGCGAGAATATCCCAGCCCCAACTCCAATAGGGGTTGAGCGAGAATTTGCCCAGCGTCTTGATGCTACCGCGGAAATCGCCGTCCGTCGGACTTTCAAACGTGCCCTTGTCCCAAACGCCCGCGAGCTCGACACGATAGCCGCCGCTGGCCAGACGGTGGCGCCAGTCACCCACGAGCAAGGTGCCCGCCTTCTCGGTCCACATCGGCGCGAAGGTGAAGTCGTAGTTGTCGGAAAGGGCGAAGTAGTAGGGGACCTGCACCGTGTTTCCCAACTGTCCCGAGTGGCTGTAGCTCGGAATGAGGAAGCCGGACTTCCGCTTCACCGTCGGATCGGCCATCTGGAACCAGGGCACGTAGATCACCGGCACGCCGAGGAAGTCGAAGAAGGCATTGCGATAGGTGATCTTCGCCTCGTCCCGCTTATGCGTGATCTTGCCGGCGCGGATGCGCCAGGTCGGCGGCTTGTTCGGCTTGTCCTCGCAGAGTTTGCAAGGCGTGAACCAGCCCTTCTCGAACACGGTGATGTTGCCCGCTTCACGCGAAGCCGACTGCGCGACGATGCGGGTGTCGTCCTTGGTGACGAGCTTCAGAGCGTCGATAAAGCCGTCGCGGAAGTCGTCGGTGAGGGTGATCTGATCGGCAGTGATCACCGCGCCGTCGGGATCCTTGATGCGCACATTGCCCTCGGCAGCGAGCGTGTTTGAGTTGCGGTCATAGACGACGCGATCGGCGAGCAGCGTGTAGTTGCCGTAGTAAAGCTCGACATTGCCCTCGGCCGTGATCTTCGCGTTCTCGTTGTCGTAGATCATCTCGTCGGCTTGCAGCAGCATCGGCTCCGAAGTGTCGACTTTCGGCGGCTTGATGATCTGTTCGAGCGAGGTCTGTGCTTGGCCGAAGGCCGATTGCCAGGGAAGGAAGGCGGCGGCAAACGCGGCAAAAAAGGCCGCAAACAAGGGCGCGCGGAGACTGCCCGCCGCGCGTCCCATAGACGCGGCAAGGCCGGGCAGAGCCCGGCGCATCGTCATCGATCTTGCGCGCGTGCCGACCATCACCCGTCCTCTTTGTAGAGAAGCACGGTGAGCGCGAGCGACGCCGCGATGAGGACCGGGACCCAAGCGGCGGCCGCGGCGGTCGTCAGCCCGGCCATGGCGAAGTTGCGCGAGACTTCGGACAAGACGAAGAAGGTGAAGCCTGCGGCTAGGCCAAGCACGGCGTTGATCTGAACATTGCCGAAGCGGAATCCCCTGAGTGAGCAGGTTGCCGCGATCAACACCATGGTCACGAGCAGGAAGGGTCGCGACAGCAGCAATTGATACTGCACGCGGTATTGTGTGGCGGGGAGGCCGGCGCGCTCGGCGATCTGGATGAAGTTCGGCAAATCCCAGAACGAGATCGAGAACACCGTGCCGAGACTGTCGCGGACTTGGGTGGGGGTGAGATAGGTGCTGACCAGGTAGTGCTCGTAGAAGGCGGTCTCCTGGCCGACCGCGCTAACCCAGGCATTGCTGAGCTCCCAACGGCCGTCCTTGAGCAGCGCGCGCTTTGCTTCAATGCGCTCGGTGAGAGCATGCTCGCGGTCGTATTGGAAGATGGTGACATCCTTGAGCTCGAGACCCTGATTGAGCACGTCGTCGGCATGAATGACCGACGGTCCGTCGGTTCCATCCTCGCGCAACCACGCTCCGGCATTTTTGGTCTTGAGCAAGGTCTCGCCGCGTCCGAACGCGGCGGCGTAAAGCCGCTCCGCCTCGCCACGCGCTACTGCGGCGATCGGATTGTAGAGCAGCACGAAGGCGATCCCGAGCAGGAAGGCGACGAGCATCGCCGGCAAGGTGAACTGCCAGACGGAAATGCCGGCGGCGCGCAGCACGACAAGCTCCGACGATCGGCTCAGCATCAGGAACACGCCGATGGTGCCGATCAAGACGGCGAAGGGGAGAACCAGTTCGGAGAACGAGGGCAGGCGCAGCAAGGTCATGTAGGCGAGCAGGAGGCCCGGAACGTCGCTGGAATAGTTGCCGGCGCGACGCAACATCTCGATGAAATCGACGAAAAAGATGAGGACGCAACAGACCAGGAACATGGCCATCATGGCCAGTAGGAAGCGACGCGAGAAATAGCGCGCAAGAGTTCCCGTTGCACTGATGCCTGGCATCTGCGCTCTCACGTCGTTTGCATCCCTCTGCCGGCCCAAATCATTATCTTTTTTGGGAACTTGAGCTCGAAGCTCAGTCTGGACCGCAATTCTGGGCTCATTCTAACGTGCGCCGTCCAGGCCGCAACGAGAATCGCCCCCAGCGGAAGAGCATACACAAGCCCCACGGCCCACGCGTTCAGAGCCGAGAGGTTGCCGGCCGTGAGCCCCGCAACCCTCAACCCGACGGCGATGCCGAAAGCCGCGATAATCTGCGCCCAACGGGCCTCCCGGGTGGTGCGCGCATGGCCGAGAAAGGCGATGGCGATAAAGGTGAAAACCAGGGGGTAGAGCGGGGTAGCGAAGCGCTCATGCAGCTCGGAGCGAATCTGGCCGTATTCACGCTGAACCGCCCTGTTTGTCATGTCGGGGCTTAGAAGATCGCCCAGGTACATCTCGCGCGGCCGGATGTCTTTCCCGCTGTTATCTTTTGGGCTGAACTCCGAAAGATCGAGCATATTCTGGTCGAAGGCGACGATTTGCACGTCTTTGTCTTTATCATTGCTGCGGAAACGCTGGACGTAGCCGTCGAGCATGACGAGATACGAGCCTTCGTCGTTGGTGATGATGCGGCCGCGCTCGGCCAGGTAGCTCATCACTTGGTTGTCGTCGCGCCCATCATGGACCAGCAGGCCGAGCAGATCCCCATTCAGGGAGCGGTCGCGGATATGGAAGGTCAGACCCTTCTCCGGGCTGGAAAAGCGGCCTGGTTGAAGGACTTGCGAGATCAGGTCGGCGCGCACTTGGGTCACGAAGCTGCGCAGGGCGCGCATGCTGGCAGGGGTGATGATCAGATTGGCGAGGAGAATGCCGATCGAGACGAGGGAGGCCAGGGCGAGGAGAGGGGCTCCGATCCTCCAAACCGGCGCTCCGGACGCCGTCATGACGATCAGTTCGCTGTCGCCATTCATCCGGTCGAGCGTGTAGAGCGCGGCCATGAGCATGGCGTTGGGGGCGATCAGCGCCATGAGGCTCGGCAGGCTGAGCATCGTCATCTGCATGAAGAGCAGGATGCCCTGGCCCTGCGAGGTGATTAAATTCAATTCTTTCAGGGCCGTAGCCAGCCAGACGACAAGCGTCAGGGTCAACAGGATGACGAGGAACGCATTCGTCACCTGCCGAAACATATATCGGCCGAAAAGCGTCATTGCCGCCTTGCAGATCCCCCGTTCGACTCCCTTGACGACGCTGCTCGAACCATCGCCAACCCCCTGGAGCCAAACATGATTCCCACCAGCCTAAGATGGCGGAATTTCGGCGTTTTTGGAATGGCTTGCTTTCACTCCAGACAGCATTTACCTAGTCTCGCCGTTATTTCCTGAAGCTGTTGCAGGACTGCATCAGTCAGTGCTTTCGGCCGATGGCCGGAGGTGCTTGGCCCATTGATTGCCGAAAGCCGACGAAGGGCCCGAGGCGGTGAGGAGTTTTTATCCGTGAGCGACCAGACCAGCCTTTCCTTTGCCAGCAAGACCGCGCCGGCAGAGGGTGTCGTCGTGGTTTTCGCCGAGGAGGGGCGAAAGTTGACGCCCGCCGCGCAAGATCTCGACAAGAAGACGAAGGGGTTGCTGTCGAAGGCTGCCGAGATCACCGGCTTCAAAGGCAAGAAGGAGCAGAGTGTCGACCTAATCGCGCCGCAAGGTCTGAAAGCGGTGCGAATCGTCTTGGTAGGTCTCGACAAGCCGGGCACATACAGCGCGGAGGACTGGCTCAATCTCGGCGGCACGGTGAGGGGACTCGTCACCGGCAAAGAGGCGCCGTCGGCGCATATCTTCCTCGAGACGAATACTGGCGATGTCGCGGCGTCTGACGTCGCGAACTTCGCGCTTGGTGCGCTTTTGCGCGGCTACACCTTCAAGAAATACAAAACCAAGAGCCGCAAGAAGGACAGCGCCCCAAGTGCCAATGATCGCTCACTGAAGAAGATCGTCGTTCACTGCCCCGATCCGAAAGCGGCGACGGGAGCCTTCGCGCCGGCGCGCGCCATTGCCGAGGGCGTGACGTTTGCCCGCGACCTCGTTAACGAGCCGGCCAACATCTTGGGGCCTGCCGAGTTTGCCGCGCGCGCCAAGGCACTCACCAAGCTCGGTGTGCAGGTCGAGGTGCTAGGGCCCGCCGCGCTGAAGAAGCTTGGCATGAACGCGCTGCTCGCGGTCGGTCAGGGTAGCGCGCGGCCGAGCCAGGTCGTGGTGATGCAGTGGAAAGGGGCCGGCGCCAAGGGCGGCGAGCCGATCGCCATCGTCGGCAAAGGCGTAACCTTCGACACTGGCGGTATCTCGCTCAAGCCCGCCGCCGGCATGGAGGACATGAAAGGCGACATGGCAGGCGCGGCCTGCGTCGTCGGGCTGATGCACGAGCTTGCCGCGCGCAAGGCAAAGATCAACGCGGTCGGCGTTATCGGGCTCGTCGAAAACATGCCGAGCGGCAGTGCGCAGCGTCCCGGCGACGTCGTAACATCCATGTCCGGACAAACCATCGAAGTGCTGAATACCGATGCCGAGGGGCGCATGGTGCTCGGCGATTGCCTTTGGTACGCGCAGGAGCGCTTCAAGCCGAAGGCGGTGATCAACCTCGCCACGTTAACTGGCGCGGTCATGGTGGCGCTCGGCAAGGAGCACGCCGGGCTGTTCAGCAACAACGACAAACTGGCCAGCGATCTCATCGCCGCCGGCACGGCCACGGGCGAGAAACTGTGGCGGCTGCCGCTCGGGCCGAAATACGACAAGCAGATCGACTCCAAGATCGCCGACATGAAGAACACTGGAGGGAAGTGGGGCGGCTCGATCTCCGCCGCGCAGTTCCTTCAGCGCTTCATCAAGGAGGGAACGCCTTGGGCGCATCTCGACATTGCGGGCACCGCCATGTCGGCAGTGGACAGCGAGATCAATCGAAGCTGGGGATCGGGTTTCGGCGTGCGTTTGCTCGACCGGCTGATCGCCGATCATTACGAGCGGCACTGACGCCTCGAGTGGTGTGCGGAATTGGCGCCGCGACCCTCAAGCCCAGGGCCAGATAAATTTTCCATAATATACCTTATGCGAATCGGGGATATGGGGCAGAAATGACGTTAATCCGCCACCCCCTTGATTTGACGTTGGAAATTGGCGGTCTGCGGTGCGCCGGTGATCGCCGCTCGATGCGGGCTAGCGATGCCTGAATCGCTTGGCAAGCGCTACACGCTCGGCGACCTGCTCGCCGTCATGGCGCGGCTGCGCGATAAGGACACGGGCTGTCCGTGGGATATCGAGCAAAGCTTCGTGACCATCGCTCCGTACACGATCGAAGAGGCCTACGAGGTCGCGGATGCGATCGCCCGCGAGGATTTCGAGGCGCTCCAGGACGAGCTTGGCGACCTCCTCCTCCAGGTGGTCTATCACGCGCAAATGGCTTCCGAAGAGCGGCGCTTCGCGTTCGATGACGTCGTCGACGCGATCGCCCGCAAGATGATCCGCCGCCATCCGCATGTCTTCGGCGATGCGAGCCGCGAGGAGTTCCTCACCAAGGATCTTTGGCACCGCATCAAGGCGGAGGAAAGGGCCCAGCACGCCGGTTCAGGGGCCTCGCTGTTAGTTGACGTGCCGCAGGCGCTCCCTGCCCTGACGCGCGCCGTGAAACTGCAAAAGCGCGCCGCGGAAGTTGGCTTCGATTGGCCAAGTCTGGCCCCGGTCATCGAGAAGGCGGAGGAAGAGATCGCGGAGCTCAAGAACGCAATCGCAAACAAGGATGAAAGCGGCACGAAGCGCGTCGCAGAAGAGTTTGGCGACCTGCTCTTCGTGATGGCGAATCTCGCCCGGCACCTGAAGGTCGATCCGGAGACCGCGTTGCGCGACGCCAACGCTAAATTCACCCGCCGTTTCAAGAGCATCGAGGCGGCGCTTGCGAAGGATGGTCGGAGGCCTGAGGACGCTACCCTGGAAGAGATGGATCAGCTCTGGGACGAGGCGAAGGCTGCCGAGAAGGACTGAGCTTCGCCTATTCCGCGGCGAGGCGTAGCCGCGCCGGACCGGCGAGGCGGGCGAGCTTCTCGCGCTTCTCGGGCGCCACCCGAATCCGCAAGGCGGTGATGCCCTCGCCGAGTGGCTTGCGTGCCACGACCTCGCAATTCTCGTAAATCCAGTTCGACAGCGAGCCTTCATCTGGTTTGAGCGAGATTTCAATCGTCTCGCGCTTCAGATTGAGCCTGCGCTCGATCTCGGCGCGCAACGCTTCGAGGCCAAGGCCGGTTGTGGCCGAGACGACGACGGCGCCGGCGCGGCGCGCCTCGCTCTCCACGCGCCCTAAGGCGACCTCGTCGAGAAGGTCGGCCTTGTTCCAGACTTCGAGCAGGCGCTCCGGCTCAGCTTCGGCATCGATATCGAGCTCGCGCAAAACGGTGTTAACGTCTGCGCGCTGGCTTGCGCTCGCCTCGTCGGCGACATCGCGCACATGTAAGATCAGCTCGGCCTCCTGCACCTCCTCCAAGGTGGCACGGAAGGCGGCGATCAAGGTGGTGGGAAGATCGGAGATGAATCCCACCGTGTCGGAGACCACGGCCTTCGACCCGCCGGGAAGCGGCAGCGCCCTAATGGTCGGATCAAGCGTGGCGAACAGCGTATCCTCGGCAAACACCGCCGCGCCGGTCAATGCGTTGAACAAGGTCGACTTACCGGCATTGGTGTAGCCCACCAAGGCGACCGACGGATAAGGCACGCGCTGGCGCGATTTGCGGTGCAACGCGCGCGTCTGGCGCACATGCTCGAGCTCCTTGCGGATGTTGTCGATGCGCTCGCCGATAATGCGGCGATCGGCTTCGATCTGGGTCTCGCCGGGACCGCCGAGGAAGCCGAAGCCGCCGCGCTGACGCTCGAGATGCGTCCACGACCGGACCAACCGGCTCTTCTGATAGACGAGATGGGCGAGCTCGACTTGCAGGCGCCCTTCCCGCGTCCTGGCGCGCTCGCCGAAAATTTCAAGGATCAGTCCGGTGCGGTCGAGCACCTTGACGTCCCACGCTGTCTCGAGATTGCGCTGCTGCACCGGCGTGAGTGGATGGTCGACAATGACGAGCGACGCCTCCTCGGCGCGCACAAGCCCCTTGAGCTCCTCGACCTTGCCCGCTCCGAACAAGGTGGCCGGGCGCGGTTCGGGCACCGGCACGACGCCGCTTGCCACCACATCAAGATCGATTGCTGCGGCGAGCCCCACTGCTTCCTCGAGTCGGGCCTGCGGCGTGCGTTCCAAGGCCCGGCTCGGCGTGGCGCGTAACGCCTTCCCCCGCTTCCTGCCGAGCACGGGCAGCAGGACGACGGCATTGACGCGCCCCCGAGCGCGGGTCAGACCTGCCTCGCGGCGGGGCCGCCCCTTCCTACGCTTCAGCTCTTTCGGGTCAGTCGGACGCAATTACTCGGCCGCACCTTCCGCGTCGGTGATCTCTGCGAGCTGGATGGGCTGACCTGGCATGATGGTCGAAATCGCGTGCTTGTAGACGAGCTGCGAATGTCCGTCCCGGCGCAGGAGGACGCAAAAATTGTCGAACCAAGTTACAACGCCTTGGAGCTTCACACCGTTCACGAGAAAGATGGTCAGCGGTGTCTTGTTCTTGCGAACATGGTTGAGAAACGTGTCTTGAAGACTTTGCGCGCGTTCTGTCGCCATGGGCTTCCCCGTCCCTTTGGTCCACGCTTACGCTGTTGTTGGCCGGACTCTCGCCCAAGCCGGCCTTGAAGGCGTATTAGACGCGATTAAACGGCTCTCCTGCAAGGGGCCTGATGCTAAACGGCTTTCGAGATGCCCCATTAACCCCAGAAAGTCCAAGACTTACTTAGCGGAGCACCGGGCTGCGCTCGTTGGAACTGACCCCGAGCGCCCGCAATTTGCGGTGCAGCGCCGACCGTTCCATGCCGACAAACTCGGCCGTGCGCGAGATATTGCCGCCGAAACGGTTGACCTGGGCGAGCAGATATTCGCGTTCGAAGATCTCGCGGGCATCGCGCAAGGGCAGCGACATCAGATGTTCGCCCCCTGCCCCATTGGGCGACAATGGCACGGGCGAGATGATTTCGTCGGGCAGCATCTCGGCGGTGATGATCGAATCGGGGTCGCCGCCCACGAGAATCATCAGCCGCTCGATATTGTTGCGCAATTGCCTGACATTGCCCGGCCAGTCGTGCGATTGCAGCACAGCCATGGCGTCCTCGCCGATGCGCCGCGGCGGCAGCCCGGAGGCGATCGAGATGGTCTGCACGAAATAGCGCACGAGCTCCGGAACGTCTTCGCGCCGCTCGGAAAGGCCCGGAACCTTGACCGGCACCACGTTGAGGCGGTGATAGAGATCCTCGCGCAGGCGTCCGGCGGACATCTCCTTCTGCAGGTCATGGCTGGTGGATGACACCACGCGCACATCGACATGCACCTTGGGTCCGCCGCCGAGCCGCTGGAAGCGCTGCTCGACCAGCACGCGAAGAATCTTGGCTTGGGTCTCGAGCGGCATGTCGGCCACCTCGTCGATATAGAGGGTGCCGTTATGCGCTTCCTCCAGTGCGCCCACCTTGCGCGGACCCGAAGTGACTCCCTCCTCCGTGCCGAACAGCTCGAGCTCCATGCGGTCCGGCACCATGGCGGCGGCGTTCAGCACCACGAACGGACCTTCGGCGCGCGCCGATTTCGCGTGCATGACGCGCGCGGCGAGCTCCTTGCCGCAGCCGGACGGTCCGGTGATCAGCACGCGGCTATTGGTGGGCGCCACCTTGTCGATCGCCTGGCGAAGCTGATTGATGGCGGCCGAGCGGCCGATCATCTCGAAGGAATAGCTGCTCCGCTCGCGCAATTCGCGGTTCTCGCGCTTCAACCGCGAGGCTTCCAACGCGCGGGTGGTGAGCAGCACCAGACGATCGGCCTTGAATGGCTTCTCGATATAGTCGTAGGCGCCGCGCTTGATTGCGGCGACCGCAGTCTCGATGTTGCCGTGGCCGCTGATGATGATGACGGGGAGGTCGGGATGCGCCTTCTTGATGCGGTCGAGCAGCTCGAGCCCATCGAGCTTGGAGCCTTGCAGCCAAATGTCGAGAATCACGAGCGAAGGCCGCCGCTCCTCGATGGCCTGCAAGGTCTCGTCACTGTCCTTGGCGAGCCGGGTCGAATGGCCTTCATCTTCCAGGATGCCCGAGATCAGTTCCCGGATATCGGTTTCGTCGTCGACGACCAGAATATCAGACGCCATGGGTTACTCCCTCTTCCTCGTCGGCGCGTTCGGTGCTGCCCGCTTCAGCCGGCGTTTCCGGCTCCGTCGCGCTTGCCTCCTCTCTGTCTCCGACCGGCAGATCGATGCGCACCGAGGCGCCTTCCATCTTGCCGTTCCGCTTCGGCGCATCGGCGAGCGTGAGGGTGCCGCCATGTTGCTCGACGATACGCTGCACGATAGCGAGACCGAGCCCCGTGCCCTTCTCGCGCGTGGTCATGTAAGGCTCGACCAGCCGCTCGCGATTCTCCTTGGGTAGGCCGCAACCATTGTCGACGACCGTGATCTGCACGCGGTCGCCCTTGCCGCGCACCTTGGCGAGAATGCGCCCCTTGCCGGCACGCGCTGGGTCGGTCTCGACCGCGGAATCGATGGCTTCGCTCGCGTTCTTGACCAGATTCGTTACCGCCTGAGCGAGCAGGCGGCGATCCGACAGCGCCATGACCGGCCTCTCCGGGAGATCGAGCTCGAAGGCGATCTCCGACCGGGAAACCTGGAACAAAAACACTGCCTCGCGCACGATCTCCCGCACGTCGTGGCGCTCCATTACCGGTTTCGGCATGCGGGCGAAGGCCGAGAATTCGTCTACCATGCGGCCGATGTCCGACACCTGGCGGATGATCGTGTCGGTGCATTGGTCGAACACTTCCCGGTCCTTGGTAATGGAGTCGCCGTATTTGCGGCGGATGCGCTCGGCCGAAAGTTGGATGGGTGTCAGCGGATTCTTGATCTCATGGGCGATGCGGCGCGCGACGTCGGCCCAGGCGGTCGAGCGCTGGGCGCTGACCAGCTCGGTCATGTCGTCGAAGGTCACGACGAAGCCTTCCGTCTTGTGGTCTTGACCTTCGCTGGTGACACGCACGGCGAAATTCCGCTCCGATCCGTGCCGGCGCAAAGTGATCTGGTCGGTGATCAGGCGCCTCCCTTGCTTCTGGGCCCGCTTCAGCACGGACGCGAATTCCGGAACCGCCTTGGCAAGCAGCTTGCCCTTCAGGTCGGTTTCCTTCATTTCGAGCAAAGTCTCCGCCGAACGGTTCACCAGGGTGACGATCCCCTCGGCGTCGACGCCTACGACGCCCGCGGTGACACCTGACAGCACCGCCTCCATGAAGCGGCGGCGCTCATCGAGCTTCGTATTGGCGCCGACCAGTTCGTCGCGCTGGCTCTTGAGTTCCGAGGTCATGGTGTTGAAGGTCGAGCCGAGCACGGCGAGATCGCCGTCGGCGGGCTTCACATCGACATTCACGGCGAGATTGCCTTGCGAGATCTGCTGCGCGGCGCCCATCAACTGGCGGATCGGTGCTACCAAGCGATTGGCGAACCACATGCCGATCCAGATGGCGGCGAGCAAAAGCGTCAGCGCGATCGCCACATACATCAACCCAAAGGCCACCTGCACGCCGGCGCGGCGCTGCTCGAGCCGCTGATATTCGGCGACGCTGGCGCGGGTCGCGCGCAATTGCTGCAGCACGCGCGCGTTCACCGGGCGGATCACATAAAGATAGGTGTCGCTGAAATTCTCCAGACTCTTGATGGCGCCGACCATGCTGGTCTGACCTGGAGCGATGACGATCACCTGCCCCTGCTTGGCGAGGTCCATCGCCTCTTTCGGCGGTGCCCGATAGGGCGTGTTGGGTATCGTGGCGGCGGTGGCGAGAACCTTGCCCTCGCCGTCGATGAGATAGGCAACGGGAAGCGCCCTGATGGCGGCCTGCGCATTGAGGAAGCTGGCAAAGCCTTGCGGCTGCGATTTCACGAGCTCGACTGCGGCGTCAATGTCCCTGGCCATGCCGACCGTGTCCGCACGGATCACTTGGCCGTGCTCTTGCAGATAGGCGGTGGCGACGTCGATCGAGTTCTGGATGATCGACTTGGTCCGATCCGAGAACCAGTGATCGAGACCGCGATCGAGCGAGATCGAAGCAAACACCGCAAGCAGAATCGCCGGCACGACGGCGATCACGCTGAACAGGCTGACGATTCGAACATGGAGCTGGGCACCAGCGGCCTGCCTGCGGCGCGCAAGCCACAGTCCCGTCACCTGCCAAGCGATGAGCACGATCATCGCCAGCACAAGCACGAGATTGATGAGAAGCACCCCAACGACCACGCGGTGCGTAGGCACGATTGGGGTGAGTCCGGTCAGGATGAAATAGGTGGCGAGGCCCGAGCACAGCGCGAGCACGACGGTGATAAGGCCGAGGGTGAAAACCAGACGGTTACGGCTGCGATTGCCGTCGGGCAACGGGTCCTGGGGGGTCAGCGCCCTTCCATCCCTATCGCCGTGGTCCTGGGTCATGGGATCGGCGCCTGCGGTGCGGCGCGAGGCTGCCGCCTGCAACAGTTGGAAAACGCCTCTGAACGCATTCCCCTGCTCTCCCTGCGAGAACCCTTGCGTCCTAGTCCTTTGTCTTGGGAGCGTCCGTCTTGGAATGATGCAATAAAATCACAATGTGGCGCTTTGGCGACAATCCATTGGTTAACGAAATGTGCACCAGGCCATGCGGCCAGCGCGGCCCGATCCAATAGAATGTGAGCTAAATCAATGAGTTGGGAGAATTTCAGGTTCCCGGCGTGCGGAGGACCCTGATACCGAGATCGCGGATCTTCTTGCGCAGGGTGTTGCGATTGAGACCCAGGAGGTCGGCCGCGCGAATTTGGTTGCCCCTGGTTGCGGCCAGTGCCGCAGTGATCAGGGGGAGCTCCACTTTGCGCAAGATCCTCGTGTAGAGACCAGCCGGCGGCAGCTCCTGGCCGAAGCTCACGAAATAATCGCCGAGGAACCGGTCCACGGCCTCGGAGAGATCGCCCGAGGGCTCGGTCGCATCGGGGAATGGTGCGCGCGCGGCGCTTGCCAGCTCGCTC
>JBQGDO010000052.1:0-1909 GCA_052039105.1 Methyloceanibacter sp.
CGGATATACATCGATGCGCTTACTATTTGCTTATTTGTCCAAAAGTGGCAAAAATATGGTAGACGTAAGCATTTGATTTTGTTGGTGACCCCGACACGATTCGAACGTGTGACCCCCAGATTAGGAATCTGGTGCTCTATCCTGCTGAGCTACGGGGCCGGCCGGTTTGGCGACGAGCCTGTCGCTTATACCGGCTGGGCGGCTGAGAGGGCAATATCGGCGATGCGGCCGCCGGTCAGGCGGGCAAGATCCTCAGGTGTGAGCCGGAAGACGGCATTGGGGGTACCAGCGGCGGCCCAAATTTCAGCAAATTGCAGGAGATCGCGGTCGATCACCACAATCGGCTTCAAGGCGTGGCCGACCGGCGGCACGCCGCCAATGGCGAAGCCGGTGGCGTTGCGCACGAACTCGGCATCGGCGCGGCCGATCGCCTGGCCGAGGAGGTCACGCAACCTTGCCTCGTCAACCCGGTTGACGCCCGAGGCGATGACCAGGACGGGACGGCCGTCGGCGGCCTTGAAAATTAGTGATTTGGCGATCTCGGCGACGGAGCAGCCGAGAGCGGCCGCAGCATCCTTGGACGTCCGCGTGCTCGCCTCGAACTCCAGCACCGTGAATTCGGGCCCGAGCGCCGATTGAACAATGAGCGCTCGGGGCGGTGGCGGGCCTCAGGCGGCGCGCTCCGCAGCGCTCTCGTCGCTCTTCTCGCCGCGGCGGGAGAATTTCTCCAGCACGCTCTCGCTCTCGGCCACCGCGGTCGCCTCCTCGATGCGCCGCACCGCCGAGATCTCGCGGGCCATGCGGTCGAGCGCCGCCTCATAAAGCGGGCGCTCGGAATAGGACTGCTCGGGCTGACGCTCGGAACGGAACAGGTCGCGCACCACCTCGGCGACGGCGATCAGATCACCGGAATTGATCTTGGCCTCATATTCCTGAGCGCGCCTCGACCACATGGTCCGCTTGATGCGGGCACGGCCCTTCAGGACCTTCATGGCCTCCTCGATCAGCGGCTTGTCGGCAAGCTTGCGCATGCCGACCGATTCGCATTTGGAGGTCGGCACGCGCAGCCGCATCTTCTCCTTGTCGAAATCGATGACATACAGCTCAAGCTTGAGCCCGGCGATCTCCTGCTCCTCGATGCTGACAATCTTGCCAACGCCATGGGCCGGGTAGACGACATATTCGTTGGCCTTGAATTTCAGCTTTTTCGCCGCAGGCTTCTTCGGACTCGCCATTGCCATTCTCCAATCTAAAAATCCGGCAACCCCGTTCGTGCCGCAGCCACGAAGGGTGATCCTTCCGCGCGTCTTGCCTATAGAAGTTGCAAAGGCGAAAAAATATCCGAGCTCAAGGGCTCGGCTTCGGTTGTCCGGACAGGTTTTTCAACATCCAGAGCGATATAACACGAATTCACCCTTTTTTAAAGGGGCTTACCGGAAACAGAACGCCGCAGGAGCGCGATGGGATCAGCACAGTGAAGCGCTGGTTAATGAGGTGCTCCATACCAGAATTCGGCGGCCAGAACTTGGATCAATCGCCCTCGCCAGGCTCGGGCGAGAAGAACTTCTCGAACTTATCCGGCTGGTCTTCAAAGGATTTGGCATCGGGCGGTGGCGGCTTCTTCTGGGTAATATTGGGCCAAACACCGGCATATTCTGCGTTGACCTCGAGCCACTTCTCGAGTCCCGGCTCGGTATCCGGCTTGATCGCATCGATCGGACATTCCGGCTCGCATACGCCGCAGTCGATGCATTCGTCGGGGTGGATGACCAGCATGTTCTCGCCCTCGTAGAAGCAATCCACCGGGCAGACCTCGACGCAGTCCATGTATTTGCACTTGATGCAGTTGTCGGTCACGACATAGGTCATGGCGAAACGCAGTCCCTGAAAGCGCTGATTCGGCGGGCTT
>JBQGDO010000053.1:0-2023 GCA_052039105.1 Methyloceanibacter sp.
AGCTACTATGGCGGGTCCGACTTCTCGTGCCCGTGCATCATCGGCTACGGCTCCTCGCCTTCCCGATGCGGACCGCCGTACGCGGCACAGGACGACGGCCAGACACGAGACCTCCCAGGTTCCGATGCGATCCTTTTGCACGTGATGTGGCCTTAGACCCCGGCAGGGCGTCAGCACCTCGCGTAGCATATTCCGCCAACCCTGCTCGCCCGCGCCGATGAGGTGATCGAATGAACCGCCGGACGTTCGTTGCGGCGCTTGGTGGCGCGGTGGCGTGGCCACTGTCGGCGCGCGGGCAGCAGGGCAAGACGTTGCCGACAATCTGGTTCCTGGGAGCGAGCACGTCTTACAACTGGAACCATTGGACTACTGCCTTCGTGCGGCGATTGGGGGAACTTGGTTGGATCGAGGGGCGCACGGTGGTGATCGAGTATCGTTGGGCCGAGGGACGCAACGAGCGCCTTGCCGAGATCGCAGCCGAGTTCGTCCGGCTCAAGGTGGATGTCATCGTCACCGTGGGAAGCGGTGCCCTCGCCGCAAAGCAGGTCACGTCGGCCATTCCCATTGTCTTCGCGGCGGCCACGGACCCGCTCGGCGGCGGCCTAGTCGCGAGCCTGGCCCGTCCCGGCGGCAACGCCACCGGTTTGTCGATGCAGGCCTCCGACGCTGTCGGCAAGCGGCTCGAACTTGTGCGCGAAGTTCTCCCCGATCTGCGCCGTTTGGCGATCATCGGCAACGTCGACTACCCCGCCGCTGTGCAGGAAATAGCCGAGGTTCGGGCGGCAGCCCGCAGGCTAGTCGCCTGATTCAGTCAGATTGAAGGGTATAAATGCTTGAGTTTAATGCGGGCATCCTTGGTGGTGAAGTGCCAGTCTGACTCGGTGTGATTGGCATTGCGCTCGTGTTGCCAAGCGGCGATTTCGTCGATGAGGGTTTGCTTGTCGGGGATGCGGCGGTCGAGGCATTGGGCGGAGAGGACGCCGAGTTCGGACTCCGCCAGATTAAGCCAGCTTCCGTGCTTGGGCGTGTAGTGCCATTCAAAGCGCTCGACCAGGCGTCTTGCTTCGGGGGCCGGGAAGGCCTCGTAGAGAGACGCCTTGCTGTGGATATTGAGGTTGTCCTGTATGAGCACGATGGTCTTGGCGGGCGCGAAGTGGACATCGGCCAAGTCCTTCAGGACGTGGGCATAGTCGATGGCGGTGTGGCGGTCCGTCACCTTGACGTGGCGCCAACCTTGCAGCGGCGCGAACAGCATGAACAGGTTGGCAGTGCCGTTGCGCTCGTACTCATAATCGACGCGGGCCGCCCGCCCCGGTTTCATCGGGATCGGCATGCGCGTCTCGGCGATGAGTTGCTTGGAGGTCTCATCCAGGCAGACCAGCGGGCGGTCGGGGTCGCGCGGCCGCGTATAGACGGCGAGCACGTCCTCCATCGCAGCTACGAAGGCGCTGTTGGCCTTCGGCGGAATGACCCAGCACTGCCGGCGATGGGGCTTGAGACGGTTTTTTTAAGCGTGCGGCCGATCGTCGAGTCGCTCGCGTGATCAACGATGCCGAGTTCCACGACCTTGTTCTCCAATAGTCGCAGGGTCCAGCGCACGCGTCCCTTGGGCGGTTTTGAGCAGGCCAGCGCGATCAGCTTTGCCTCCTTCTCGCCGTCGAAAATGCGCGGCACGGCCGGCGTCGCGCCTGGCTTGCGGCTCAAAACCGCTACGAAGCCCTCTTCCACCAGCTGCTTGCGCACGCGGTAGATCATGGAGGCGCTTGTATCCAAGGCCGCGATGATCTTGCTGTCGCTCCAGCCTGCGCCGGCCTCAGACACATCGGCCTTCAACAGGATGCGTGCCTTCAGCAGCCGCCGCGCCGCGCCTTTGCCCCTGCGGATCAGCGTCTCAAGCTGCTGGCGTTCCTCGGCACTCAATCTCACAACGTACTTCTTTACCGCAATCTCCTTCCCAGCCATGATTGCCTCCATCGCCAATAGCGGCGACGAAAGCGAATCGCAAAATCCTTTCAAATTGGTT